>JAMFRW010000198.1 GCA_026224975.1 Rhodoferax sp. | reverse complement strand
GTCTTATGAAGAACTGCAACGGTGCGCAACGCAAATAGGATTCATGCCGCAAGACTCCAGAAGCGTCCTGTCTCCCGGCGGTAAACAATTCACCGTCGAGACGTTTCGGCTCAACCTCAATACGCTGGCGGGTCCCGGAGCAGTTTGAGCGTTGGCTGCGGCGTCCCGGAAGGCTCAATCTGTCCTCAGTAGGATCGCCCCAACTTCACCAACTATGTGATCGCGAGGCAAAAATCCCCAGGAGCCGAGCCTTCGCGCATCGCCGGTGTGATGCCGACCAGACGCTCGTCGACCGCGGCCATGTCGCACAACCAGTCGCCGAAGACCTGCGTGAAGCTCACCTTGGCCGGGCCCGACGACTTGACCAGGCCCTTGGCCGGGTCGAACTTGCCGGGGCCGTGGTAGGCGACAGGATCGGCCTCGGCCAGCTTGTAGCCGTAGCCCTTCTTGGTGACGACGTGCAGGAACTGCGGACCCTTCAAGTCACGCAGGTTCTCGAGCGTGGGAATCAGCGAATCCAGGTCGTGGCCGTCGATCGGGCCCACATAGTTGAAGCCGAACTCCTCGAAGATCGTGCCCGGCACGACCATGCCCTTGGCATGTTCCTCGAAGCGCTTGGCGAGTTCGAACAGCGGCGGTGCATTCTTGAGCACCGTCTTGGCGGTGTCGCGCGCGGTCGCGTAGAACTTGCCGCTCATCAGCCGCGCCAGATGGCGGTTGAGCGCGCCGACCGGTGGCGAGATCGACATGTCGTTGTCGTTCAGCACCACCAGCATGTCGGCATGCGAGACCCCGCCGTTGTTCAGCGCCTCGAAGGCCATGCCGGCGCTCATGGCGCCGTCGCCGATGATGGCGACCGCCTTGCGGTCTTCGCCCTTCTGGCGCGCGGCCACGGCCATGCCGAGCGCGGCCGAGATCGAGGTCGACGAATGCGCCGTGCCGAAGGTGTCGTACTCGCTCTCGTCGCGGCGCGGAAAGCCGGAGATGCCGCCCATCTGCTTGAGCGTGGACATCCGGTCGCGCCGGCCGGTCAGGATCTTGTGCGGATAGGTCTGGTGGCCCACATCCCACACCAGGCGGTCCTTGGGCGTGTGGAACACATAGTGCAGCGCGATCGTCAGCTCCACCGTGCCGAGATTCGAGGACAGATGCCCGCCGGTCTGGGCGACGCTGTGCAGCACGAAATCCCGCAACTCGGAGGCGAGCTGCTTCAGTTCGAGGCGCGAAAGGCGGCGCAGATCGGCCGGGCTCTGGATGGTTTCAAGCAGTGGATGTTTCATGGGCAAACTCAACTGTCGCGATCCACGACCTTGTCGGCCAGCAAACTCAGCCAGCCGGCATGCGGCAAGCCGCTGCGCACAAGCGCAGCCTGCGCAGTAACCCGCAGCGCCTGCGCATGGCGGCGGGCGGCGTCGAGGCCGAGCACGGTCACATAGGTCGGCTTGTTGTTGTCGATGTCCTTGCCGGCGGTCTTGCCCAGCGTTTCGGAGGCTTGTGTCACGTCGAGGATGTCGTCGACCACCTGAAAGGCCAGGCCGATCGCATCGCCGTATTCGGTGAGCGCTGCCCACTGCGCCGCGCTCACCTCGCCGCAGGCCGCGCCCATCAGCACACTGGCTTGCAGCAGGGCTCCGGTCTTGCGGTGGTGCATGTCGCGCAGCGCGTGTTCGTCGAGCGGCTTGCCGATACTCGCGAGGTCGATCGCCTGCCCGCCCGCCATGCCCGCGTGGCCGGCCGAGCGCGCCAGCAGCGAACACAACCGCGCCTGCAGCGCGGCCGGCACATCGGCATCCTGCTGCGGCGTGAGCACCTCGAAAGCGAGCGCCTGCATGGCGTCGCCGGCGAGCATGGCTTGCGCCTCACCGAACTGCACATGCACCGTGGGCTTGCCGCGGCGCAGCACGTCGTTGTCCATGCAGGGCATGTCGTCGTGGATCAGCGAATAGGCATGGATCAACTCGACGGCGCAAGCGGCGCGCAACGCGGCTTCGCGCAAGCCATCGACCGCCTGTGCCGCAGCGAGCACCAGAAGCGGGCGCACGCGCTTGCCACCATCGAGCACGCCGTAGCGCATCGCCACGCCGAGCCCGGCCGGCGCGGCCGCGGGAACCCAGGCTTGCAGCGCGGACTCGACCGCATCGGTCTCGCGTTGCGCCCACAGGTCGAATTCGGCTCGGTTCATGCGGCGGTCCAGGGCTTCAACTGACCATCTTCCAGCACCTTGACCTGCTGTTCCACCGCTTCGAGGCGGCTTCGGCAAAAGCCCAACAGTTCGGCGCCGCGCTTGTAGCTCTCCAGCAGACGGTCCAGCGGCATTTGTCCGCCTTCCATGGCGGCCACGAGCCGGTCCAGTTCGGACAAGGCTTCTTCGTAGCTCACGGCAACGACGGTGGGCGCGGTGGTGGTCTGGGGTTTTGCCATTTCGGATCGCAAAACCGCGATTGTAGTCAGGGGAATCGGTACGCGCGCGGCATCGGCGCACCGTGTCGGGGCACATCCTCAAGGCGTATGACCATGCAACAGCCAGCATGGAATCGATACCCCGCAGGTACAATCCGCGGCCCGTCGCGTCTGGCGACCTATCTGCCGGAACGCTCACGTGCCGGCATCGGTTTTTGGAGATTCCCCGGGATCATGTCCGATCTGAGCGTCCACCTTGACGCGCTAGAGCGAAGCCGCTCGCAACTCCCAGTCACTGCCTACTTCGACGCCGATCTCTTCCGGCGCGAGATGTCGGGCCTGTTCCAGAACCACCCGCGCTACGTGGGCCACGAACTCACGGTGCCGGAGATTGGCGACTACTACGCGCTGCCACAGGAAGGTGAAGGCCGGGCGCTGGTGCGCACCGAGCGCGGCGTGGAACTCATCTCCAACGTGTGCCGCCACCGCCAGGCGCTCATGCTGCGCGGCCGGGGCAACACCCGCGGCAACATCGTCTGCCCGCTGCACCGCTGGACCTACGACCTGCAAGGCCAGTTGATCGGCGCGCCGCACTTCGCCGACGACCCTTGCCTGAACCTCAACAACTACCCGGTGCAATCCTGGAACGGCATGGTCTTCGAGACCGGCGCCAAGGGCAAACCGGGCCGCAGCGTGGCCGGTGACCTGGCGGGGCTCGGGCCGACAGCCGATCTCGATTTCACCGGCTATGTGTTCGACCACGCGCAGGTGCACGAGTGCGACTACAACTGGAAGACCTTCATCGAGGTCTACCTCGAGGACTACCACGTCGCCCCGTTCCACCCGGGGCTCGGCCAGTTCGTGACCTGCGAAGACCTGCGCTGGGAGTTCGGCCCGCACCACTCGGTGCAGACCGTCGGCGCCAAGAACGAACTCGCCAAGCCCGGCTCGGCCGCCTACCGCAAGTGGCATGACGCCGTGCTCGCCTACCGCAACGGCGTGCCACCCAAGCACGGCGCGATCTGGCTCACCTACTACCCCGGCGTGATGGTCGAGTGGTATCCGCACGTGCTGGTCGTCTCCACGCTCTACCCGCAAGGTCCGCAGAAAACGCTCAACGTCGTCGAGTTCTACTACCCGGAAGAAATCGCAGCCTTCGAGCGCGAATTCGTCGAAGCCGAACAGGCGGCGTACTGGGAAACCTGCACCGAAGACGACGAGATCGCGCTCCGCATGGACGCCGGCCGCCGCGCGCTCATGCAGCGCGGCGACGATGAAGTCGGCCCCTACCAGAGCCCGATGGAAGACGGCATGCAGCACTTCCACGAGTGGTACCGGCGGGCGATGGGCTGAGCGCCCAGTTCCGTTCGGGCTGAGCCTGTCGAAGCCTGCCTCGGAGTGCACTGGCCCGTCCTTCGACAGGCTCAGGACGATCGGAAATACAAGCTCAGGGTGAACCGGGAGCGCTGGCTCAAGCTCAGCCGGAATAAGGGCTCACCCCTGCGCGCGCAGCAGCGCCGCTTCCAGATCGTCGATCAGATCGCCGGTGTCTTCCACGCCGACCGACATCCGCAACAGATCCCCAGGCGCTGGCGTGCCAACGCCTTCGATGCTGGCACGGTGCTCGATCAGGCTTTCCACACCGCCGAGCGAGGTCGCGCGCTTCCACAACTGCGTGTTCGCCGCCACGGCAATGGCAGCCGCCTCGCCGCTGATCGCACCACCCTTGGGCGCGCGGACGCGGATCGACATCATCCCGCCGAACCCGCCTTGCATCTGCTTCTTCGCAATGTCATGGCCGACAAAGCCCGGCAGCCCCGGGTACAGCACCTCCTCGACCAGCGCGTGATGCGAAAAGTGCTCGGCGATCGCCTGCGCGCTGACGCACGCCGCACGCACCCGCGGGAACAGCGTTCGCATGCCGCGCGTCAGCAGCCAGGCCTCGAACGGCCCCATCACGCCGCCGAGCTGGGCGCGGATCGAGCGGATGCGCACCCACAGCGGCGAATCCACCCGCGCCGTCAGCGAGCCGGCGATCACGTCCGAGTGCCCGTTCAAATACTTGGTGGCCGAGTGCATCACGATATCGGCGCCGAGCGCGAGCGGCTGCGTCAGCACCGGCGTGCCGATGGTCGAATCGACCGCCACCACCGCGCCCGCCGCATGCGCGATCTCGCAGCTCACGGCCAGGTCGGTGATCGTCCACAGCGGATTCGCCGGTGTTTCGATCCAGACCAGCTTGGTCTTGCCGGGCTGGATCGCGCTGCGCAGCGCGTCGGGGCTGCTCATGTCGATGAACTCGACCACCAAACCCCAATGCGTCGCGAAGTTCATCAGCCAGTTGCGCAGCGACCAGTACATCACCTTCGGCGCGATCACATGGTCGCCCGGCGCAAAAGCCTGGAACACCGCCGTGGCCGCCGCCATGCCTGAGGCGAACAGCAGCGAGCCGTGGCCGCCTTCGAGCGCCGTCAGCACCGCCTCGGCCTGGTCGTAGGTCGGGTTCTGGTCGCGCGAGTAGATGCGGCCCGAGCGGTACTGGTTGTCGGGATCGCGAATGTAGGTCGTCGCCGTGTGGATGGGCGGTGCGATGCCGCGGGTTTCTTCGTCCAGCCAGCCCAGGGCTTGGGCGGCGATGCTTGCAGGCTTCACTCTTTGGATCTCCGATGATGGACACTTGTGTGAAATGATTTTCACCGACATTCGCGAGCCCTTGTCCCGACACCTCGCCATTCATCCACATCAGATCCACATCCGACGATGCAGCACACCTTCACCACCCTCATCACCGCCCCCGAACTGCAGTCGCTGATCGCCAGCGGCCCGCCGCTCGCCATCATCGACGTGAGCTTCGACCTGGCCGACACCCAAGCCGGCGAGGCCAGTTGGCAGGCGGGCCACCTTCCCGGCGCGATCTACCTGCACCTGGACCGCGACCTGTGCGGCCCCAAGACCGGCGCCGATGGCGCCTTCAGGGGCCGCCACCCGCTGCCAGCCCGCGCCGACTTCGCCAGCACGCTGGGCCGCTGCGGCATCACCCCGGCCACCCAGGTCGTCGCTCTCGACCGCCAAGGCAGCATGTATGCCGCCCGGCTCTGGTGGATGCTGCGCTGGATGGGCCACGAGGCAGTTGCCGTGCTCGACGGCGGCGTGGCCACGTGGACAGCTTCCGGCGGTACGCTCACGACCGAGGTGACGGCGCCTGCAGCCGCACCGCCCTACCCCGAGCAGCCCTCGATCGTCGCCACGATCGACGCCACCCAGCTCGCCCGCCGTCTCGGCAACGTGCGCCTCGTCGATGCGCGCGCTGGCGAACGCTTCCGTGGCGAAGTCGAACCGCTGGACGCCGCCGCCGGCCACATCCCCGGCGCGCTCAACCGCTTCTTCAAGGAAAACCTGGCCGCCAGCGGCCAGTTCAAGCCCGCAAACGAATTACGCGCCGCCTTCACGCCGCTGCTCGGCGGCCGACCCGCCGAGGAACTCGTGCACCAATGCGGCTCGGGTGTAACCGCCTGTCACAACCTGCTCGCGATGGAGCATGCCGGGCTCACCGGCTCGGTGCTATATCCGGGGTCGTGGAGCGAGTGGTCGGCCGATCCCGCGCGGCCGATCGCCACGGGCTGACGTGAGCCGCTTTCACTGATCTGCGTCAAACGCCGCCCGTCCAGGCTGCGGGAACATTCCGCTGCCGCGCGAGTCGCACGGCACTCGTGGCAACCACAAGGAGATGATCATGTTCCAACGCATCCTCGTTCCGACAGACGGCTCCGACATCACGCTGAAAGCGGTCGCGACCAGCATCGCGCTGGCCAAATCGGTGGGAGCGCACCTCTACACGATCAGCGTCAAGGAGCCCTTCCCCTACAGCGCCATCTCCGAAATGCAACCCACCCCGCCGCAGGAATTCTTCGACGCGCAAGAGCGCATCGCCACCAAGCGGGTTCAGGCCGTCGCCGACGAATGCAAGGCGGCCGGCGTCGTCTGCGAAGCCCACACCGTCGAAGCCCTGCACCCTTGGGAAGCCATCATCGAACACGCCAAGCGCATGGAATGCGACCTCCTCGTCATGGCCTCCCACGGCCGCCGCGGCGTCTCCGCCCTGTTGCTGGGCAGCGAAACGCAGAAGGTGCTGACGCACTCGAAGGTGCCGGTGCTGGTGGTGCGCTGACCCCATTCGCCAAACGACTCGCTGCAGGCAGGTCGACAGGCTCAGTGCGAGCGGGGTTGGGAGGCCTGCGCAGTGGCCGGAGGTGAGCCAACTTGCCAGACGCAGCAACGATCAGAAGCCAACAGGCTGGCAGGGCATGGGGCCGTCGCCGGAGTGAATAAGAATTCCCTGAACGGAGGCGGCGGCCCCATGTCCTGCTGCGATCATCACCGCAGCCCCAACAGACATCACGCCCCCAAACAACCATCGAGCACTGAGCAACGAGCAACGAGCAGCAAGTTAGTCAATGCTCGTGCAACTGACTAACCGCAACCACCACAATCGCCAACCCAGCCCCCATCCAGGCCAACTGCGCCAACGTCCCCCGCAAGCTCAACCGGTGCTGTAGCTGCGGAATCAAATCGGCCACCGCCACGTAGATGAAGCTGCTCGACGCCACGACGAGCAGGTACGGAAACATCGCCTCCCATGGCCCGACGATGAAGTAGCCGATCACGCCGCCGACCACCGCGGCCATGCCGGAAACCGCGTTGTAGAAGAGCGCCTTGCCGCGCGAGAAGCCGGCGTTCAGCAGCACGATGTAGTCACCCACCTCTTGCGGGATCTCGTGGGCGATGATTGCGAGGGCGGTCACGGTGCCCAGGCGCGTATCGGCCAGGAAGGCCGCGGCGATGATGATGCCGTCGCAGAAGTTGTGGATGCTGTCGCCCATGATGACGCTCCAGCCGCCGCGGCCGGCTTGCTGCCGGTCGAAACCGTGGTGATGGTGATGCTCATCGCCTTCGTGATGATGGCCGTGGCGGTACAGCTCGGCCTTCTCCAGCAGAAAGAAAAACAGCAGTCCGCCCAGCAGACAGGCGAAGAGACTTTGCGGGCTGGCGGTCTTGCTCTCGAAGGCTTCGGGCAGCACATCGAGCAAGGCCGTGCCGAGCAGCACGCCGGTCGATAGGCTCACCAGGTGATGCACCACCTTGCCGAGCACGGCAACGGTCAAGCTCGCGGCAATGACAACAGACAACAGGCCACCAGCAAAGGTGGCGATCACGATGTACAGCAGGGTCATGGGTTGGCGGCGGGCAGCAAGCGATCAGGCCACGCCGTTCGCGGCGAACCAGGCGACGCAACGCTTCCAGCCATCTTCGGCCGCTTCCTTGCGGTAGCTGGGCCGGTAGTCGGCATGGAAGGCGTGAGGCGTATCGAGGTAGACGACGAACTGCGAGCGCTTCGCAGCAGCGCTGCCGGTCGCGAGCGCGGCCTTCATCTTGTCGACGGCCTCCAGCGGAATGCCGCTATCGGCGCCGCCATAAAGCCCCAGCACCGGCGCATTCAGCTTGCCAACCCCGTCAATCGGATGTGAGGGCTTGAGCGCGTTGGTCGCGCCCATCAACTGCCCGTACCAGGCCACGCCCGCCTTGACCCTCGAACTGTGAGCCACATACAGCCAGGTGATGCGCCCACCCCAACAAAAGCCAGTGACGCCAAGCTTGGCCGTGTTGCCGCCGTTGGCTTGTGCCCACGCGACCGTCGCATCCAGATCGCCCATCACCTGCGCATCGGGCACCTTGGAGACGACCTCGGCGATCAGCTTGTCGATCTCCCCAAACGACTGCGCATCGCCCTGCCGCACGAAGAGTTCGGGCGCGATGGCCAGGTAGCCCAGCTTCGCAAAACGCGCCGCCACATCGGCGATGTGTTCGTGCACGCCGAAGATCTCGGAGATGACCAGCACGACAGGCAGATCGGTCTTGCCGGCCGGCATCGCGCGGTACGCCGGCATCTTGAAATCACCGACGGGAATGGTGACCTCGCCAACCGTCAAGCCGGCAGTGTCGGTCTTGATGGTTTGCGCCGTGACCGGCACGACCGCGGCCGCAAAACCGACACCCACACCCGCGCCCACGGCCGCACGCGCAAAGTCGCGGCGGGTCAGTTCACGGGCACGGGCTTCGGGGCTCTGCATGGGAAGGTTCCAAATCGGGGGAAGCGGCATTCTAGAAACTAAGCTGCGCGGCTGTTCGCGTCATCGAGAAGCCCGCCGTTTGCACAGACAATGCCGGCATGGATCGGACCGACAACTCTTCCCCAGACAACACCTCGCGCTGGCCCGGCCAGTTGGCGGCCATCGACATGGGCTCCAATAGCTTCAGGCTCGAGATCGGGCAACTGATCCAGGGCCGCTACCGCCGCGTCGATTACCTCAAGGAAACCGTGCGCCTCGGTGCCGGGCTCGATGCCAACGGCTTGTTGACCGAAGAATCCGCGTTGCGTGGCCTGGCCTGCCTGGCGCGCTTCGCGCAACGCCTCAAGGGCTACCTGCCGCAGCAGGTGCGGGCGGTTGCCACGCAGACGCTGCGCGAGGCCCGCAACCGCGATGCCTTTCTGGCGCGTGCGCAGACGGTGCTGGGCTTGCCGATCGAAGTGATCTCGGGCCGTGAAGAAGCGCGCCTCATCTACGCTGGCGTGGCGCGGCTGCAGCCCTCCACCACGCCGCGGTTGGTGGTCGACATCGGCGGGCGCTCGACCGAGATGATCCTCGGCCACGGCAAGAAGCCGGTGCGCGCCGAGTCCTTCCAGGTCGGCAGCGTGAGCCTCTCGCTCAAGTATTTCGGCGAGGGCCGCTTCACCGAAGCCGCGTTTCGCGAAGCGCAGATCGCCGCCGGCGCCGAGCTCGAAGAAGCGCTCGAACCCTTCGGGGCGGCGCATTGGCAGGAAGCATTGGGATCGTCCGGCACGGTGGGCGCGGTCTCGCAATTGCTGGCCGCCAGCGGCGTCACCGATGGCCGCATCACGCCGGCCGGCCTCCGCTGGCTGATGGAGCGTTGCCTTCAGGCCGGGCGCGTGGAAAAACTCAGCCTGCCCGGCCTCAAGGAAGAACGCC
This sequence comes from Rhodoferax sp., assembly GCA_026224975.1. Lineage (GTDB taxonomy): Bacteria > Pseudomonadota > Gammaproteobacteria > Burkholderiales > Burkholderiaceae_C > LMDS01. Next base: position 3,659 of record JAMFRW010000198.1, on the reverse strand, counting down.
GCGCAGTGATCGCCGGCGGCCTCTCCATCCTCTACACGCTGGCGGCGCACTTCGGCATCGAAGAGCTGCTGCCGGCCCGCGGCGCCTTGCGCCAGGGCGTGATCTTCGACCTGGATGAGCGTCACCAGGCCACGCAGTTGCACCAGGACGGTCACGACATCCGCGATGCCTCGGTGCGCGAGCTGCAGCGCCGCTTCATGGCCGACAGCCAGCAGGCCGCACGCGTTTCCATGATCGCCGAAAGTCTCTACGCCAGTGTGCAGCCCAAAGCCACGGCCGAGGCGCGCCGCGAGTTGCTGTGGGCTTGCGCGCTGCACGAGATCGGCATGATGGTCTCGCACCACGACCACCACCGCCACAGTGCGTACCTGCTCTCGCATGTGGACGCGGCCGGCTTCTCGCAAAGCCAGTTGCGCCGCGTGAGCGAGCTGGTGCTGGGGCAGCGCGGCGGCTTGCGCAAGATCGAGGCGAGCCTGGCGCAGGAAGACGTGGCCTGGCAGGTGCTGTGCCTGCGGCTGGGCGTCATCAAGTGCCACGCGCGCGGCGATGTGAACACCAACGACATCCAGCTCCAGCGGGTCAACGGTCAGGCCGTGCTGAGCTTTGCGCCGGCCTGGATGGAAGCCAATCCGCGCACGGTGCACTTGCTGCGGGATGAGCTGGAAGCCTGGGCGAGGAGTGGTGTGATCAAGCTGAGCATGCGGGCTTGATCTGAATGAGGAAGTAAATCGTCAGAGGTGATCCGGCGCCTGCACGGCTTGCAGGATCACCTGCTCGGCGTCTTCGCGATTGCGGCTGCGAATCCACCACACCGCGCCTTTCTTGATCGTCCACGGCTGCGGCTGGTCACTGAGCAGATAGGCTGCCACCAGGCCCAGCGTCGGCTGATGGCCGACGATGAGCACCGGCTCGCTCGAATCGGGCCAGCGCGCGGCCTTGAGCAGGCCTTCGCCGTTGCCGTCGGGCGCCAGCTCGGGGAGCGTCTTGAACTTCTTGCCGAGCGCCTTGGCAGTCTGCTGGCAGCGCAGCGCCGGGCTCACAAGGATGCGCGTCGAGTGCGCAATGCGCTGGTTGATCCACTCGGCCATGCGGTGCGCCTGGCGCTCGCCCTTGGGCGTGAGCGCGCGGTCCAGGTCGCGTTCGACCTCGCGCATGTCGAAGGCTTCGGCGTGGCGCCACAGAATCAGGTCCATCACGACTCCTTCAGGTGATCACCGCGCGGTTTCAAGACAGAAGCGCTGCACCAGCGCCTGCTGGGCCGACGGCCCGTTCTGGCCGATGCGTTCGTAGCCGCCGCCGGGCAACAAGTTCCACGCATCCTGCCTGTCGTGCAGATAAGGCACCAGGCATTCGTCGATCACGCGCTGGCGCAAGGCCGCGTCGCGCACCGGCCAGGCCACCTCGATGCGGCCGAACATGTTGCGGCCCATCCAGTCGGCACTCGAAAGAAACAGCGCTTCATCAGCAACGTTTGCGCCCCAGCGAAAGTAGGCCACGCGCGAATGTTCGAGGAAGCGGCCGACCACCGAACGCACGCGTATGCGGTCGGTCACACCGGCGATGCCGGGCGGCAGCATGCAGGCGCCGCGCACGATCAAATCGATGTCGGCACCGGCGCGGCCAGCGGTGATGAGCGCCTCGATCAGCGGCACATCGGTGAGCGCATTCACTTTCACCACGATGCGCGCGGGTCGGCCGGCCTTTGCTGCGGCCGTCACCGTCTCGATGTGCGCCAGCATCTGCTTGTGCAGCGTGAACGGCGCCTGCAGCAGGCAGCGCAGCGGGCGTGTGCGGCCCAGGCTGGCGAGTTGCTGAAACACCGCATCGGCATCGGCCGTCAGATCGGGATCGGCGGTGAAGTAGCCCACATCGGTGTAGAGCCGTGCCGACTTCGGGTTGTAGTTGCCGGTCGAGAGGTGCGCATAGCGCCGCAGCCGGCCGCGCTCGCGGCGCGTGATCAGCATCAGCTTGGCATGCGTCTTCAGCCCGACCACGCCATACAGCACCTGCACGCCCACGGCCTCCAGCCGCTCGGCCCAGTTGATGTTGGCCTCTTCGTCGAAACGCGCCTTCAATTCGACGACGACCATCACCTCCTTGCCGCGGCGCGCTGCGTCGATCAGCAGGTCCATCAACGGCGATTCGCTGCCGGTGCGGTAGATGGTCTGCTTGATGGCAAGCACATCGGGGTCGAACACCGCCTCGCGCAGGAACTGCACCACCGGCTCGAAGGATTCGAAGGGCTGGTGCAGCAACACATCGCCCTGGCGCAGGCGGTCGAACATCGATTGCTGTCGCGGCAACTGTGCCGACCACGCGGCCTCGAAGGGCGCAAAGCGCAAGGCCGGCGCATCCGCTTGGTCGATCAGCTCGTTCAAGCGCACCAGGTTCACCGGCCCGTTGACGAGGTAGAGCGCCGAGGGCGGCAGGCCGAACTGCTTGAGCAGGAACTCGTACAGCTTGGGCGGGCAGGTGGAGACCACTTCGAGCCGGATCGCCTGGCCGAAGTGGCGCGTGGTGAGCCCCGAGCGCAGCGCCTGGCGCAGGTTGGTCACGTCGTCTTCGTCGACATCGAGGTCGGAGTCTCGCGTGACGCGAAACTGCGAGAACACATCGACATCGCGGCCCGGGAACAGGCTCGCCAGATGCGCGCGGATCACGCTGGTCAGCAGCACGAAGGCCTGCTTGCCGTCACACAACTTGTCGGGCAGGCGAATGACCCGCGGCAGCACGCGCGGCACCTTGACGATGGCGATGGTGTTCTGCCGGCCGAAGGCATCCTTGCCGCTCAGCCGCACGATGAAGTTGAGCGACTTGTTGGCGACCTGCGGGAACGGGTGCGATGGGTCCAGCCCGACCGGCACCAGCAGCGGCCGCACCTGCCGTTCGAAGAAGCGCGACACCCACGCGCGCTGCGCCTCGGTGCGGTCGGCGTGGTTCAGGATGACGATGCCCTGCTCCTGCAGCAAGGGCATCACATCGTTGTTGAACGCGGCGTACTGGTCGTCGATGACGGCATGCGCTTCGGCACCCACCGATTCCAGATCGCGCTCCGTCACACCAGTGCCGGGCCGACGCGCCGCCTCGATGTAGTCGGCAAAGCGCACCTCGAAAAACTCGTCCATGTTGGACGAGACGATGCACACATAGCGCAGCCGCTCCAGAAGCGGCACATCGGCGCGGCGGGCCTGCGCCAGCACGCGCCGGTTGAACTCGAGAATGGCCCGCTCGCGGTTGAGCAGCGCGGGCATCGCCAGCGCGGGATCGTCTGCCAAATCTGTCATGCCGGCAGTTTATGAAGGTTTTGCGACAACTTCGTGACAATGCAAGACAGCCCGAAGCTTTGGCGGCTTGTCGGAATCTCCCAACCCGGCCAATCGCCAGGATCCTACCGGGCGGAATGGCCGACTTCCTAGTTCAAATGGCAAGACACGTTGAGTCGAATGGATGACATGGGAACAAACGACGAACCCGCCCGGGAATTGACCATACCTCCCGAAAAAATGGCACTTTCAAACCAGTTGACGGAGCTTGCTGGCGACCCTCGTCGGCAGGCCGTGGCTTCAACCGCTGGGACGATCTACCAAGCCTGGATGTCCATAGACGCATGGCTTCGGCTGGCTCCGGATGAGATCCTGTTTTTGGAAGGCTCTGAGGAC
>JAMFRW010000197.1 GCA_026224975.1 Rhodoferax sp. | reverse complement strand
CGGAAATCCTGGCCGCGCGCGAGCTGCGGCGCGGCACGCTGCAACTCATCGAGGACATCGCGCCGTACCGGCACCTCGGTATCGAGCCGCCGCCGCTGCACCTGCTCATCAACCGCGTGCATCCGGTGTCGTCGAACGCACGGCTGATCCAGCATGCGCTGCGCCAGGTGTTTCAAGGCCAGCCCGGCGTGCGCGTGCTGGACACCGACGTGCCGGCGATCGAAGCCTACCCACGCGCGGCAACCCGAGGCCTGCCTGTGCATCGGGTGGAGTACCGCCAGCCGGCGGGCCGCACGGCACCTGCCGCGTTGGAAACCATGCGCGCGCTGGCCGGCGAGCTGTTCCCGGCGTGGCAGGAGCGCTTCGCACTCGTCACCGGCCGAGGCGACGGAGGAAAGGCCGACCATGGCCAACGCATATGACCTGGCCCGCGACCACAAGCGGCTGCAAGCGCTGATTGAGTTCGCCCTGGGCGAAGGGTCGGTGTGCAACCGCGACGGACACCTGCTGCTCACGAAGCAAGACTGCGCGCCGATCTACACTCGCTCAACGGCGAGCAACCACCGAGCCGACCGACCGGCGCAGGCGAGCGAGGGTGTTGCCCCGCCTCAGGGGAGCGGCCGTGGCTGACCTGACCCCGCAGGACATGGCCGCCAAGCTGCTCGCCTCGGGCTTCGAGCGCAACGCCCCGTCGGCCGCGGCCTTGACCGACCCGATTGCCGACACGCCGATGGTCGTGACGCTGGACCAGATGCGTCCCTACGACCACGATCCGCGGGTAACGCGCAACCCAGCTTACGAGGACCTCAAGGCGTCGATCCGCGAGCGCGGGCTGGACGCAGCGCCCGCGATCACCCGCCGGCCTGGCGAGCCACACTACATCATCCGCAACGGCGGCAACACGCGCCTGGCGATCCTGCGTGAGCTGTGGAGCGAGACCAAGGACGAACGGTTCTTCCGCATTTCTTGCGTGTTCCGCCCCTGGCCGAAGCGCGGAGAAGTGGTGATGCTGACCGGCCACCTGGCCGAGAACGAGCTGCGCGGCGGGCTGAGCTTCATCGAGCGGGCCTTGGGCGTGGAGAAGGCGCGCGAGTTCTACGAGCAGGAAGGCGGCCAGGCGCTGTCGCAGAGCGAGCTGGTGCGCCGGCTGACGGCCGATGGCTTCCCGGTGCCGCAGTCGCACATCAGCCGCATGCAGGATGCCGTGCACTACTTGCTGCCGGCGATCCCGAACCTCCTGTACAGGGGCCTCGGCCGACACCAGGTGGAGCGGCTCGCAGTGCTGCGCAAGGCATGCGAGCGCACGTGGGAACGGCGCGCCCTGGGCAACAACCTTCCGGTGGACTTCGCCACGTTGTTCCAAGACGTGCTCGCGCAGTTCGACACGCAGCCCGACAACTTCTCGCCCCAGCGGGTGCAGGACGAACTGGTCGGCCAGATGGCCGAGCTGCTGGGGGCGAACTACGACACGTTGAGCCTAGAGATCGACGACAGCGAAAGTCGGCAGCGCGCGTTGACCAGCGACCCCGCGCCGCCGCAGACGGCACGACCCGCTTCGTCGACCGCGTCTGCGCCCGTGCCACCGCAGCCGCCATCCGCCCACTCGGCCGGCTCCACCTTGGCCGGCAGCAGTTCTGTCACGCAGCAGGATGACGGGCAGCGCGATGAGCGCCTACAGGGCCACATCGTGTCGCCAGCCCCGACCACCGAACGCCTGCAATCCCTCCAGCGCATGGTGGCCGATCAGATGGGCGACAAGCGACCCGACTTCGAGGCCGACGCGCTGCGCGCGATCCCCGTGCAGGCAGGCGGGCTCTATCCCATCTCCGACGTCTGGTACATCGAACCTGGCCTGGACGTGCCGGATCGTCTTCGGGTGCACATCGCGCAGTTCGCGCGCGAGATTGCCGAGGAAGCCGAAGTGTCCGGGCAGGTCGAGCCCAGCGAAAGCGGTATCGGCTTCGCCTGCG
>JAMFRW010000196.1 GCA_026224975.1 Rhodoferax sp. | reverse complement strand
CTGCTGAAGTCGCCCGCATCGCCCGCGGCATCCTCGCCAGCCCCGACTGCGCGCGCTTCTTCGGTGGCCCGCGCCTGCGCTGGGCCGGCAACGAAGTGCCGGTGAGCGAAGGCGGCGAATTGCTGCGCATCGACCGCCTCGTGCTGCTGGACGATGCGGCCGGCGAGCCCGCATGGTGGGTGCTCGACTACAAGCTCCAGCGCGCGCCCGAACAACTGCCCGAGTACCGCGAGCAGTTGCTGCGTTACCGCCGCGTGGTCAGCCGGGTGCAGCCCGGCGCGTCGGTTCGCTGCGCGTTCATCACCGGGCAGGGCGGTGTGGTCGAGATCACCGCGTAGAAACTTGGCCGCCCGGCAGCACGCCAACTGAACTGCGTTTCCGGCCCACTTCCGCGCATTGTCCTGGTGCGCGCAGACGTCCAATCGAGGCAAATCGTTCACGCCGACATGCCCGCTTCCGCCACGCCCCAGAAACCCTCGAACCCGACCCGGGCCTTCGGGCGCTTCCAGTTGCGCCAGTTGCTGGGCAAGAGCGCCGGCACCATGGCGTGGCTGGCGTTCGATCCGAATCTTTCGGAGGAAGTGGTGCTGACGCTGCCACGCGTGCAGCCGGTCGAAGCCGCAGGGCTCGAAGCCTGGGTGCGCGATGCGCGCTTTGCCGCGCGGCTCAACCACCCCAACCTGGCGCCGGTGCTGGAAATCGGCGTACAGGACCACTGGCCCTTCGTGGTCGTGGCCTGCCGCGGCGCGATGACGCTGGGCAACTGGCTGGCCGCGCACCCCAACCCGCCGCCCGACCAGGTCGCTGGCTGGGTCTGCGGCATGCTGCAGGGCCTGGCCTTCGCGCACGAAGCCGGCGTGGCCCACCTCGATCTGCAATTGCACAGCGTGCTGGTCGACGACCGCGGCTCGGCCAGCGTGATGGCACTCGCCGCCGCCGGCACCCGCTTTGTCGCGCAGAGTGGCCGCACCGCGCTCAACGAACGCGCCATGCCGATGGACCCGAACCAGCTTCGCGACCAGCGCGCCGCCGGCGAGCGCGATGTGCTGGCCTGCGGTGTGCTGCTGCACCACCTGCTGGCCGGCCAGCCCGCGCTCGATCAGGCCGATGTGGCCCTCGTCATCGAGCGCATGGCGCCTGTCGGCCGCGAGCTGGTGCGCCTGCCGTGGACCACGCCGCTGCCGGTGCCCGAGGCGCTGCGCGCCATCGCCAACCGCTGCACCTCCGGCCAGGAGCGCCTGCGCTACCACAACGCCCGCACGCTGCTCGGCGCCCTGAGTGGATGGCGCGACGCCCATGCCGACGACGAAGGCGGTCCGCTCGCGCTGCTGCTCGACCGCCTCCACACCGTGGGCCATCTGCCCGCGCTGCCGGGCCTTGCGGCCCGCGTGGCGCGCATCACCGGCGCCGAAGGCCAGCGCACCGACGACATTGCCGAGCAGGTGCTGCGTGACATGGCGCTCACCTTCGAACTGCTGCGCACGCTCAACTCGGCGCAAGTGCAAGGCACGCAGATCGCCGGCAACGGGCCGGTGCTCACGCTGCGGCGCATCATCTCGCTGATCGGCGTCAACGGTGTGCGGCTGGCCTCCAACGCATTACGCGCGTGGCCCGGGCCGCTGGATGCCCACGGCGCCGCCGCCCTGCAAACCGCCATGGACAAGGTGCGCCTGGCGGCTCACACCGCGCAAGCGCTGCGCCCGGCGGGCTACGACCCGCAAGTCGTCTACCTCATCACCGTGCTGCAAAACCTCGGCCGGCTGATGGTGCGCTACCACTTTGCCGACGAAGCGGAGCAGATCCAGGCGCTGATGCAACCCGCGCCGCCGCCGCCCGCGGCCGAGCCGGGCACGGCCGCACAACCGGGCCTCAAGGAAGAAGTGGCCGCGTTTGCAGTGCTGGGCGTCGACATCGAATCCCTCGGCCTCGCCGTGGCGCGCCAATGGGGCCTGCCGGACGAGGTGCTGCACATGATCCGCCGCCTGCCACCCGACGCGGCCGTGCGCCGGCCCGACAACGACGCCGACACCTTGCGCATCGTCTCGAGTGCCGCCAACGAAGCCGTCGACGTGATCGGCCTGGTGCCGCAGGCGCGCCTCGGCGCTGCGCTGGCGCAGGTGGCGCTGCGTTATGCGCGCGTGCTGCACATCAACGCTCGCGATCTGCACGAAGCCCTCACCGCCGGCCGCGACGCCATGCGCCAGGGCACGGCCGCACCGAACGGCAGCCCACGCGCGTCGGCGGAACAGGCGACGGAAGGGCCGGCCGAAGAGCAATCCGAAGCGCGCGCGCCCGAGCCGGCCGACGCCACTGCCCACACGCAATAGCCGCCAATTGCCGCCAATTGCCAAGTGCAGCCTTGTGTTCCGCCCAGGCCCGCCGATAACCCTGAGCACCTCCCAAGGACACCATGCCTGCATCGGCCCTGATCGACGCCAAGACACCGCCTGCCGCGCAAAAGCTCGGCCGCTTCGAACTCAAGCGCGTGCTCGGCAAAGGCGCGCAAGCGACCGTGTGGCTGGGCTTCGATGCGCGGCTCGAACGCGAGGTCGCTGTCAAGCTGATGCATGCCGGCGCGGCGGCCGATCCGGTGGCCGTCAACCAGTGGCTGCAGGAAGCGCGCAGCGTGAGCCGGCTCACGCATCCGAACATCGTGCCGGTCTTCGAGGCCGACACGCACCAGCATCAGCCTTACCTCGTTTTCGAATACGTGCCCGGCCCGACGCTCGCGCAGTACGTGAAGGGCCGCGGCGCGCTGCCGGCGCACGAGGCGGTGGCCATGGTCATCGGCGTGCTCGATGCGCTGCACGCGGCGCATTCGGCCGGCGTGGTGCACCGCGACTTGAAGCCGTCGAACATCCTCGTCGATGCCAGCGGCCGCGCCCGGGTGATGGATTTCGGCATCGCCGCGCGCCTGCAAGACCCGGGCAGCCAGTCGCAGGTGGTCGGCACGCCCGGCTACATGTCGCCTGAAGCCACTCACGGCGCCGTTCCCGCCGCGGTGATGGATGTGTTTTCGACCGGCGTGGTGCTCACCGAACTGCTGAGCGGCGAGCGCCTGATCGCCGAGCGCGACCCCTACCGCGCCATGTACCGCGTGGCGCACGAAGACCTGCAACTCCCCGCCGCGCTGTCATCGGAAACCGACGATGCCTTGCGCGCCTTGCTGCTGCGCGCCATCGCCCGCGACCCGGCCTTGCGCTGGCCCACGGCCGCGGCCTTTCGCGATGCCTTGCAAAGCTGGCTGGCCCCGGCGCCGGCAACTGCGCCAGTGGCCGCAGCAGCAGGCTCGGCGGCCAACAACCCCACGCTCGATTTCCTGCTGCGCCGCATGCGCACCAAGAGCGACTTCCCGGCGCTTTCGGATTCGGTCGCGCGCATCCAGCGCGTTGCCGATTCCGAAAACGAAAGCCTGGGCAGCCTCTCGAACGAGATCCTGAAAGACGTGGCGCTGACCAACAAGCTGCTGCGCCTCGTCAACACCGCCAACTACGCGAACGTGGGCAGCGGCGGCATCAGCACCGTCTCGCGTGCGGTCGCGCTGATCGGCTTTGCCGGCATCCGCAACATGGCCATGAGCCTGGTGCTGCTCGAGCACATGCACGACAAGGCGCATGCCAATCTGTTGAAGGAGGAGTTCCTGCGCTCGCTGATGGCCGGCACGCTGGCGGCCGAACTCGGCACGCTGGTGCGCGACAGTGAAGAGGCCTTCATCGGCGCGATGTTCCAGAACCTTGGCCGTCTGCTCACAGCGTTCTACTTCGCCGAAGAAGGTCGCCAGGTGCGCGGCATGATCGCGGCGGGCGCGCAGCCGACGGCCAAGGGCGTGACGATCCCGGTGAGCGAGGAGTCGGCCGCGATGTCGGTACTCGGCATCACCTACGAAGAGCTGGGCCTGGGCGTGGCGCGAAGCTGGGGCCTGCCGGCCTCGCTGCAGGGCTGCATGCGCAAGCCGCTCGGCGAGCCGCCGTCACGTGAGCCCCAAGCCGCCGCCGAGCGCCTGCGCTGGCTCACGTTCGCGGCCAACCAGATCACCGACGCGATGCTCAATTCGACGCCCGACACCATGCCGGGCAAGGTCGCCGACATCGCTCGTCGGTTCTCCAAGACCTTGGGTGTGCCCTCCGCCAAGATAGAAGCCGCGGCGCAAGCTGCGCAGCAGCGCCTTTCGCAAATGGCGCAGGCGATGAACCTCAATATCGGCGCCACCTCGCCGGCGCGCCGCCTGCTGGCCAGCAAGGAATCTCAAGCCGCGCACGCGCCCGAACACGATTCGCTGACGCCGCACGAACTGCAGGCCACCATGGCCGCCACGCTCGATGTGCCGCCGACCGCGAGGGAAAACGCCTCGGAGGTACTGGCCGCCGGAATCCAGGACATCACCAACAGCATGGTCGAGAGCTTCAAGCTCAACGAAGTGCTTCGCATGATCCTGGAGACCATGTACCGCGCACTCGGCTTCCAACGCATCGTGTTCTGCCTGCGCGATCCGAAGACCGAAATGCTCACCGGCCGCCTGGGCCTGGGCAATGGCTCGGAGGCCGCGTCTGCGGCGTTCAAGGTTTCGCTCAAAGCCGGCGGCGATCTGTTCACCGCCGTCTGCATCAAGGGCGCTGACACGCTCATCAGCGATGCGACCGTGCCCAACATCGCCAGCCGCTTGCCGGCCTGGTATCGCAACAGCGTCAATGCACCCGCGTTCCTGCTGCTGCCGATGCTGATGAAGGGCGCGCCGTTCGCGCTGATCTACGCCGACAAGGCAGAGCCCGGCGGCATCGAACTCGGCGAGAAAGAACTCTCGCTGCTGCGCACGCTGCGCAATCAGGCGGTGATGGCGTTCAAGCAGTCGACGTGAACCTCGGCGGCTGAAGTCGCCGCGTCGATCCCCGAGCGCCGGTGCCGACCCCGGATTTACTGATCCGTCTTCGGCTTGCCTTCCATCTTCTCGCCCATGCGGTGAGCCGCCTCGCCGGTCTTGTGCGCACCGTGCTTGATCGCTTCACCCGTCCGGTGCGCGCCATGCTTGATCGCCTCACCGGTGCGATGCGCACCCCGCTTCATCGATTCTTCGGCGCGCGCCGCAGGGCCGGGCGAAGGATTGCGGCTGTCGTGGTAACGATCCAGCGCTTCGCTCATGCGCTGGTCCCGCGCAGAGTCGGAGCCCATGTCGGCCGCAAAGGCCAACGACGAAGCGCCGATGGATGAGGCAACGAGAGCAGCAGCGAGCAGAGAAATCTTGAGGGTCTTCATGGTGTGGATCCTTGGTCGAAAAGCGACAAGGCGCACCATAAATCCGAGGAATGATCCGGTCTGCCGGCAGGCGGCGCGACCTCGTGTGAGGTGGCTCCTACGCGTTGGAGACAAAGAATCGATTGGGAAAGTAAAGAAAGAAGGGTGACGAGCCTGACCCCGGCACTGGTCACAACGGTTGGGGCTGCTTCGTTCCCGACCTGACCCGGTTGGCCGCGCTTCCATGCGGGGAGGCCCGTCGCTGACTATTCTAGGCGACGTGGCGTGGCCTTTTTGTCAGAGCTGGCTTTCGGGGACGAAGAAGGAAAGCATCAGCAGGCGCATGCGCTGCCACATGCTGGTGTCGGGGTCGACGTCGAGTTCTTCGGGGCTGTCGGCGTCGATGGCGAACCAGCGCACGCCCGCGCCGTTGGGGCGCAGCTTGACCTGGTAGACGCCGGTGAAGCTGTCGACCTTCATGCCGGCGAGCACCATGTCGGCCAGGCGCGGGCTGTCGATGCGCACGCCGATTTCGGTGTTGATGCTGGATGAGCGAGGGTCGAGGTTCATCGAGCCGATCAGCACGACCTTGCGGTCGATGAACCCGAGCTTGGCGTGCAGCCGGCCGGTGGTGGTGCCGAGCAGGCCTTTGAGCGTGGTGTCGAGCTTGAGGCGGTTCGAGCTCATCTCGTAGAGGTCGACGCCGAGCTTGAGCAGCGAGATCTGGTGGCGTTCCAGGCCGATGCTCACCAGCGGCTCGTCGCTGATGGCGAGCGAGTTGGTGACGATGCGTACCGCCACGCCATCGGCGCGCAGCTTGGCGATGCGCTCCAGCGCTTCCTTGCCGGGGATGAAATAGGGCGACAGCAGCACCGCCTCGGAGCGGGTATCGCTCAGTTGCTGCAGGAAGCGGTGGGTGAGCGTGTCGTCCACCGCGATGCTGTGGTTGGCCGGGTCGATCTTGTTCGGCGAGTCGGCGAAGGCCGAGGCTTCGGCGGTGATGAATTGCAGCTTGCCCTTGGCGAATGCGGTGCTGAAGGCCGGGGCGCCGAAAAAATCGGGTGCCATGGGCACATCGGGGCGGGGATCGGCTTCGGTCAAGGCCTCGAAGGTGGAGCGGGCGACCTCGGGCTGCTCCAACTCGCGGCCGGCGGCGCGGACCACGGCTTGCAGCGGGTAGACCTGTTGACTGTTCCAGTAGAGGTCGAACCATTGGCTCAGCTCGGGCACCACGGTGCCGGCGAGCAGCGCATCGAAATCGATGAAGTTGTTTTGGGCGCCGCGCAGAAAGTATTCGTCGGCCAGGTTGCGCCCGCCGATCACGGCCAGCACGCCATCGGCGATGAAGAGCTTGTTGTGCATGCGGTGATTGAGCCGCTTGAAATCCAGCGCCATAGCCAGCAGCCGCCGCAGCGAAGACTCGCGGTAGGTCACGAAGGGGTTGAAGAGCCGCACCTCGATGTTGGGCGTGGCGGCCAGGCCCAGCAGCAGCCGGTCCATGTCGTTGGTGTAGAGGTCGTCGACCAGCAGGCGCACACGCACGCCGCGCAGAGCCGCGTCTCGTAGCGCGCGCAGGATGGGCCGGCCGGTGCTGTCGTCGGCGATCAGGTAGTACTGCAGATCGAGCGAGGTGCGGGCGTTCTCGATCATCGAGAGCCGCGCGTCGAGCGCGAAGCTGCCCTGCAGCATCGGCCACACCCCTGCCTTGCCGGCCGGGAGGTGGGCCTCGCTGGCGATGCGCGCGAGTGGCGCATCGGGCGGGGCGACGAGCGCGCTGGTGGGTGTTCGCTCGACCTGGGGCAGCCTGGTGGCGCAACCGGTGATCGCCGCGGCCGCCGCGCCGAAAAAGGTGACTGCGAGCGCGAACTTCAGCCAGGCGCGAAGATGCGCGCCCAGCCGCAAGGCCCGGTCAGCGCAGTTGGAGATCATCGTTGCCGAAGCGGATGTTCAGCGGCTCGATCAGCAGTTCCTTCGGCCCGGCCTCGATCTGCCCGGCGATCAGCGCCTCGACGCCCTGCGCCCGTGCCACATCCACGGTGCGCTGCGCGTCTTCGGGCTTGACGAAGATCGCGAAGCCCGCGCCCATGTTGAGCGTGCTGTAGGCCTCGCGGTCGTCCTGGTTCGCCTGCTGCTGGATGAACTTCAGTACGGGCGTGACGACCGGCACGGTGTGAATTCGATAGCGGTGTTCGGCCGGGTGCCGCAGCAGCTTGCGCCAGCCGTGGCCGGTGATGTTGGCGCAATAGTGCGGCGTGATGCCGGCGCTGTAGAGCGCCTCGGTGACGGGCGAATAGAGGACAGTCGGGGCGAGCAAGGCATCGCCGTAAGTCAGGCCGGGCGACACCTCGGTAAGGTAGCCGTTCGGCAGCCGTTCGACGAGTTTTCTCGCGAGGCTCAGGCCGTTGGCGTGTATGCCGCTGGAAGCGAGCAGCACGATCACATCGCCCACGCCCAGCTTGTCGCCAACCGAGAGTCGCGACTTGGGGTTGATGAGCCCGGTGCACGAGGCCGCGAGGTCGATGCGCCCATCGGCCACGATGCCGGCCAGCGCCGGGGTTTCGCCGCCGCCCCAGGCCACCTGGCACACATCGCAGGCGCGCTTCCATCCGGCGACAAGCGCCTGCGAGCGCTGCGCGTCAGCGAACCACTCGGAGCCGCCGGCCGCCCAGTACGCCTGCACCACCAGCGGCGTGGCGCCGACGGTGATGAGATCGTTGATGGCCATGGCGATGGTGTCTTGCGCGATGCTGTCGTAGTAGCTCTTGCCCGTGAGCGTGAACATTTCGTCGGCCACGAGCGCCTTCGAGCCCAGGCATTCGACGATGCTGGCGAGGTAGAACGGGCCCACATCGACCACATAAGCCGATTCACCCCGCGACGCCGCCACTTCGGTGAAGCCGTGCACGGCCAGGTGGACAGCGGTCGACGCGGCGGCGCGCTGGGCGGTGACTTTCAGCGGGTCGATCAGGTCGTAATTGACGCCCGATTGTTCGTAGCTGAGCGTGGCGCCCGGGGTCGATAAGGGGGTGGATGCAGTCATCGGCGTGGCGTCGGCAGGGGGAGTGAACAGCCAGGATTATCCCGTAGCGTCCGGCCTCGTGCGGGGAGCTGCCCCAAGCTCGCAACGGCCAGGTCGGGCGGGGCCGGCCCCGTAGAATGAAGCGATGTCCTACATTGTCCTCGCCCGCAAGTACCGGCCGCGCCATTTTGGTGAGCTGGTGGGGCAGGAGCACGTGGTCCAGGCTCTCGCCAACGCGCTGACGCAGCAGCGTCTGCACCATGCGTATCTGTTCACCGGCACGCGCGGCGTGGGCAAGACGACGATCTCGCGCATCCTCGCCAAATCGCTCAACTGTACCGGCGCCGATGGCACCGGCGGCATCACCGCGCAGCCGTGTGGCGTGTGCGATGCCTGCCGCGACATCGACGCCGGCCGCTTCATCGATTACGTCGAACTCGATGCCGCCTCGAACCGCGGTGTCGACGAGATCTCGCAACTGCTCGACCAGGCCGTCTACAAGCCGGTACTCGGCCGCTTCAAGGTCTACATGATCGACGAAGTGCACATGCTCTCCACGACCGCCTTCAACGCGATGCTGAAGACGCTGGAAGAGCCGCCCGAGTATTTGAAGTTCGTGCTCGCCACCACCGACCCGCAAAAAGTGCCGCCGACGGTGCTCTCGCGCTGCCTGCAGTTCAACCTGCGGCCGATGGCGCCGCTGCCGTAGGCGATCGCCTGATCCGCCAACGACAAGGCATCGCGCATCGAGCCCCGCGCGGCGCGGGCAATCAGCTTCAGGGCCATCGCATCGGCGCGCACCGATTCCTGCTGCAGCACGGTCTCGAGATGCT
>JAMFRW010000020.1 GCA_026224975.1 Rhodoferax sp. | reverse complement strand
CCATGCGCGCGAGATGCCGCGGGTGTGCCCACACGAAAGCCGGTGCGCCGGGCCCGCCGTTGAGGTACTTGTAGCCGCAGCCCACCGAAAAATCAGCGGCTTCTTCGATGGGGCCGTTGCCCTTCAGGTTGACAGGCACAGCGCCAGCCGAATGCGCCAAATCCCACACCACCAAGGCGCCCGCGGCATGCGCATCGCGCGTGACCTGCGCCATGTCGAACATGCGGCCGGTGCGGAAGTTGACGTGCGTCAGCATCAGCACCGCGAGCTCATCGTTCAGATGCTGCGGCAACTCGTCCGCATCGATCAGCGTGAGCGTGAGGCCGTGCTCGCGCGCCAGGGTTTCGGCGATGTACAGATCGGTCGGGAAGTTGCTGCGCTCGGAGACGATCACGCGGCGCTGTGGCGCATCGAGCTTCTGCAGTGCGATGGCGGTGCTCAAGGCCTTGTAGAGATTGGCCGACGTCGAATCGCCGACGATCAACTCGTTCTCGCTCGCGCCCAGCAGCGTGGCGATCTTGTTGCCGATGCGCTGGGCCAGGTCGATCCAGCCGGCGGTGTTCCAGCTTCGGATCAGGCCGTGGCCCCATTCCTCGGTGACGACGTGCTGCACGCGCAGGGCCGTTGCCGTGGGGAGTGCGCCGAGCGAGTTGCCATCGAGGTAGATCACGCCATCGGGCAGCGTGAAGCGTTGGCGGAGTGGCGCGAGGGCGTCGGCGGCGTCTTGGGCGAGGCAGTCTTGGCGGGTGGTCTTCATGGCGGTGTCGTCAGGGCAGGTCTAAGGATCAGGTCAAGGGAAGGGAGGTCAAGGGAAGTGAGGCCAGAGCGATTCAGGCCAAAGACCGCAGCACGGCGCGCACCGGCGAGGCATCGGCCTGCATCAGCTTGAGCGGCAGCGCGATCAGCTCGTAGTCGCCGGCGGGCACGTCGTCGAGCACCAGGTTTTCGAGCACGCGCAGTTGGTGCTTTAGCAGTTGCTGATGGCTCTCCAGCGTCTTGCTGTCGGCCGGGTCGACCGACTGGCTGTCGATGCCGACGAGCCGCACGCCCAGCGAGGCGAGCCAGGCGATGGTCTGCGGCGCGAAGGCCGAGAAGTGCGGCGTCCAGGCCGTGGGCGCTGTCGTTTCGGTGCGCACCAGCACGCGCGGCGGCAGTCCATCGACCGCATGCGCCAGGTGCTCGGGCAACACCAGCGGCCCGCAGGCGATCGCGTGGATCACGCGGCAGGTGCCGAGGTAGGGCGCCAGATCGACCTCGCCGATGGTCGCCGCGCCGTTGGCGTAATGCAGGGGTGCATCGGCATGTGCGCCGATGTGCGGCGACATGGTGATGGCGCTCAGGTTGACGGGGCAGCCGGGCCCGAGGGTGGCCGTCCAGCGCTGCGAATAGGCTTCGTCACCGGGGAAGAGCGGCGAGTCCGGCGCGATGGGCGGGGAGATGTCCCAGAGTGTTTTCATGGCGGAAAGAACAGTAGCACCGCGTTCGGGGCCGTGGTGTCGGTTGAAAAATACAGCGAAGGACGAAACCGCGGGGGCTCACCCTGAGCGCGTTGCCGTAGTTCCCACAAGGCCGGCCGCGCGCCGGGCGGGCTAGCATGCGGGTCGATGAGCAGCCCGCCAGAACCCAAAAGCGCCGCAAGCGAGAACGCGAGCGCCGAATCCGCCTGGGGGCCACTGCAGTACCCGGTATTCCGCATGCTCTGGGTCGTGTGGATCGCGGCCAACATCTGCATGTGGATGAACGACGTGGCGGCAGCGTGGATGATGACCTCGCTGAGCCCCTCGCCGGTGATGGTCGCGCTGGTGCAATCGGCCTCGACCTTGCCGGTGTTCCTGCTCGGGCTGCCGAGCGGTGCGCTGGCCGACATCCTCGACCGTCGGCGCTACTTCATCTTCACGCAGATCTGGGTGGCCACGGTCGCCTCCATCATCTGCGCGGTGATCCTGCTGGGCTGGATGAGCGCGCCGCTGCTGCTCGCACTCACCTTCGCCAACGGCATGGGCCTGGCGATGCGCTGGCCGGTCTTTGCGGCGGTGGTGCCGGAGCTGGTGCCGCGGCCACAACTGCCTGGCGCGCTGGCGTTGAACGGCATCGCGATGAACGCCTCGCGCATCATCGGGCCCATCCTCGCGGGCGCGATCATCGCAGCGGCGGGCAGCCATTTTGTGTTCGTGCTGAACGCGATCATCTCGCTCGCGGCGGCGGTGATCATCCGCAGCTGGAAGCGCGAGGCCAAGGTGAGCGCGCTGCCGGCGGAACGCTTCCTGGGCGCGATCCGCGCGGGCGTGCAGCATGTGCGGCAATCGAGGCCGATGCATGTGATTCTGCTGCGCGTCTCGGTGTTCTTCGTGCAGTCGATGGCTTTGCTCGCGCTGCTGCCGCTCATCGCCAAGGGCCTGCACGGGCAGGGCGCCGCGAGCTTCACGCTGTTGATGGCGGCGATGGGCAGCGGCGCGATCATCGCGGTGATCTTCTTGCCCCGCATCCGCCAGCGGCTGGACCGCAACGGCCTGGTTCACCACGGCACCTGGGTTCATGCGATCGCGATGTCGGCGGTGGCCTTTGCGCCCAATGTCTACGTGGCCGCGCCGGCGATGATGGTCGCCGGCATGGCCTGGATCGCCGTCGCCAATTCACTCACCGTGG
>JAMFRW010000195.1 GCA_026224975.1 Rhodoferax sp. | reverse complement strand
CCGCCTTGGCGTTGCGAACCGCCTGGGCGACGTCGGGCGTCACGGTGCCGACCTTCGGGTTCGGCATCAGGCCGCGCGGGCCCAGGATCTGGCCGAGCGTACCGACGATCCGCATCGTGTCCGGCGAGGCGATCACGACGTCGAAGTTCATCACGCCGGCCTTGATCTGCTCGGCGAGGTCTTCCATGCCGACGATGTCGGAACCGGCGGCCTTGGCTTCTTCGGCCTTGGCACCTTGGGCGAACACGGCCACGCGCTTGGTCTTGCCGGTGCCGTTGGGCATGACGACGGCGCCACGCACCACCTGGTCGGACTTCTTGGCATCGATGCCGAGCTGCACAGCCACGTCGATCGATTCATCGAACTTCGCGGTGGCGCATTCCTTGACGATCGTCAGGGCGTTGTCGAGTGCGTACAGCTTGTTGCTGTCGACCTTGCCGACGAGGGCCTTCTGGCGTTTGGTGAGCTTTGCCATGATCAGACCACTCCTTCCACGGTGATGCCCATCGAGCGGGCGGTGCCGGCGACGGTGCGGACGGCAGCGTCCAAGTCAGCACCCGTCAGGTCCTTGATCTTGGTCTTGGCGATTTCTTCAGCCTGGGCGCGCGTGAGCTTGCCGACCTTGTCGGTGTGCGGCTTGGGCGAGCCCTTGTCGAGCTTGAGAATCTTCTTGATCAGCACGGACGCCGGCGGGCTCTTCAGCACGAACGTGAACGACTTGTCCGCGAACGCGGTGATCACGACCGGCAGCACGAGGCCGGGTTCCATGCTGGAGGTCTGGGCGTTGAACGCCTTGCAAAACTCCATGATGTTCAGGCCGCGCTGGCCGAGAGCCGGGCCGATCGGGGGAGACGGGTTTGCTTTGCCCGCCGGGACTTGCAGCTTGATGAAGCCGACAATCTTCTTTGCCATCTGTTTCTCCAATGCAACCTGTGCGCTTGCGCGAACGGGTTGTTGAGTGCGAACGCCAAGGATTGGCTACCTTGGCTCCTCGTTCCAGTGTCTCGTCACTGGGAGCAACGGGTGACGATCAGGCATCTTGCGATGCCCGGCCTCGTCACCAAGGCCAAAACTTCTTGCCGACCCGTGAGGTCAGACTTTCTCCACTTGCGCGAAGTCGAGTTCCACCGGTGTGGCGCGGCCGAAGATCGTGACCGAGACGCGCACCTTGGATTTGTCGTAGTTGACGTCTTCCACGGCGCCGTTGAAGTCCGTGAACGGGCCTTCCTTGATGCGCACCAGTTCGCCCACTTCCCACTGCACCTTGGGACGCGGTTTTTCCACGCCCTCTTGCATCTGGTGGACGATCTTCAGCACTTCGGCTTCGGAGATCGGCGAGGGCCGGTTCTTGGCGCCGCCGACGAAGCCGGTGACCTTGCTGGTGTGCTTGACCAGGTGCCAGGTGTCGTCGGCCATTTCCATTTCGACCAGCACATAGCCGGGGAAAAAGCGGCGCTCGGAGACCGACTTCTTGCCGTTCTTGAGCTCGACGACTTCTTCCATCGGCACGAGGATGCGGCCGAACTTGCTTTGCATTTCCGAGCGGTCGATGCGCTCGCGCAAGTTGCGTTCGACGGCCTTTTCCATGCCGGAATACGCGTGGACCACATACCACCGCTTGTTGGACGGGGGCGAAACGGCAGCAGGAGCCGCCGCATCGGCGACGGCAGCAGCCACGTCGGGGTTCAGTTCTTCGGTCATTGCATTCGCTCCCAGCGGTATCAGCGCTTCCAGCCGAGGATCAGGTCGTAGAGCACCCACTCGAGCGTCTTGTCGGTCAGCCACAGGAACAACGCCATGACGATCACGAAGATGAACACGTAGCCGGTCATCTGCATCGCTTCCTTGCGCGTCGGCCACACGACCTTGCGCACTTCCTTGACCGAGTCACGGCCGTAGGCGATGAGTTCCTTGCCCGATTCGGAGGTGAAGAAGGTGGCCACAGCAGCCGCCAGAATCACCACCAGCGCGATCACGCGCAGCCACAGGTCTTGCTGGCCGAGCGCATAGAAGGCGACGACTGCCGCGATCACGAGCACGCCTGCCACGCCGAGCTTGGCTTTGTCCGCGCCCGTGGAGACAGTTTCGACTTGTGGAGGATTCGCCATGGTTTTCAGTTCGATTCGTCACGGACCGTCGCTTGGAAACGGTGCCGTCTTTCAGCAGCAAAGCCCGGAGGCACTTTCAGGTGCACTCGCGGGCTGCTTGATCCGCCAGATTTTTAGCTGGCAGGGGCGGAGGGCATCGAACCCCCAACCTCTGGTTTTGGAGACCAGCGCTCTGCCAATTGAGCTACGCCCCTGTTGCTTACCTAAACTACCCTTTTCGGCGCCACCAACCCCCTCGGGGGGTGGGCGCGGTACACCGCGCCCGGGGGCTCCATCTCACTCGATGATCTTGGCCACCACACCGGCGCCGACGGTGCGGCCACCTTCACGGATGGCGAAGCGCAGACCCTCTTCCATCGCGATCGGGTTGATCAGCTTGACGGTGATGCTCACGTTGTCGCCCGGCATGACCATTTCCTGGTCCTTCGGCAACTCGACCGCACCGGTCACGTCCGTCGTGCGGAAGTAGAACTGCGGACGGTAGTTGTTGAAGAACGGGGTGTGGCGGCCGCCCTCTTCCTTGCTGAGAACATAGATCTCGGCGGTGAAGTGGGTGTGGGGCTTGACGCTGCCCGGCTTGCACAGCACCTGGCCGCGCTGCACGTCTTCGCGCTTGGTGCCGCGCAGCAGGATGCCGACGTTGTCGCCCGCTTGACCCTGGTCGAGCAGCTTGCGGAACATTTCGACGCCGGTGCAGGTGGTCTTTTGCGTGGGAACGATGCCGACGATTTCGATTTCTTCACCGACCTTGACGATGCCGCGCTCGACACGACCCGTGACCACGGTGCCGCGGCCGGAGATCGAGAAGACGTCTTCGACGGGCATCAGGAAGGCGCCGTCGACGGCACGCTCGGGCTGCGGGATGTAGGTGTCGAGGGCCTCGGCGAGCTTGAGGATCGCGCCTTCGCCGAGTTCACCCTTATCGCCTTCCATGGCGAGCTTGGCGCTGCCGTGGATGATGGGGGTGGTGTCGCCGGGGAAGTCATATTTGTCGAGGAGTTCGCGCACCTCCATCTCGACGAGCTCGAGCAGCTCGGCGTCGTCGACCATGTCGCACTTGTTCAGGAAGACGATGATGTACGGCACGCCCACTTGACGAGCCAGCAGGATGTGCTCGCGCGTCTGGGGCATGGGGCCGTCGGCAGCGGAACACACCAGGATCGCACCGTCCATCTGGGCGGCGCCGGTGATCATGTTCTTCACATAGTCGGCGTGGCCGGGACAATCGACGTGGGCGTAGTGCCGGTTCTTGGTTTCGTATTCGACGTGCGCGGTGTTGATGGTGATGCCGCGGGCCTTCTCTTCGGGGGCCGCGTCGATCTGGTCGTACGCTTTCGCTTCGCCACCGAACAGCTTCGAGAGCACGGTCGTGATCGCCGCCGTCAGCGTCGTCTTGCCGTGGTCCACGTGACCGATCGTGCCCACGTTCACGTGCGGCTTGGTTCGTTCGAATTTACCTTTTGCCAT
>JAMFRW010000019.1 GCA_026224975.1 Rhodoferax sp. | reverse complement strand
TCCGGAATGATGACCGGCAACCTGAGCGCAAGGAGCGAGTCAAGCGCGTTCGCAATGCCGAGCGTGATGAGCGGACTGCAGTCCGTCACGATGATGGCGAACTCCTTCATGGGCGCGCTCGTCACTGCGCGGCGCGCCGGAAAATTGCGTCGAGCAATGCAACTTGCTCGGGCCTTTTTTCCGGCGTTACTCGCGGCAACAGCAGATGCTGTCGCGTGAGCTCCGCAAGCAACTCGCCGTATGCGACGCCCGTCTCGGCGGATATCTCTCGCCACGCGACCTTTCCTGCGGCGTACAACGACGCGAGGACCGCCACACGATTTGCCGCCACCGGCCGGTCGCGCCCTTCTGGCGCCGACAGCACAGCGACCTTGCGACCGTTGCGCGTGATTTCGACAGGTCCCTCCGTCTCCAGGGAGGCGAGCAGATCTCCGAGAGCCGCCTTGGCATCCGACGATGTGATTGAGCGGTTGATGTGCATAGTGCGTATTTTATCCAACTTGGACAACCTGGACAACTTGGTCAATCCTTACACTGCACGAGCCAAATGATCCCCGGCTACGCAGAGCTCCGCTGCGTTTCCGACTTCACCTTCCTCCGCAGCGCCAGCCAGCCAGAGGAGCTCGCCGCTCACGCGACGCAGCTCTGCTACTCTGCCCTAGCCGTCGCCGCCGAGTGCCCTACGGCCATAACCCGCCAGTCACGAGCGTCAGCTTCGGAGCGTTTCAGACCGGTCGAACAGGAGGCGCGCCACCGATTTGAAGGCCATGCGACGTGTCGCGGCGCGCAGTGCGTGCAGCAGGAGCTTGATGCCGTGCTGTCGCAACTCGACAATGCCGGCCCCATGGGGGTTCTGTACAAAAGATCGGCCCGCTGAGGTTGGAAGGGTTGAGTTCGTAGTGCGTTTGCACTACGATGTATTCATGAAAGACGCTGTCATCCCCCAAGTCCGTGTCGAGACCGAGCTGCGCGCCAGCCTCGACGCGGCGCTCCGCCCTGGCGAAACACTGACAGACTTCGTCGAGGTCGCCGTGCGCAACGCGGTTGAGTACCGGCGCGTTCAGACCGACTTCGCTTCGCGTTGCGACGCATCGCTGACCGAGTACGAGCGCACAGGCGTATCCATCCCCGCCGCCCAGGTCATCGCTAAGCTCGAATCCAAGCTCGCCAAGCGCCGCAAGCAATTGGGCGGATGAGCTACGCCGTCGAATTCACGCAAGGCGCTGAAGACGACCTGGTGCGGCTTTTCGACTTCCTGCTCGAGCGTGCCGAAACTCTCGAAGAATTCGGTGTCGCCGACGAGGCGGTCAAGGTCATCCGCCAAGCCGCGCTGAGCCACCTGTCGACAACGCCGTACAGCTACCGCAAGGTTGGTGCTCGGTCGACGCTGCGCGAACTCATCATCCCGTTCGGCACAACCGGCTATATCCTGCGCTTCGACATCCGCTCGCCTGAGTTGGTGCTCGTGATCGGCGCACGCCGCCAGCGCGAGGAAGACTTCCACTAACCTATCCAGGCCACCTAAAGGTGCGGGTCGGCCGCAGCGTCTTTCTCTATAGCCGCCACTCATGCGCTGAGTCAGGAGCCAAGGACTTTGGCGCCCCTGTCATCTCTGCACAGAGATTCCGCGCTTGTCGGGTAGAACGGCTCCAACAATCGCTCCGTCGCCATCCAGAGCCGCTGTTGCTCCAGCTCGTCGTTTCCCGGCTGAATAGGGTTGAGGCGCCGCGCGTCTCGGGAAAAGTATTCTCCCGTGCTCCCTGCAAACGCCTCAGCCGTGGCCAAGCGGGTGATGATGGCCGCTCCCCGCTCCGGCACGCCTACGCGAACCATGCGCAAGACACGCTCGAGCGTTGCGGCGAAGGGCAACTCTCGGCCCAGACCAGTCACGTTGAATCCTGGGTCGACGCTGTTTGCCACAACGGAAGTAGAAGCCAGTGTTCTTGCCAGTTCGGCGCTAAACATGATTGCCATCAGCTTCGTCTTGCCATATACGACTGAAGAGCCCAACCGGGAGAATGGATGCGTATCCGTCAGGTCGTGCGCAAGATCGAGCCCGCCCGAACGCCTCGAAGCTTCTGAGCCCACAGTCACGACCCGCGATGACTTGGCTGCGACGAGTGAGGGGCGAAGGTACGCGGTCAGTAGCCAAGGCGCAAGGTAGTTCGTGGAGACCATCTCAGAAAAGCCGTCGGGCGTCACTCTTTGTGCAAAGGCGTGGATGCCTGCGTTGTTGACGAGGACGGTGACCTGCGGGTGTTCTGAGGCAATGCGAGAGCCAGCGTCCGCAACCGTTCGGAGATTGGCAAAATCGGCCAGAACGTAGTTGACTTCTGCGCCTGGCGACTCTCGCCGCAGTTCTCTGCGCGCCGCTTCTGCCTTGGCTTCGTTGCGAGCGACAAGCACGAGCCGGGCGCCAGGGCGCGCCAACGCCGACGCCACAATCCGCCCCAACCCGTTTGTAGCTCCTGTCAGCACGATAGTCGAGGGCTCGTCCACCAGGGCTCCAGGTAGTGTGCAAAAATCCACTATACCATAGTAATGGACATATGCACACTATATGAACGATACATACGCAGGACGGGAAAAGGCTCTTTTGCGGCTTGGAACTCAACTCAATGTGCTGTTGTCATCTGCTCGTGCATTCACAGCCCAGACAGCTGCCGACTTCGACCCGGCGGTCTCGGGCGCGTCTTTTCAGGTTCTTCAATGGCTCCACTCTGTTGGAGCAACTCGCTCTATGCAGGTGGCCGAAGCGCTTGCAATGGACCGAAGCGCCTTGAGCAGATTGCTTCGACAATTGACCCAAGCTCATCTTGTCGAAGCGTATCCCGACCCGTCCGATGGCAGAGTGAGCATCTACGCGCTGACGAAGGATGCCCGCAAGAAGATGGACCGTGCCCTGGCGAGCAAGGGGAGCCGATTTTTCGAACGGTTGACAGGATGGTCGGACGCCGAAATTTCTCGACTATCCGAACTTCTTGCGCGGCTCAATGAATCGGGTTACCACTGACCGCATTTAGCCGATAGGAGCCATGCGGCGCGCGGCATGTTCATAGGCGAGCCCAATGCACTTACCTCAAGTTCGTCCAACTCACACCGCCGTCTCACCCACATCCCCCACCGCACTCCCCGCCAGCAGATTCATTGCAATCGCCTTGGCGACCGCCTGTGCGCGGTTGGTGGCGCCGAGCTTGCGCAGGATCTTCTGGATGTGGTTCTTGACCGTGAGCGGGCTGATGTCGAGCACCTCGCCGATCTGCTGGTTGTTCTTGCCGTCGCGCACCCAGCGCAGGATCTGCTTTTCGCGCGCCGTGATCAGCGTGCCCGAGGTGGAAGGCTCGGGGCGGCGTGGCGGCAGCACGCCGTTGGAGAGTTCGCGTTCGACGGCTTGAACCCGCAGGTAGGCGTTGTGCAGGTGAGGCAGCAGCAGGTCGAAGTACAGCAGTTCGTGCGGCGAGGCCTCGCGGTCGGGCGAGGCGAGCATGAAGAAACTTTCGATCTCGTTGACACGCTGCGGGCGCGCCACGCCATGCACCAGCAACTGAACGTAGCCGGCCGTCTGCAGCGCGCTGCGCTCGGCCGATGTTTCGGGCATGGCGTCGGAGGCGACATCGAAGCAAGTGGGCTGGCCGCGCCGCCCGACCCACGCCGCCTGCGCGAGCAGCACGGCCTGCGAGCGCGCATCGCACAGCAGGCTCAGCACCGGCTGCGGCACGGCGATGTTGTGGAAGGCTTCGAGCACCAGTTCCTTGCGGCCGCGCTGGTAGGCGCCGGCGATCAGCAACTTGTGCGGCAGCAGTTGCTGCAGCGCCGCCTGTGTCCACATGAAGAAGTGGTAGCGGCGCCGCACCTGCGGTGCACCCTCGATGACGCGGACCAGCGCCTCGGCGTGTGCAGGGTTGAGGGCGGCGGCCGATTCGGGCATGGGTGCGGAACGGTCTGTGGTGGTTGCAGGCAAGCCCATGACGCTAGCCGGCGCAGATGACACGGTGCATGGTGCGGTCGGCTGCATCGATCCGTTCGGACCATGCGCGGTCATGGTCCGGGCTCCGATGCGCGGCCAGGCGCGACCACCGGTGTCATGACGGATACAGCGGCCGACGCGGCATCCGATTCACCCGGCGGCGCGGGAGACGACGCAAGCGAAGACCCAGGCGCGGGTGCCATCGCCACCTCCTCCACCGTTGCCGCGAAGACCCATTCCGACACATCGCGCGCGACACCGCCCGACGGGCCGATGACTCTGCGCAAGGCCGGCCGTGTGGCGCGGCTGTGCACACCGCGGATGCGGCCGCCTTCGAGCACCGTCACCCAGTCGGCGCGACCGGTGAACGGGTCGGTGTAGAGCTGGCGCAGATGGTGGCGCGGAACGAGGCTGCGCTTGTCCTGCAGCAGTTCGGCCAGCGTGAGCGGAAGGCGCGGCGAACCATCGGGTGTGGCGCGCGCATACGACAGGATGGCGCGCTTGATCGAGTCGCCGCGGAACATCAGCTCGGCCTCGGCGCCACGCTGCGCCGCTGTGGACCATGCGGTGCCGGCCACGGCCAGCGTGGCGCCGATGATGGCGATGGCGAACAGCAGCAGCAGGTAGGTGACGCCGCGCTGCGTGCGCGCATTGCAGGTCGCATCGTCGACCGAATGCGTTCGCACCATGTTGCCGTGACGCTCACCAATCGGCATACAAGCTCCCGTCCAGCCCGCGACCCGCCGCACCGCTGCGCACATCGGCGACGCCACCGCGAAGCGCCGCATCGGGCGGCGGCGAGACGGCGATCCAACTGGTGTTGTTGCCGGTCAGCGGGTCGATGGGCACCTCGCGCAGGTAGCGCAGCTCGGCCAGGTCATGCAGGCTGGCGGGGTACTGGCGCTTGTCGGCCAGGTGCTGGTCGATGGCGTCGCGCATCACGTGCAGGGAAGTGCGCAGCGTATTCTCCTTGGCCCGCTCGACGCTCCTGAAATACCGCGGCGCGGCGATCGACGCGAGCAGCGCAACGATGGCCATGACCACCAGCAGCTCGATCAGCGTGAAGCCACAAGCGCGCTCGCGCATCCCGCGCTGCGGTGCGGCGGATCTGCCCCAAGCGAACGTCATCGGCCGGGCCAAGGGCGCCTCACCAGTTGCGGTAAGGCGTGCCGTCGATGCCGTTGCCTTCGGCCATCGAATGCACATCGAACACATCGCGCCCGGGTTGCGGCGCATCGGGCGGGCTCTCGTAACTGCGCAGCGCCCAGGTCTGCGCCGCGGGCAAGGACGGGTCGGCGAAGGGGTCGCGTGGCAGGGAACGCAGGAAGTAGATGCGCAGCTTGGCATCCGACAAGGCGCCGGCGTTGGGCGCGGAGGCACTGGCCGACGACGCATCCGGCACGCCGGCGACCAGCGCGTCAAGCGTCGGCGGGTAACCACTGTCTTCCGTGCCGCGGTCGGTGCCGCGGGCGATGCGGCCGGCATCCGCGGCCTGCTTGTAGGCATCGATCGCGCTGCGGATCTGGCGCAGGCTGTGGCGCAGCTCGGCCTCGCTGGCGCGCCGCAGCGACAGCTCGACCAAGGGATGCGCCGCGGCCGCGAGGATGCCCATCAGCGCGACGACGACGAGCATCTCGATCAGCGTGAAGCCACGCGCGGCGGGCGTGGCGCGCTGCCCGCCTGGCGGACGATGTGCGCCGCGTGCGCTCATGGCGTCTTGACCGTCACCGTGGCCGCGCCGCTGGCGGTCACATCCAATGCCGTGCCATCGAGCAGCGTCGTACCGAGCGACGACAAGCTGAACACCGCAGGGCCGGCCGCCGCCGTCACGAGCACCCGCAGCACGATCACCTGCTGGCCTTGCGGCGGCAGTTCGAAGTTCAGCGATCCGCCCGGGTCGCCGGCACCGGCCGGCGCTGCGTTCGCCGGGGCGAAGCGCTGCGCGTCGTAGTCGAGCTGGCCGCGCACCGTGCCGGCCGAGGCATGGCTCAGGGTGACCGATACCGTGCCACCCGGCACCGCCTCGGCGCTGCTGGACAGGAGGACGGTGACGGGCCCGGCCGGTGGCGCTGCGGTGCTGGTCGCGGCCCCGATGTCGGTGCCCGCGTTGGCAGCGGCGCCATCGGGTCCAGCCGACGGCGACGGGTTCCTGATCGCCGGCGTCCGCGCGGTACGAGCCGCGCCAAGCGCACTGCCAGCATCTGCACCGCCGGACGCGCCACCTGCCCCGCCGGTGACCACGCCAGCGCGCGCCCCCGGCCGCAGCCGCAGCGCAGCGGCACCCGGCTGGCTGTCGGTGCCCGAAGCCAGGCTGGTCAGCGTCGCGCTCGGCAGCGAGAGGTTGCGGATCACGCGCGGCGTGATGAGCAGCACCACCTCGGTCTTGTTGCGCGTGTCGCCCTGCACGCCGAAGAGCTTGCCCAGCACCGGCAGCGTCGAGAGCCCGGGTACGCCGGCCGATGTCTTGCGGTCCTCGTCGTTGATGAGGCCGGAGATGACCTGCGTCTCGCCGTCGCGCAGCCGCAGCGAGGTCGTGGTCTGGCGCGTGCCGATCTGGTAGGCGAGCGAAGCCGGCTGGCCGCCGGAGACGGGCTGCGTCACGGTGCGCACCACGTTGCTCACTTCGAGCGCCACCTTGATGATCACATCGTTGTCGAGCTGCACGCTGGGCTCGACTTCGAGCTTCAGGCCCACGTCGAGGTAGGAGACCGACGACGAGACGCCGACATTGGCCGTCGACGTGGTCGTGAACACCGGCAGCTTGTCGCCGATCAGCACCTTGGCCTTCTCGTGGTTGCGGGCGCGGATGCGCGGATTGGCCAGCAGGTTGGTCGAGCCGCCCGTGCCCTTGAGCGTGGCCACCAGCGCCGGGTTGAGAACGCTCGCGCGAAAGTCGCCGCGCGAGCCCAGGCTCACGGGGCCATCGACGCCCAGCAGGCCATAGCTGATGGTGTCGGGCCAGCTCAGGCCGAGCTGGTCATCGCGCGCGGTGCCGACTTCGAGCACTTCGACTTCGAGCATCACCTCGGGCTCGGGCAGGTCGATCGATTCGACCAGCCGCTCGATCAGCCGCACGACCTCGGGCGTGTCGCGCACCACCATCAGGTTGAGCCGTTCGTCGACGAAGAGGTCTCGCGTCTTGGCCATGGTGCGCACCAGCGCCTGCGCCTGCTTCACGTCGGCGTTGGCGAGGTAGATGCTGCGCGTGACCAGCTCCTGGTGCTCGCGCTGCTTTTGCGCGGTGTTGGGGTAGATCAGCACCGAGCTGTCGTTGAGGATCTTGCGGTCCGGCGACTGCGCGCTCAGCAGCACGCGCATGGCTTCGTCCACTGTCACGCCTCGCAGGAATACCGTCACCTTGGCATCGCCGCGCACATCCTTGTCGAAGACGAAGTTGGTGCCGGCCACGCGCGAGATGGACTCGAACACCGAGCGCAGCGGCGCATCGCGGAATTCGAGCGAGACCACGCGCTGATAGGCCGCAGCGAGCGCTGGTGGCAGCGCGGCGTCGTCGCGCTGGGTGCGCTGGCGGATCGCCTGCATCAACGCGCGTGCGCCGGCATGGTTCGGTGATTCGGCCAGCAGTTCGCGCACCCGCGCCTCGGCGGTTTCGAGCCGGCCCTGGTTCATCTGCGTGCGTGCTTCGGCCAGCATGCGCTCGTCGCGCGCGCCGCGGTCCATCTCGCGCCGCAGCCACACGGCGCGCGGTGCGTTGGGTTGCAGCGTGTCGATGCGGTCCAGCAGTTTTCGCGCATCCTCTGCGCGGCCGGTGGCATAGGCCTGCTCGGCCTGGTAGAGCCATTGCGTGACGGTGCGCTCGCCGTCGCGCGCGACGGCGGTGCGCAACGCGATGTCGTCGGGCCTGGCGCGCAGTGCGTCTTGCAGCACGCCGAGGGCTTGCTCCGGCTGACCCTGTGCGCGCAAGGCATCGGCCTCTTTCAGCGCGGGTGATGCGCAGGCGCTGAGCATCAGGCCCATGACGCAGGCGGCGGCGCGTGCTGTCGATGGACTCGATGACCATGCGGTCGAAGGGCGCAAAGAGAACGTCATGAAAGGAAGGTCATGAAGGCTTGGCCGGTGCGGCCTGGAGAGAGACGGTCATCGCGGCGCCATGGGGCAGGTAGGTGACGACGAGCGACGTGGCATCGATGCGGTCGAGCCGCCATTGACCATCGACCACGCCGCCGGGCGCCACGGCCCACACACGCGAAGGCCCCAGCAGCAGGACTTGCTGCGTGCCGCCCTCTTCCCAGCGGCCGATGTAGCTGAAGGGGAACTTCGGGACGGGTATGACGGCGGCGGCCACGGAGGCTTCGGCGGCACCTTCTTTCAAGGGCACGGCGGGGCCGGGCGCGGGGGGCGGTGACCAGGGGCTGGTGGCGCTGTCGCCACGTGCTGGCCATGCGGCGCGGCGCGCGTCTGGGAAGGAGGCTGGCCACTGAGCGGCTGATGCAGCAAAGGCGGCCGGCGCGCGCGACGCGATGCGCGACGAGGCGGTTCGCTGTGGCGCGGACGCGCCTGTGTCGGTGAGCGAATCATCCGGCTGCAAGGCGAACCATGCCGTCGCCACCAGGGTGACAGCGAGCGCCCACAACAGCGCGCGTGGATGCGAGGCGACCGTGGCCGCAGCGGTGCTCATGGCAGCCGTGCCGTCGTGTTGGCAGATGCCGAAGTGAGCCCGCCGGCCGGTCGCATCGCAGGCGCAGCACCAGCGGCCGCGTCATCACGCAGGTACAAGGACCAGCGCAGTTCCGCCTCGACCTGCGGCGCCGCCGCATCGGTTCGGCGCAGTTGCAGCGCCTCGAGGCTCAAGGCCGGATCGCTTGCAAGAGCCGCCGCCATGAACGCCCGCAGATCGGCATAACCCGCCAGCACCGACATCGTGATCTCGTAGCGCGCCAGCGGCTCGCCGGCCAGCCAGCGCAGATCGATGCGCGGTGCCGGCATGCCGTGCAGGGCCGCGAGCGAGACGAGTGCCGCGAGCCGGTCATGGCGTTCGCCGGCCGGGGGAAAGCCGGCGCGAAAGCGCTGCGATGGCGCGAGCGGTGCGGTGCTGGTGCCGGCCTGCCGGCGGCGCTCGGCCTGGCGTTCCGCTTGCGCCAGATCGCCACCGGCGCGCACCTGCTGCTCGCGCATCTCCGGCAACACCATCACATGAACCCAGGCGGCGGCCGCAAGACACGCCAGGCCGATCACACCGGGCCAACGCCAGCGGCGCCATAGCGGCATGAGCTTCACGCGAACGGCGGGCCATGCAGCGATGTTCACGGCGACGCCGCCATCGGCCGCGCCTCGATCTCGAAGCTCAAGCCTGCTGTACGCCCGGGTGACGCCGCGGTGGCTTGGCGGTGCAGCAAAGCCACATCCTCCAGCGCCTGCGCATGGGCCAGTGCGCGCACGAAGGCATCGAGCCCTGCCCCATCGACCGCCTGCCCTTCGATGCGGAGCGAGGGCCGGCTGGACTCGTGGCGCAGCGCCAGCAGTTGCACGCGGCTGGCGCCCGCGCTGTCGACGGCATCGAGCACCGGCGCCCAGGGGTACTGCA
This sequence comes from Rhodoferax sp., assembly GCA_026224975.1. Classification (GTDB taxonomy): domain Bacteria; phylum Pseudomonadota; class Gammaproteobacteria; order Burkholderiales; family Burkholderiaceae_C; genus LMDS01. The sequence goes on along the minus strand of JAMFRW010000019.1, from coordinate 21,268 downwards.
GCCGGCCGACGATGGCCCTTGCGCGCGAGGCAGCTTCGGCATCGGCGGCCGCGGCGCGTGCGGCTTCGGACATCGCAGGTGCCGGCTTCGCCGACGCCGGCCGAACACCTGCCAGGCGCTGTGCCGAGGTTTCGAGTTCACGTGTCTGGCGTGACGTTTCCTGCGCATCGACGAGGCTCGCCGCCAGCGTTGCCACACCCACAGCGCACAGTGCCAGCGAGAGCGGCGAAGGCCACGCATCGCTGGCCACAAAGTCGGGCGCGGGTCTGGGCGTTGGCCGTACCGGCACCGCCAGATCGGGCCATGGCGACACGGCCGACTGCAGGCAACGCAGACCTTCACGCCCGGCCAACGCGTTCGACAACAGGCCATGGCCGGCCACCACCGTCGGCAGCTTGCCCGCACCATCCTGCTCGACGCGCGCCATCAGGCCGGCGAGTTCGCCGCCATCGTGCATCTGCCGCCGCAGCGAGACGCAGCGGCCGCCTTCCATGCGCAGGCTGGTGAAGACGCCGGGCTCCGTCAGCACGAGGCGCAATGGCTGGGCGGTGTCGATGCCGGCTGCGCCTTCTCGCTTCGACACGGCAAATCGAAGCGCCTCGCCCGCAACACGCGTCCAGTCGGGCCGCAGCGTGCGCAGGTGCACGCCATGGCGACGCGCTGCGGTACGCCAACGGCCGAGGTCGAAGCCATCGGGCACGCTGGCCACCCGGCCCCAACCGCTCACGCTGGTGGCCACCGGCCAGGCGAGCGCCGCATCGCCGCGGTAGTAGGCGAACTGCTGTCGAACGTAGTCGCGCATGTCCACAAGCGAGAGCAGCGGCAGCTCGGGCTCGATCAGCAGGTTGTGCACCAGGTGCGACGACAGCCATACATCGCAGCAGCTGTTCGGGTGCGCAGCGCACCAGGCTTCGAACAGCACATCGGCCCGCGAAAGCACGCCCGATTCGGCCGCGCCGCCGAGCAGCTCGGGTTGCGCCACACCGGCCGTGCGCGTGATGGCGCCGTGCGGGCCGAACCAGACCACATGGCGCCGCATCAGCGGACCGGCCCAGCGCCGCAAGCGGCCAGGCACAGCGCTTTCTGGCAGCAATCTTTCAAGCAGCGATGGTGACACGGCCGATCTCCTCCAGCGTCGTCTCACCGGCACAGGCCGCGGCCAGCGCCGCTTCGCGCAGCGTGCGCATGCCGAGCCCTCGGGCGGCTTCCTTGATGCGAAGCAATGGCGCACGTCCCGCGATCAGGTCACGCAACTCGTCGTCGAGCACCAGCACTTCGGCAATCGCCTTGCGCCCGCGGTAGCCGGTGCCGCGGCAGTGGGTGCAGCCGGCGCCATGCACCAGCGTCAGCGCCTGGCCGCGGTCGAGGCCGAACTGGCGCAGGTCGCTGGCCGAGGCGATGAAGGGCGTCTGGCAATGGCTGCACACGCGCCGCACCAGACGCTGGGCGAGCACGCCGTTGAGGGCAGAGACCACGTTGTACAGGTCCAGCCCCATGTGCATGAAGCGGCCGATCACGTCGAGCGCGCCATTGGCATGCACGGTGGTGAACACGAGGTGGCCGGTGAGCGCGGCCTGCACCGCGATCTGCGCGGTTTCGGTGTCGCGGATCTCGCCGACCATCACCTTGTCGGGGTCGTGGCGCAACACCGAGCGCAGGCCGCGCGCGAAGGTCAGGCCCTTCTTCTCGTTGACGGGGATCTGCACCACGCCGGCCAGCTGGTACTCCACCGGGTCTTCGATGGTGATGATCTTGTCGCGCCCGGTGTTGATCTCGGAGAGCGCCGCATAGAGCGTGGTCGTCTTGCCGCTGCCCGTGGGGCCGGTGACCAGCAGCATGCCATAGGGCAACGCCGAGAGCCCGCGGATGGTGGCGCGGTCGGCCTCTTCGAAGCCGAGCGATGCCAGCGTCAGGGAGCCCTGCCCTTGCTCCACCTGCGCGCGGTCGAGCACGCGAACCACCGCGTCTTCGCCATGCACGCTGGGCATGATGGACAGGCGGAAGTCGATCTCGCGCCCCTGCACGCGCAGCTTGAAGCGGCCGTCCTGCGGCAGGCGGCGCTCTCCGATGTCCAGCTCGGCCATCACCTTCAGGCGCGAGACGAGTTGTTCGGCCACCGCCGTGCCATCGACCTGGCGCACATCGGCCATCACGCCATCGAGCCGGTAGCGAATGGCCATGCCGCGCGCCGTGCTTTCGAAGTGGATGTCGCTCGCGCGGTCTTGCAAGGCATCGAACATGGTCGAATCGAGCAGGCGCACAACCGGGCTGGCTTGCGATTGAAGCCGGGCGCGCGAGAGTTCTTCGGCCAACGGCGCCAGCGATGCAGGCGCGCCATCGCCCTGCAATTCATCGAGTGCTCGAAAGCCTTCGTCACCGAGGGCGAGCCAATGGCGCAGGGCTTGCGGATCGCCGCAGACCACCCACTGCACAGGCCGTCGCAGGCGCGCCTCCAGCGTCTGCAAGAGCAAGGAGTCCGCCTCGCGATCGGCCAGCAAGGCCCAGGCACCGTGCGCACCACGTGCCAGCACCACCTGCCAGCGATGTGCTTCGGCCTGGCTCCAGGCATTGGTATCGAGCTGCCAGGGGCGACCTTCGGCCTCCAGCCAATCGTCGAGTGCAGGCGCGGCACTCGCGGTTGCATCCGGCGTGGCCGTGGACACCACGGCCTTCGCGACCACGGCGCTCACTGCACCTGCTCCGCAAGCTGGAAGATCGGCAGGTACATCAGCACCACCACCGAGCCGATCACCACGCCCATCACCAGCATCAGCAGCGGGTTGATGACACGCGTGACCAGTTCGGCCAGGCGCACCAGCTCTTCGTCGTAGAAGGCCGCCGCGCGCTCCAGCATGGCGCCGAGTTCGCCCGAGCGCTCACCCACGCGCACCATCCGCAGCGAGACGGGCGTGCACAGGCCGTGCTGGTCCAGGCTGGCCGAGAGCCGCGCGCCGGAGCGCACATCGGCGGTGGCGTTGGTGAGCGCGGTGCGCAGGCTGCCGTTCATCAGCGGCTGGCAGGTCTGCAGCGAGGGCACCACCGGCACGCCCGCCGCGAGCAGCATGCCGGCCGTGCGGTAGAGCTTGGCGAGTTCGAGCAGGCGCAGCTTGGCGCCGATCACCGGCCAACGCCAGGTCCACCGCACCACCACTTCGCGCACGGGCTGCTGTTGCCATGCAACGATCGGCGCGGCCAGCATCAGCATGGCTGCCACGACCACAGCCCACGGATGCTGCGAGCCCAGGCCGCCGGCCGCGAGCAGCGCCTTCGAAGCCCAGGGCAAGTCACCCTGAAAGCCTTCGAGCAAGCCCGCAAAACGCGGCACCACGAAGAGCAGCAAAAACACCAGCACCGCGCCGCCCGCCACCAGCAGCATCGCAGGGTAGATGGCCGCACTCACGAGGCGGCTGCGCAAGGTCTCGGCCCAGGCCAGGTAGGCGGCATGCTGGCGCAGGGCGGTCGGAAGCTGGCCGGTGCGCTCGCTGGCTTCGACGGTCGCGATGAACAAGTCGGTGAATGCTTCCGGGCGCTGGCGCAAGCCTGTCGAGAGCGGCTGGCCTTCGCGCAAGGCGGCGATCACGTCGTCGAGGGCAGCGGCCACGCGTGGTACGGCTTCTTTTTCGCGCAGGGTGATCAAGGCTTCTAGCAGCGGGATGCCGGCGTCCAGCAGCACCGACAACTCCTGGCTGAAGAGCCGCAGCGGAAACGCCGCTTTCGATGACGCCCAGGCCTGCGAGCCGTTGGCGGCACTCGCCAGAACGCTGGTCAGCACGTGATGCACCGGCACCTGCAATGCGGCAGGAATGCCGCGCGCTTCGTTCGCATCGACGAGCGCCGTGCGGACCGTTCGATCCGGTGCGAGATATCTCACCGAGAAGCGCGGCATGCCGTGTGCGCTCACCAGTTGGTGACGTCTTGGTCGTCGCCCTCGCCGCCCGGCCGGCCGTCCTTGCCGTACGACGACACATCGACCTCGCCGTGCTCGCCGGGCGACCGGTACAGGTAGGCGCGCGACCAGGGATCGCGCGGCACTGCCTTGGCGAGATAAGGCCCCAGCCACTTGACCTCTTCAGGCGGCCGCGCGGTCAGCGCCGCCAGGCCTTGATCGGTGGTCGGGTAGTGGCCCACATCGAGCCGGTACTGGTCTAGCGCCTTCTGCAAGGCATCGATCTGCGCCTTCGCGACCTTGGTCTCCGACTTGCCGATCTGCGCGAACATGCGCGGCCCCACATAACCTGCCAGGAGGCCGATGATGACCATCACCACCAGCAGTTCCAGCAGCGTGAAGCCGGCATGGCGCGATCGCTCGGCATGGTGATGAAAGGGGCGGAACGCAGTCACATCGGCATCTCGTGGAAGGGAAGCCGCAGGGTAGTGACAGGGTGTGACGGGGCCATGAACCCACTGCCCCCGGACCAGGGGGTCCGATCGGACCATGCCGATCGGCGCATGGTCGCTTCCTTGTCCGTCTGTCGGTTAGCTAGGCGGCCACCGGCTCCGCATCACGCACCGGGACAATCTCCACGGGCACCATGGCAGCAGCGTGCTGCAACCAGTCGAGAATTTCCAGCCTGCCATCCGCATGCTCGACCAGCGCCGTCATGCTCTCGACCCAATCGCCGTCGTTGGCATAGAGCACGCCGTCGATGTCGCGCAGTTCGGCGTGGTGGATGTGGCCGCAGACCACACCTTGCAGACCGCGCTTGCGAGCCTCGCGCGCCACCGCCACTTCGAAGTCGCTCACATAACTCACCGCGCGCTTGACCTTGAGCTTGAGGTACTTGGAGAGGCTCCAGTACGGCAGGCCCATGCGCGCGCGCATGGAGTTCAGATGCCGGTTGAGCCTGAGCGTGAATTCATAGAGCGAGTCGCCCACATGGGCGAGCCACTTGGCGCACTGGATCACGCCATCGAACAGGTCACCGTGGATGACCCACAGGCGCCGGCCGTCTGCCGTCTCGTGGATCCATTCGTCCACCACCTCGATGCCGCCGAAGTTGTGCTGCACGTACTTGCGCGCGAACTCGTCGTGGTTGCCCGGCACGAAGATCACGCGTGTGCCCTTGCGCGCCGTGCGCAGCAGCTTCTGCACCACATCGTTGTGCGACTGCGGCCAGTACCAGGCGCGGCGGAGTTGCCAGCCGTCGATGATGTCGCCGACGAGAAAGAGCGTCTCGCATTCCACATGCTTGAGGAAAGCCAGCAGCGCCTCGGCCTGGCAACCCGGCGTGCCCAGATGCAGATCGGAGATCCACACCGTGCGCACACGCAGTCCACCGGCCGTTTCGGCATCGTCATGGGGATCGGTTCCGGCAGGCGCGACCAGCGCCGCGAGCGGAACGTCGAACGGTGCAAGGTCACGCTTCATGAAGCGCCATCGTGCCGAACGCGGGTGACGCCATCGTGTCGGCGCGATGACTTGCGCGTGACGCGATGGCGTTCTCGTCTGCTCAGGCGACGGCGGTTTCCGCGCGTTCCGCGACACCGCGCGACCGACGCCGCGCCATCAGGCCGCACACGCCGAGGCCGGCCGCAAGCATCGCCCACGACGATGGCTCGGGCACCATCGCCGCTTGCGACACACCTTCGAGATGAGCGCTCCAGAACGCGCCTTTCTGGTCGGGGAAGTTCGGGTTCGAACCCGGCTGGGTCCAGTCGGCAATCGCCGTCGGCGTGCTGCCGTCCAATGCGAAGCCGGCCGAGAGCGTAGGCCCGTTCGCATAGTTCGGCGAGGCCGCAACCGTCAGCAGGTATTGGCCGGCCGCGAGCGAAGTCAAGGCGAAACCGGTGTCGAAATAACCCTGGCCAGCGGTGATGCTGTCGTCGTCATCCAACTCTTGCAACAACGAATAGCCCGTGCCGCTTTTCGTCCAGACCGCAGCGACCGGATCGAAGTTGGTGCCCGATTGCCAGGAGTCCGTCCAGAGCTTGACCACGCCCGCGCCGGGGGCCACGGTGAACGCGATCGAGACCACGTCGGTGTTGAAAGCGAGGTTGCCGGAGAAGGCGAAATCGGCAGCGTGTGCGGCCGGCGATGCGAGAGCGCAGGCGGCCAATGCGGCAACCACGCTGGCGCGCATGGAGAAGGGGACTGTCATCGAATGATCCTCGATCGAAAGCTGTTGGAGAACGCGCGTGTGCAGATTCATGGCGCCGGCACCGGTGGATTGGCGCGGTTGGGCGTTTGCACCGAAGGCTGCAGATGGTTCGCACCATCGCGCACTTCGAAGGCCACGGCGAAGGTCTGGATGTTGCTCACGCTGGCGACCGTGTCGATGTGCCACCACTCGCACACGCAGCGGCTCGCGTCGGCATCGACCAGCATGTAGCCGCGCTGGTTCAGGTTGATGTACTTGAAGTGCGGGTTGGCCGGCCGCAGGCTGTTGGCGACCGCACCGCTCGGGTCGTTGACACCCGGCGACGAGACCGAAGTGCCCACGAACTCGACCGCGCGCGAGCCCTGGCCGCTGGCCGCGTCGTAGCCGCCGTTGGCGGGAACCGCGTTGTTCGGATCGGGCGTGAGGTCAGCGGCCCAGGAGCTGTGGATGTCGCCCGTCAGCACGACCACGTTGTTCACCATCGGCTTGTTGCCGGTGCCGGCGAGCACATCGAAGATGCGGTTGCGGGCGGGCTGGTAGCCGTCCCACGCGTCGGAGTTGAGGAACACGCCACCACCGGCCGAATTGGGCGCGCCCGCCACCTTGAGCTGCGCGAACATCACGCCCTGGCCCAGGAACTTCCATTTGGCGGTGCTGGTTCGCAGCTTGTCGAAGAGCCAGGTTTCTTCGGTGACGCCCAGCATCTGGCGTGATGCATCCGCATACGCGCCGGTCTGCGTGAAGTAGCCGGCCGCGCTGCCGATGTTGGTGCCGAGCTGCTGCGAGCGGGCTCCGAGGCGCTCTTCCAGCATGATCAGGTCGACCAGGTTGCCGTAGGCATAACTGCGGTTGTTGCGGCGCGGCGTGGTCGGGTCGACCACGCGCACCGGCATCCATTCGTAGTAGGCCTGCAGGGCTGCAGCCACGCGCGCGGGCCAGCTGCCTTCGGTACCGGGCTGGTGGTTCTCGGCACCATCGACCCATGAGTTGTTGGCGGTCTCGTGGTCGTCCCAGATGGCGACCAGCGGGTGCTGGCGGTGCATCTCCTGCGAGTCCACATCGCGCTTGTATTGCGCGTGGCGCGCGCGGTAGTCGGAAAGCGAGACGATCTCGTGTTCCGGCTCGCAGGTGCGCACGTTGCCGTACTGGCCCGAGCCGTATTCGTAGATGTAGTCGCCCAGGTGCATGACCAGGTCGAGGTCGGCCCGCTCGGCAATGCGGCGGTACACGTTGAAGTAGCCGTAGGCGTAGTTCGAGCAGCTCACCACCGCCATGCGCAGGCTGGGCGCCGCGCCGCTCGGCAGCGTCTTCGTGCGGCCGATGGCCGAAGTGGCGCCGTCGGCCGCGAAGCGGTAGTAGTAGGTGGTGCCGGCGCGCAGGCCCGCCACATCGACCTTGACGGTGAAGTCACGGTCGACGTTGGTCTTGGTGCGGCCCGTCGCGACCACTTGCGTGAGCGCCGGGTCTGTCGCGACCACGTAGTCGACCGAGGTCGCGGTGCGGGCGCTGATGGGCGAGACGCGCGTCCAGAGGATCACGCGGTCGGCGAGCGGGTCACCGCTGGCCACGCCGTGCTGGAACACCGCGTTGACGGTGGCTGCAAATGCAGTGCCGAGAGGCAGCAGCGGCGTCGAGGCGAGTGCCACGGCAGCGGCGCCGGAGCGGCCGAAGAAGCCGCGGCGGCTGGTGCCGGGGCGTGCGGGTTTGACTTGGTTGGGGCGACCCATGGCGTGTTGTCCTTGTTGTCGATCTGTCGATCGATCGTGCCGAGATGGTTGCGGAAGATGCCGCTGGCGAGCGAGTCGCCGGTCTCGGGACGCAATCTAGGAGCCCACCGTGACAGCGCTGTGATGTCGCGCATCGTCCGAACGGATGCGGTCATCTCGAATGCATCGACGCCGCGTAGTCCGATCGGGCCATCGACTTCGTTCCCGGGAAAACACACAGTGTCACCTTCGGCTTCTAAGCTTTACACGCTCAAGAAGCATTGCTCTTTGTGAACGGCGGGCCGCGAAACGGACCCGCCCTCCGCCCGAAGTGATCGCCGCACCGTGCCCCAGGGAGGGAAAGGCAGCCAGTGATTGCGCTTAGGCGGTGAACAGCCACTGCATATGCGCGGGGCGGTTCGCTGATACAGCACATCCAACGACAACCTTTCAAGGAGTTAGACGCATGAAACTCAAGATGATCGCCCTCGCCGCAGCCACGATGCTGTCGGGCGTTTCCGCCATGGCAGCGATTGCCCCGGCGGTTTCCAACAACGGCGAATTGTTCGTCTCCGTGTTCGATACCTCGGCCAAGATCTCCTACACGATGGACCTCGGCATCCGCATGGACACCTTCATTGCCGACGGCAACAGCGAAGGCGGCTATTCGAAGAGCTGGTCGCTGGCCCTGGCCGACGGCAACTTCACCTCGTTCCTGAGCCAGGTCAACGCCTCGAACCTGCGCTGGCAAGTCATGGCCGGTGACAACTTCGGCGGTGCCACCGTCATCGGTGCCCAGCGCCTGCTGACCACGGTTCGCGCCGGTTCGAGCGACGCGGTGATCGGCTCGCCCACCAATGTGCAATTCGCCAGCGGCATCGGCGAAACACAGTTCGGCGCGTTCCTTGCCGCCGTCAACACCACCGGCTCGCATTCGATTCCCGGCGACCTGGCTTCGCGCAGCGATTACGCGGTCAACGGTTCGAGCGTCAACGCCGAAACCGATGCCGGCAAGACGTATTTCGGCGAGGCGGGCGGCACCAGCCCGACCTTCAATTCGAACTTCACCCAGCTCAAGCTCGACAACGCCGTCGGCGACAGCACCTCGTTCTACTACATGGAACGTGGCGCCGGCTCCAACGCCGCCAAGATCCACACCGTGGAATTCGGCAACAGCCTGAACAGCGCCACCTTCTCCCTGACCAACGGCGCCAATGGCTACTCGCTCGACTACACGCTCGCCACTGCCGTACCGGAACCTGGCACCTACGCGCTGATGTTGGCCGGCCTCGGTGCCATCGGCCTCATCGGCCGCCGCCGCCAGTCGGCCCGCTGAGTCCCTGACGGGCCGCCGCACTCGCGGCACTGACCCGCCTCTCCCAGTCGTTCTTCCGCCCTTCCTGCCCGCAGCGCACTCGCGCAGCGGGCCGGGGTCGGCTCGTCCGCACAACACACAAAACCTGATTCGAGGATCACCATGAAACTCAATGCCATCGCCCTTGCTTCGCTTGCCGTTGTGGCCAGCGGCTCCTCACTCGCAGCACGCGTCGTCGTGACCGATGCCAACCGCATCAACATGACCGGCGCCACCGCGCTGCGCAACTCCATCGCCGGCACCGTCTACAACGACATCTGCGCCGGTTCGACCAACCGCACGCTCTACAACCTGACGCGCCCCGGCGGTCCTGGCAACACGACCAGCAGCCCAGTGCCTACCGCCAACTGGTGGTCCATCACCTGCACGCTCGCCGCACCGTTCAACGGCATCGCCGCCGGCACCGACATCGCCTTCTTCAAGAGCGATGCCGGCGGTTCGGGCCAGGGCGTGTACCCGGTCATCCTGAACAGCCCGCGTGCTCAAGTCAAAACCGACCCTGCTTCGTGCACCAACCCGGCCGTGGCAGTCTCCGGCGTTTCCACACCGAACCCGGCAGTGGCCGACACGCAATACACCGGCTGCGCCAACGACAGCGTGCTGAAGTCTCCGCAAGTGGGCGTCTCGGACGAAGAGCCGACCCTCTTCGCCGGCATCAACGTGCCGACCGATGACACCTACGACGAAACCGTTCTGCAGAACAACGACCTGGTCAGCACGCCCGTGGTGCAGACGGTGTTCGCCGTCGCCGTCAACCGCAACCTCTACGAAGCCCTGCAAACCGCGCAAGGCATCACCGGTATCGCCGGTTGCACCGTCGGCAGCACTGCCGAAGCCTGCATGCCGTCGGTGGGCAAAGCCCAGGTGACGACCTTGCTGGCCGGCTTTGCGCCGAACTGGGACGTGCTCGGCGTCGCATCACCTGGCAACCAGATCAACATCTGCCGCCGCCTGCCGGGTTCGGGCACGCAGGCCGCCGCCAACCGCTTCTTCCTGGAGTACCCCTGCAACTCCGCAGCACCGGCGCCTGCAGGCTACGACTCCTCCAGCGTTCCGGTGAGCCAGCTCGCGGCCAATGCCTCGGCCACCGACATCACGAACTACATCAATGCCAACGTCAAGAACGTGGCCGGCAATGTGTTCGTGTTCGAAGGCCCGGGTACCGGCAACGTGGTCTCCTGCCTGAACCAGGCGCAGGCCGTCGGCGGCTATGCCATCGGCCACGTCTCGAAGGAAAACCTGATCGGCTCCGACTGGCGCCATGTGAAGCTCGACGGTGTGGCCCCGAACCGCGACAACGCCAAGGCCGGCAAGTACGACTACCTGTTCGAATCGACCGTCCAGTACAGCGCTGCCACCTTCGCTGCGCTCAACGCGACGCAGAAGAACTTCATCACCGGCCTGCAGGTCGAACTCGGCAAGCCGTCGTCGCTGGCCAAGCTAAGCAGCGCCTCGCAAGAAGGCGTGGCCGCCCTGCCGAACGGCGCCATTCCCTATGGCACGGGCAATACCGATGAACGCAAGTTCTATTCGCGTGTCTCGCGCAACGGCAACAGCTGCACGCCGGTGACGGCTGTCCAGTAAGCGTTCCGTTCATCGGGCCGGCCTGTGGCCGGCCCATTTTGTTTCGAGCTTTTCTTCTCCGAGCTTTCCGATGAACACCGGCCCACTGCGAGTGCGAATGTCGACCATGGCGAACTCCAACTTCCACCGATTCACCGATGCGCTGCTGGCGACCGGCATCGCCGCCTTGGCCCTGGCTGCAGCGCCATCGCAAGCCGCCATCGCACCCGCGACCACGGGCAACGGCGAACTCTTCATGTCGGTGTACGACGCCACCGCCAAGGTTTCGTACACCTTCGACACCGGCGTGTTCATGGACGACTTCTTCGTCTGGGGCCAGCAGGATTCCGGCAGCCAGCGCTTCTGGGAAATCAGCGACCCCAACTGGGCGGATTTCCTGTCGAGGGTGAATGTCGCCAACCTGCGCTGGGCCGTGATGGCGGGCGACAGCTCAGGGACAGCGCTCGCGGGCGGGACGCGACTGTTCACGACGTTGAGCCTGACGACCGCCGGCACCGGACCCAACTATTTGACCAACGGTCCGAACAACTCGCAGTTCACCAGCGGATTGGGGGCCACTCAGCTCGGCACCTTTTTCTCCGCCGTCAACGTGACCGGCACCCACGGCCGGTCGGGCGCGACCGCGACCGACTACAGCGTGAACGGCAGCAGCGTGAATGCAGCGACCGACCCCGGCATCAGCTACTTCGGCGAAGCGGGCGGCACGGGCCCGGACTTCAACGCCAACATGCGTAACCTGCACCTCGACAACGCCGTCGGCCAATCGTCTTTCTTCTACTACGTCACCCGAACCAACAGCGCCAGCGGCGGCCAGGGCACGGGCATCCAGCCGGCGACCTTCGACGAATTCGACAACCTGGGCCACGACGGCTACTTCGGCTTCACCTACGTCGATGCCCTGCTCTACCCGACCTCCCCTTACGCCGGCAAATACCTGCTGAGCTACACGCTCGCCTCGGCCGTGCCCACGGCGCAGCAGACGGCGTTTGCAGCAACGATAGGCCGCACCGAATACGACGGCGGCTTCTCCGTGGTCCGCCTGGATGGCACAGCCGCGGCCGGCTTCGAAACCGGCGCCGGCATCGCCTCGGTGAAGCTCGGTGGGCTCGACGCGGTGGGCGAGACCCTCACCTCCAGCGTGCCCGAACCCACGAGCTGGGCGATGCTGCTCGGCGGCCTGGGCGTGCTCTGTGCCAGGCGCGCGCTCGCGCGCCGCCGACACCGCTGACGACACATCCCTCTCCGACCTCGGCCGACCGGCGCCACGCCCCTTCCCATGCTTTCGATGCTCCCGGCCCACGCCGCGCCACACCTGCTGTTCACCGCTGCCCTGCTGCTGGGCGCAGCGGTGGGCAACAGTGCGCAAGCCGCGGACAGCGTTGCTGCCGACCCCGCGCCCAAGGTTTCCGCCGACGCAACCACGGCCGAACCACGCTTCGACATCCTCGAGTTCGAGATCGAAGACAACAGCGTGCTCTCGCCGCGCCGCATCGAAGAGGCCGTGATGCCCTTCCTCGGCGAAGGGCGCACGCTGGCCGATGTGGAAGCCGCGCGCACGGCACTCGAGAAGGCGTATCAATCGGCAGGCTTTCTGACGGTGTTCGTCGATGTGCCCGAGCAGCGCGTGGAAGGCGGCCTGGTGCGGCTGCATGTGACCGAAGGCCGCATCGAGCGGCTCAAGGTGACCGGCTCGCGCTACTACTCGCAGGGCTACATCCGCGAGAAGGTCACCGAGCTGGCCGAAGGCGGCGTGCCGAATTTCGAGCAGGTGCAGCGCCAGCTCGCCACCGTCAACCGCACCGAAGACCGGCGCGTGCAACCAGTGCTGCGGCCGGGCAAGACCCCGGGCACGGTGGAGGCCGAATTGAAGGTCGATGACCGGCTGCCCTTCGGCGGCAGCGTCGAGCTGAACAATCGCCATGCGGCCGACACCAAGCCGCTGCGCCTCATCGCCAACGTTCACTACGACAACCTCTTCCAGCGCGACCACAGCCTGGCCGTGACCGCCATCACGGCACCTGAGCAGCCCGCGCAATCCAGCGTGCTGACCGGCACCTATTCGATCCCGACCGACAGCGGTGCCAATTGGATCGGCTACGCCGTCATCTCCGACAGCACGGTGCAGCCGCTCGGCGCCACCACCGTGCTCGGCAAGGGCTTCACTGCCGGCATCCGCTACGTGCTGCCGCTGCCCTCGCCACTCGGCCAGGCGCACAGCGTCTCGCTAGGTGCCGACTACAAGAACCTGCGCGAGCGGGTGGACGATGGCAAGGATCCGATCTCGACCCCGCTGCGCTATGTGCCGTTCTCTGCAGCCTACAACGGCAGCTGGCAAGACGAGTCGGGCACGCTCACGCAGCTCAATACCACCTTCACCTTCGGCATTGCGAGGCTGCTGCAGCGCCAGGTCGACTGCCCCGGCAACGTCGGCCCGGTCGACCAGTTCGCCTGCAAGCGGCAAGGCGCCCATGGCGACTTCACCACGCTGCGCGCCGACCTGCGCCACAGCCGCCCCCTGCCCTTCGGCGGCAGCGTGGCGCTGCGCCTGGGCGGGCAGATCGCCAACATGCCGCTCGCCAGCAGCGAGCAGTATTCGGCCGGCGGCGCCGAGTCGGTGCGCGGCTACGACGAGGCCGAAGCCTCGGGCGACATGGCGTTGCTGGGCTCGGCCGAATGGCGCTCACCCAACTGGGCTGCACGGTTCGACAACGGCGAGAAGCGTTCGCTCGACGAGCTGAGCGTGCTCGGCTTTGCAGATGTGGCCCGCGTCAGCGTCATGCAGCCGGCCGTCGGCCAGGCGCACCGCACACCGCTCTTCGGCACCGGCGTGGGCCTGCGCATCAAGGCCATGAAAGCCGTGGCGCTCGACATCGACCTCGCCTGGCCCCACAAAGCCACCGCCCGCAACCCCGACAACGATCCGAGCCTGTACTTCCGGCTGGCCGTGCAGTTCTGAACCCGCCATCATGCGCCGCCTTTCTTTCTCATCGCCTGTCCACCGCCGCCATGGCCTGACGCCGCTGGTGCTCGCGCTCGCCGCCGCCTTGCCGCTCACCACCTGGGGCCAGACGGCGCGGCCGGTGGTGCCCGGGCTGCCGGTCGCGCCGAAGACAGGCTGGCTGGTGAACGGTGCGGTGCGTGGCATGGTGAACGGCGTGGCGCAGCCGCTTTCGCCATCGCAAGACCCACAGCCCGCCAACGCCACGCCCAACTCCCGCGGCGGTCAAGACCTGACCATCGACCAGACCAGCCGCCAGGCCATCTACAACTGGCTGAGCTTCGACATCGGTGCGCAGAACAGCGTGCGCTTCCAGATGCCCGATGCGAGCAGCAGCGCGCTCAACCGGGTGAGCAATTCGACAAGGCCGAGCGAGATCTTCGGCCAGCTCAGCTCGAACGGCCGCGTCTTCCTGCTCAACGGGAACGGCATTCTGTTCGGCAGCGGCGCGCAGGTGAACGTGGGTGGCCTGATCGCCAGCACGCTCAACCTGAGCGACGACGACTTTCTGTCGGGCATGACGAATTCGATCTACTCCGGCTTGTCGACCTTCAAGCTCGACGCCACGGCGCTCGGCGCACCGGCCGTGGGCCGCGGCTTCGTCGAAGTGCAGAAGGACGCAGCCATCGTCACCCCCAGCGGCGGGCGCGTGTTCCTGTTCGCCGAGGACGTGCGCAACGCCGGCCGCATCGAAACGCCGTCGGGCCAGACCGTGCTGGCCGCCGGCAACGAGGTCTACCTGCAGGACCCGACGCGAGAGAAGCTCTACGCCTCCGAGGTGAACCCCGCGATCCCCTCGGTGCGCGGCCTCTTGGTGGAAGTGGGCAGCGGCAACGGCACGGTGACGAACGAGGCGGTGGGCCAGATCGTCTCGGCGCGCGGCAACACCACGCTGGTGGGCATGGCGGTGAACCAGCTCGGCCGCATCAGCGCGACCACCAGCGTGGCCGAGAACGGCTCGGTGATGCTGCTGGCGCGCGGCGAAACCACCACCTCGCAGGTCAGCGGCCTCTTCACCAAGCAGCCCACCAAGGGCGGCACGCTGACGCTCGGCGCCGGCAGCCGCATCGAGATCGGCGTCGACCCGCAGACCGATGCCTCCGGCGCGCTGCCCACGACCACCGGTGATGCGACCTTTACGCGCTCGCGCATCGAACTCTCCGGCCGCACCGTCGAGCTCGGTACGCAGGCCAGCATCGTCGCGCCGGGTGCCATCGTGCGCCTCCGGGCCGAAGCCACGCCGCAGTTCCTGGGCCCCGAGCCGACCATCACCGGCACCGGCGTGGCGCTCGATGCGCCCGATCTCTCGCGCCGCGGCACGGATGGCGAAGGCCGCATCGTCATCGGCGCGGGCGCCACGATCGACCTGGCCGGCACGACCGACACCAGTGTTTCGGCCGGCCGCAACTTCGTCACCACCGAACTGCTGGGCGCCAACGACCTGAAGGACGCGCCGCTGCAAAAGGATGGCCCGCTCTACCGCAGCCGCGTCACCTTCGACCTGCGCAGCGCCTCGCCCATCCTCGGTGACATCTCGAGCTACCAGCGCGCGGTGCAGCAGACGGCCGGCGAGCGGCTTTCGTCCGGCGGATCGCTGCTGCTGGAATCCAGCGGCGCCGTGCTGACGAACAGCAGCTCGCGCCTCGATGTGTCGGGCGGCGCGGTGAACTTCACCAGCGCCATCGTCAACCCGACCAAGCTGCGGGGCGAGGACGGCAGCCTCTACACCCTCAACTCCGCCCCCGCCGACCTGCGCTACACCTCACTCAGCAACGCTTCGAGCGGCCTCTACGACCGCTGGGGCGTGCGTGTGCAGTGGCGGCCCACGGTGGCCGGCACGCTGGAATCCGGCTATGTGGAAGGCCGCGCGGCAGGCTCGATCCGCGTGATCGCGCCCGAATCGCACCTCGACGGTGAACTGCGCGCCGGCACGACCGTCGGCCGACGCCAGACAACAGGGGTCGATGCGCTGGCGGCGGCAGGCCGGCTGCAGATCGGCGTGGCCGGCACCGACCGCAGCGGCGTCACCACGCCCATCCTGCTGGCCGCCGCGCCGGTGGCCAGCGAGACGACCTTCTGGGCCGACCCGGTGCGCGCGTCGCTGGCCGAACCGCTGCCCGGCGTCACGCGCATTGCCGCATCGACTGTGCAGCACGGCGGCTTCGGCGCGGTGAGCCTGTTCACCGACCAGGGCATCACCAGCGAGGCCGATGCCGACCTCCTGCTTGCCGACAAGTCGAGCGTCACACTGCAAAGCCTGGGCACCCAAGGCATTGCGTTGAAGGGCGACATCACCAGCGCCGGCGGGTCGGTCTCGGCCACCGCGACCAACAGCGTGCTGCATGCCGATGCCTTGCCAGGCGATGTGCGCATTGCTGGGGGCACGCTGCTCGATGTGGCGGGCCGCATGGTCAACCAGCAGCGCGATGGGTTGGCGACGCAAGGCGCGACCGCAGGCGGCTCGATCTCGCTGGTGGCCGCCGGCGTGTCGGTGGGCGAAGGCGCGGTGCTCGATGTGTCCGGCGGTGCGCTGGTGCGCGCCAACGGGCAGGTCAGCGGCGGCAACGCCGGCAGCATCGCGCTGTTGTCCTTGCCCACGCGTGACAACTTGCGGCTGCTCGATGTGCAAGGCAGCCTGCACGGTGAATCGCTGGTGCGCGGCGGCAGCCTGAGCCTGCGTGCGGCGGCGTTCACGATCGGCGACGCGGCCGTGTCGGACGCGTCGATCGGCCTCGTCGGACTGGCGCCGGGTTTCTTCTCGTCTCAGGGTTTCGAGAGCTTCAGCGTCGACGGCATCCAGAGCCTGGAGGTCACGGCTGACACCGTCTTGAAACCGCGCGCCGGCAACCTCGTGGCGGGAACCGAACTTCGCACCACGGCCACGGGCACCAAGCTGCGCACAGTTCTGGATTCGGCTGTCTTGCCAGCGGATCAGCGCCGGCCGGTGAACCTGACCCTCGCAGCTAGCGGCAATGTGACCGAAGGCTCGGGCGGCCGGCTGGTCTTTGCCGAAGGCGCGAGTGCGCAACTCGACCCCGGCGCCAGCCTGACCCTGCGCGCCGCACGCGACCTTCGCTTCGACGGCCAGGCCGTGGTACCTGGCGGCACAGTGACCTTGACGCAGACCGGCGCCGTTGCATCGCTCGCCGGCGGCGATTCGCTGCGGCTGGGCGAGGCGAGCCGCATCGATGTATCGGCCGCCCTGGTAACAACGCCATCGACCGACAGCCTGCAGCGTGGCCGCGTGTTCGATGCGGGCACGGTCAACCTGAATGCGGTGACGCTGGACTGGCGCGATGGTTCGCAGATACGCGCCGATGGCACGGCCTACCGCCTCGATGCCGCCGCGACCGGCGCAGCTTTCGTCGGCGGCCCGGCCGTGGTGCTGGGCGCTGCCGGCAACTTGAACCTTGGCATCGATGTGACCGGCGGTTCGAGCGCCACGCTTGCCGGTCGCTTCGACGCACACGGCGCCGCGCTCGCCGGATCGACGCTGTCGGCCGCCGGCGGCAAGCTCTCGGTCGCGATGACGCGGGCGAGCGCCGACGTGGTGCCTCCACCGCACACGCTGGTGCTGGCGGGTGCCGGCACGGCGACCGTTGGCGATCCCACCGTTCCCACCATCACGCCCACCACGACGGGCAAAACCGTCAGCGTCGGCGCCGATCTGGTTCGCGAATCCGGCGTGTCCGAGCTGACCCTGCGCTCGCTGGACACGATCAAGCTCGATGGCGGCCTGGCGCTGGACCTCTCGCGCCGACTCGCCCTCGATGCACCGGTGATCGCGCTTGGCGACACGGCCGAGGTGCGGCTTGCCGCGCAATCGGTGGCCATCGGCAACAGCTTTTCGACCACGGCGGCCACACCGGTGGCCGGCTCGGGCCAGCTCCGGCTCGAAGGCGGCGCCGGCAGCATCGATCTCAGCGGCAGCGTTGCGTTCTCCGGCGCGAAGGCCGTCACCCTCGCGACCCGCGGCGATATGCGGTTGATCGGCCTGGGCGACACCGCCGTCGCGACCGGCACGTTGCGCACTGCCGGCGACCTGAACATCGCCGCCTCGCAGGTGTATGCGACGACCGCGAGCGCCTTCACGCTGGAGGCGGCAGGCCACACGGTGAGCATCGCCCAGCCGACGGGCAGCGCGGTGCCGGCGGCGCCGCTTTCGGCCGGCGGCAGTGTGACGGTGAAGGCCGCCCACATCATGCAGGCCGGCATCGTGCGGGCGCCGTTCGGCAGCATCAAGCTTGAGGCGACCGGTTCGCTGACACTCGCGCCGGGCAGCATCACTTCGGTGGCCGGCAACGGGCTGGTCGTGCCTTTCGGTGCCACGAATGGCGGGACCGACTGGTACTACGGCGCGCTCGGCAACAGCGTGACCGGCGTGCCCGACAAGCGCATCGACCTCACCGCGCCCTCGCTGGCCGTGGCAGCGGGCTCGGTGGTCGATGTGCAAGGCGGCGGCACGCTGCTCGCCGCGGAGTTCCTGCCCGGCCCGGGCGGTTCGCGCGATGTGTTTGCGGGCGCGGCGAGTGGTGCGTTCGCGCTGCTGCCGGTGATGAATGGCGCGGCGCCCATCGACCGGCAGATCCTCTCGCAAACCGATGCGGCCAATGCGCTCTCGGCCATCGCGGCTGGCCGCCAGATCGTGATCGCGAAGGCCCTGGACTTCGGCAGCACCCACCTGGCCGCCGGCACCTACGCCATGCTGCCCGCGCGCTACGCAGTGCTGGATGGCGCGTTCCTCGTGCGGCCGAGCAGCAGTGCTTCGTTCCCCACGTCGATTCCCGCGGCGACCACTGCGTCGGTCACCGACAGCACCGCCATTCGGCTGGCCAATGGCGCGCTGTTGATCGGCGCGCGCACCACGACCGCCGGCACTGATTTCGTCGACCCGCGCGCGACCGCTTTTGTCGTCACGCCGTCGACCACCGCGCTGAAGTCGTCCGAGATCCGGATGACCTCGGCCGACACCTACTTCGCCGCCCTGGCCGAGCGTGCCGGCAAGCCCGCGCCGACGCAGCTGCTGGATGCGGGCGGCCTGAATGTCTCGGCCCAGCAGCTCATGCTGGACGGCCGGCTCGTCATGCAGGCTGTTCCCGGCGGCCGCGCGGGGGATTTGAGCATCGCGGCCGAGCGCATCTCCGTCTTTGCCTCCGCCTCCGAAATATCTTCGTCCGCCGCCACGTCGCCAGCCGATGGCGTGCTGCGCCTGTCGGCCGACACGATCAACGGAGCAGGTGCCGGCTCGGTGCTGCTGGGCGGCACGCGCAGCCGCAATGCCGATGGCACCGTGCAGGCCACGACGGTGGCGCGCGAGGTCACGCTGGCCAACGGCAGCACCGCGCTACAAGTGCCCGACCTCATCCTCGTCGCAAGTCAGAGCTTGGCGGTGAACGGCGATGTGAAGGCCAGCACCGGGAACAGCACCACCAGTGCAGACACGCGTCCGCTCCAGGTCAGCGGCGACGGCGCTTCGCTGCGCGTCAACGCGGCGCTCGCCGGCGTGGAGCGCACGGGCGTGGGCAGTGCGCGAAGCGCCGATGTGTCCATCGCGTCCGGCGTCGTGCTGGATGCGGGCGACAAGGGCCGGGTGAGCGTGGAAGCCACCGATGTCAACCGCATCGATCCCCTGGCGACGCTGCAGGCGGCGGCGATCACCCTCGGCGCGGGCCGCATCACCGTCGGTGCCGACACTTTGGGCCTTGCCACGGCACCGGTGGCGCAGGCCCTGGAAGTGCGCGGCGCCTTCGCCGACCGCCTGCAGCAAGCCGCCGACCTCACGCTGCGCAGCTACAGCGACATCCGCTTCGAAGCCGGCAGCACGCTCGGCTCGGCCGCCACGCAATCGCTCACGCTGGACTCGGCTGCCCTCACGCTCGCGCCGCAAGCCCAGGCCACGGTGAGCGCCGGCAAGTTGTCGCTCATCGACTCGACCGGCACCACGGCCAGCACCGCCACACCGGGCAGCGGTGTGTTGACACTGCGCGCCACGGACAGCGACGTGACCATCGGCCCCGGCACGCTGGCGATCCAGGGCACGCAGGCCACGCGCATCGAAGCGCGGCGCGACCTCGTGCTGTCGGGCACGGGAGGCTTGACGGCCGATGGGGCGCTGAACGTGAAGGCCGCGCGCTTGACCGCCGAGGCGGGCGCCAAACAATTGCTCGTTGCCAGTGGCGCATTCCGGCTCGATACAGCCGATGCTGCAAACACCGCGGCATCGGCCGATGGCGCCGGCGCCACGGTCTCGATCACCGGCGCCAGCATCGTGCAGGCGGGCACGATCGCGCTGCCGAGCGGCATCCTCTCGCTGCACGCACTCGGCACCCCAGGCGCGACAGCCACAGACCCGAGCATCCGCTTCGAGGCCGGCTCGAGCACTTCGGTGCGTGGCGCGACCCGCACGCTGGACGGCGTGGCGGTGAGCACCGGCGGCGGCCGCATCGAAGCGACGGCCGATGCCGGCGCGCTGCAGCTCGCCAACGGCGCCACGCTCGATGTCTCGGCGGCTGGCGCGGCGAGCGGCGGCATCTTGAACCTTTCGGCGCCCAGGGGCGCGGTCGATCTGCAAGGCCGGCTGGTCGGGACCACCCAAGCGGGTGCGCCGGGCAGCAGCCTGAGCATCGACAGCCTCTCGCCGATCGATCTTGCCGCGCTGGCCGCGAGGCTGGTGGCGGAAGCGCCCACGGCCGCGGCGGCCACCGTGACGTCACCACGTAACTTCGCCGAACGCATCGCCGTGCGCAACCGCCAGGGCGACCAGACCCTGGCCGCCGGCGTGACGCTGCAGGCGCAAGACATCGCCCTCGTCGCCGATGCCGGCGCGCTGCAGATCGCCGGCACGCTGAACGCCGATGGCGCCAGCGGCGGCAGCATCCGGCTCGCCGCTGGGCGCGATGTGACGCTGCAGAGCGCTTCGCGGCTGAGTGCCGTCGCGACAAAGGCCGAAGCAGCCGGTGGCGACCTGACGCTCATGACGACCGACGGGCAACTCTCGCTGACCGCGGGCTCGGCGGTCGATGTCTCCGCTGCGGTAGCGGGCGCGACGGACAAGCTCGGCGGCACGGTGCTGCTGCGCGCGCCTCGCACCGGCATCACCGGTACCGACACCGGCGGCACCGAGGTGGCGGTGAACGCCATCACCGGCACCCTGACCGGCGTGCGACGCCTCGATGTGGAAGCCGTGCAGGTCTACAACGGCGTCACGACGATCACCGCCGGCGCCGCGCCGACGGTCACGCCCACCGTGGCGCCGACCGTGCGGCCGACGGCAGCACCGACATCGGCACCCACCGCATCGCCGACGACTTCACCGACCGGCGGGCCCACGACTTCGCCCACCACGTCGCCGACCTCGGGACCGACCACATCCCCCACCACGTCCGGCACATCCTCGACAAGCGACGGGCCCTGGGGTTGCCCCTCGCCCCTTGAGCCGAAAAATGGGAGCTCGCGCGGACTCGCTCATGGAGTCATCGTGCTGAGTTCTAAGTCGCGGGTCGGTACG
>JAMFRW010000194.1 GCA_026224975.1 Rhodoferax sp. | reverse complement strand
GGCACCGAGCACGCCGAAGTAGCGCTCGTACACGATGCGGCCCTTGTGCAGCACGACGATGCCATCGGTGTAGTTGGCCGCGAGCGATTGGGCCCAGGTCATGGGCTGGTTCTTGACCAGGGTCTGGAAGGTGACGGCATCGATGTCGTCACGTTCGGCGCGCGGCAGCACGCTCACCGCACCCACGCCGCGCGAGACGTTGCTCGTGGCGCCGAATTGCCGGATGTTCGAGAAGCTCCAACGCGTTTGCGGAAAGCGCGAGGCGCTGCCATCGGCAAAGCGGATGATCTTGTCGGCGGGCGGCGGCGAGCCTTTCATCCAGCCCATGGTGACGGGGTCGCTGGCCTGGGCGTCGGGAAACACGGGCGGTGTGGCGGCCTGCGCAAAGGCGGCGGGCGTGAGGTGTGTGAGGACGCCGGCGCACAGCGCAGCGGCCAGGATCGAACGGCTTGTCATGTTGTCTCCAGAGTCTTCTTGTATGAAAAAGGCCCCGCGAACGGAGCCTCTTGGGGTCGAGCTGCCAACGCCGTCAGGCGCCGTGCTTTTTCACTTCTGCGTCAGCACCCACGCCACCAATTGCTTGGCTTCCGCTTCGGTCACTTGCGGGTTGGCCGGCATGGGCACCGGGCCCCAGACGCCTGCGCCGCCCTTGACCACCTTGGCGGCGAGCTTGTCGACCGCATCGGCCTGGCCGGCGTACTTGGCGGCCACGTCCTTGTAGGCGGGGCCGACGAGCTTCTTGTCGACAGCGTGGCAGGCCATGCAGTTCTTCTTCTGGGCGAGGTCGGCCTGCGCGAAGGCGGGCAGGGCGGCGGAGGCGGCGAGGCCGGCAGCGACGGCGATCAAGGGGAGCATCTTCATGAGTTTCCTTCGTTGTAGCGGCACACGGATTACATTCAGCATAACGGATGGGCGCGCCGCCCGTTGACCCGGCCGACGGGCCGATTTTGCCGGCTGCGCGCGTACTGTCCAACCCTGAGGAGTCGAATCCATGTTGTTCGTCATTGTCGGCGTCGTGCTCATCGTGCTCAACCTCGCCGGCATCGGCCCCGTCGGCCGCTGGAACTGGGAGATCACCGGCGACCTGTGGAAGTTCGCCGTGCCCTTCGTGCTGGCGGTGATCTGGTGGGCCTGGGCCGATGCCTCGGGCCGCAACAAGCGCATCGAGATCGAGAAGATGGAAGCGCGCAAGCAGAAGCGCCGCACCGACAACCTCGAGGCGCTGGGCATGGGCCCCACCCGCAACAAGCGCAAGTGAGGCGCCTGCTCGGCTTGCTTCAGTCGAACTTGTCCAGCACCGCCCCCACGCTCGCGCTCGACGCATTCCTCGCGAACTTGGCCAGCACGCCCCGGGTGTAGCGCGGCTTCGGTGCGGTCCACGCGGCGCGGCGCGTCGCGAGTTCTTCGTCCGACACGGCCAGGTGCAGGCTCAGCGTGTGCGCATCGATGGTGATGGTGTCACCCTCATGGATCAGCGCGATGTTGCCGCCGGCGTAAGCCTCTGGCGCCACGTGGCCGACCACCATGCCCCAGGTGCCACCCGAGAAGCGCCCGTCGGTGATGAGGCCGACGGTTTCGCCCAGCCCCTGGCCGACCAGCGCGCTCGTGGGCGCCAGCATTTCCGGCATGCCGGGCGCGCCCTTGGGGCCGAGGTAGCGCAGCACCATGACATCGCCGTCCTTGATCTGCCGGGCCATGATGGAGGCCATGGCCGATTGTTCGTCGTCGAACACACGGGCCGGGCCGGTCATCACCGGGCGCTTCAGGCCGGTGATCTTGGCGACGCAGCCTTCGGGCGAGAGGTTGCCCTTGAGGATGGCCAGGTGGCCTTGCGCGTACATGGGTTTGTCGATGGGGCGGATCACGTCCTGATCGGCACGCGGTGCATCGGGCACATCGGCCAGGTTCTGCGCGACCGTCTTGCCGGTGATGGTGATGCAGTCGCCGTTCAGCAGGC
>JAMFRW010000018.1 GCA_026224975.1 Rhodoferax sp. | reverse complement strand
TGCGATCGCGCACCACCGGCGCGAGCACCATCAGCTTCGTCTCCTCGGGCAGCGCCAGCACCGCGTCGACCATCTGCGCGACCGGCGTGGCCGCCAGCGGCAGGTCGTGGTCCGGGCAGTAGGGCGTGCCGGCGCGGGCGAACAGCAGGCGCAGGGCTACGTGCGCTTCCGCGTCGACGGCAAGATCGTCGAGGCGAGCGAGCTGCCGGCGCTGAAGAAGACGGAGAAGCACGACATCGACATCGTCATCGACCGCCTGAAGACGCGCGACGACGCGCGCCAGCGGCTGGCCGAGAGCTTCGAGGCCGCGCTGCGCATCGCCGACGGCCGCGCGCTGGCGCTCGAGATGGATTCGGGCGCCGAGCACCTGTATTCCGCCAAGTTCGCGTGCCCGATCTGCAGCTACTCGTTGCCCGAGCTCGAGCCGCGCCTGTTCTCGTTCAACTCGCCGGTGGGCGCCTGCCCGAGCTGCGACGGCCTGGGCCAGGTCATCGCGTTCGACCCGGATCGCGTCGTCGCCTTCCCCACGCTGAGCCTGGCGGCCGGCGCGGTCAAGGGCTGGGATCGCCGCAACGGCTACACGTTCTCGATGCTCGAGAGCGTGGCCGAGCACTACGGCTTCGACGTGGACGCGCCGTTCGAGACGCTGACCGAGACGGCGCGCGAGGTGCTGCTCAATGGCTCCGGCGAGGAGGCGATCGAGTTCACCTACACCTCTGAAGGCAGCGGCAAGACCAAGAAGCAGACGGTGGTCAAGCGCGCGCACCCGTTCGAAGGCATCCTGCCCAATCTCGAACGGCGTTTCCGCGAGACCGATTCGGCCGCGGTGCGCGAGGACCTGATGCGCTACCAGAGCGCCAAGCCCTGCCCCGATTGCCATGGTTCGCGGCTACGGCGCGAGGCGCGCAATGTGTTCCTCGTCGATGCCGGCAACGCCGACCATGCGGCGCACCGCGAGCCGATCTTCCGCGTCGAACACTTCACCTTGCGCGAGTGCCTGGCCTACTTCGAATCGCTGACGCTGCTGGGCGCCAAGGCCGAAATCGCCGACAAGGTGGTGCGCGAAATCCGCTCGCGGCTGAAGTTCCTGAACGACGTGGGCCTCAACTACCTGAGCCTCGACCGCAACGCCGATTCGCTTTCCGGCGGCGAATCGCAGCGCATCCGGCTCGCGTCGCAAATCGGCTCGGGCTTGACGGGCGTGATGTACGTGCTAGACGAGCCCAGCATCGGCCTGCACCAACGCGACAACGAACGCCTCATTGGCACGCTGCGCCACCTGCGCGACATCGGCAACAGCGTGCTGGTCGTCGAACACGATGAAGACGCGATCATGGCCGCCGATCACGTGATCGACATGGGGCCGGGCGCCGGCGTGCACGGCGGCCGCGTGATGGCCCAAGGCACGCCGCAGGAAGTGGCGTCGAACCCCGAATCGCTGACCGGCAAGTACCTGTCGCGCGTGCTGCGCATCGCGGTGCCGAAGGAGCGCGTGAAAGCGGTGGTTCGGCCTGCCGAAGACGGCGAAGAAGGCGAAAGTGGAACGCTCCGCATCGTCAACGCCCGCGGCAACAACCTCAAGAACGTGAGCGTCGACATCCCCGTCGGCCTGCTCACTTGCGTGACCGGCGTGTCGGGTTCCGGCAAGAGCACGTTGGTCAACGACACTCTCTACGCCACCGTCGCGCGCAAGCTCTACAACAGCCACGCCGAGCCGGAGCCAGTCGACGCCATCGAAGGCATTGCCGCGTTCGACAAAGTCATCAACGTCGACCAAAGCCCCATCGGCCGCACACCGCGCAGCAACCCCGCCACCTACACCGGCATGTTCACGCCGATCCGCGAACTCTTCGCCGAAATGAACACCGCCAAGGAACGCGGCTACGGCCCGGGGCGCTTCAGCTTCAACGTGGCCGGCGGGCGCTGCGAAGCCTGTCAGGGCGACGGCGTGTTGAAGGTAGAAATGCACTTCCTGCCCGACGTGTACGTGCCGTGCGACGTGTGCCACGGCAAACGCTACAACCGCGAAACGCTGGAAGTGCTCTACAAGGGCAAGAACATCACCGAGGTGCTGGGTCTGACGGTGGAAGACGCGCATGCGTACTTCAACGCCGTGCCCAGCATCGCGCGCAAGCTGCAGACGCTGCTCGACGTGGGCCTGGGCTACATCCGACTGGGCCAGAGCGCGACAACGCTTTCCGGTGGTGAAGCGCAGCGCGTGAAGCTGGCGCTGGAACTGAGCAAGCGTGATACCGGCAGAACGCTGTACATCCTCGATGAGCCGACGACGGGCCTGCACTTCGCTGACATCGACCTGCTGCTGCGCGTGCTGCACCAGTTGCGCGATGCCGGTAACACCATCGTCGTGATCGAACACAACCTCGACGTCATCAAGACCGCCGACTGGATCATCGACATGGGTCCGGAAGGCGGCGCCGGTGGCGGCACGGTGCTGGTGGCGGGCACGCCGGAAGATGTGGCGGCGCACCCGGCGAGTTTTACGGGGCGGTATTTGAAGCTGCTGTTCCAATAAAACTCGATAAAAATCAATGAGTTAGATGGGTTATTGGGTTAACCGATTGGTTGTTCATTGGGTAGCGACGGAGCTGGGCCCAATCCGGGGCCCAGCTTCAACCGCCATTGGGCAGCCTTCGTTTTGCCCCCGTCGGTTTCGATGATGCCCGCGTGCGCCATGTCGCGCAGCAGGGTCTTGATATAGCTCGCTCGCTTCTCTGGCTTGACCGCCCCGGGCAGTTTGTCCAGCAAGAGCTGGTTGATCTTCGGCCTGGCTTGCGGCCCCAGCTTCAAGAGCTGCACGACGAGCGCCTTGTCGTGCTGCGAATCAAGCCCTCTGTCGACTGTGTAGCTCACCTCCCGGCCCGATGCCTTGGCGACAGCTCCGGAGATTCTCACCGTCGTGCCGCGCCCTTCGACCAAACCACGCTTGCGCAGCGGCTTGATCAAATCGGCAGACAGCGGCATTCGCGTTTGCACTCTATCCAGGGCAATGACTTCCTCCAGTGTGAAGTCCATGCCGGAGAGCAACGCGCGGCTGGGCGACCGTCAGGTGCTGGCGGCGGGCGGTGTCGGCATCGGCCGCAAAGTCTTTGCGCAGGGCTTGTTCGATTTCGACCGGCAGCGTGTGCCGGCCTTCGATGCGGTTCGAGTAATACGAATTCATGGTGCGCAACAGCGGCGCCGGCGCCTGCATCACCGTCGCATGCGCTCGGCCTTTGGCGGCGCCGGCCTGGGCTTGGAGGCGATGCGCTTTTTCGAGCAGCGGCTCCCGCTTGGCGGAAGCGGGTAGCAAAGGCTCGAACTGGCTGATGTGGTCGTACACCGTGTATTCACTGTTGTTTGGCGAATCTTGTCTCGAAACCAAACGCTGCCGGCAGACCAATCAACCTATTGTTTTCAAAGAGATTTCTCGAAACCAATCGAAAATTTTTTGTCGCTTGGCGCCACGATTGGCGAATCTCTTGGCGGATCTTGTGGCGAACTTGTCACCCCTTTCGAGCCGCCCCGCTCCGCCGCAATTGCCGCAAAAAACTGCGCCGAGCGCTCGACCAGCAAATCGCGTTGGGCATCCACCGTGACCATGTGATAGCTGTCTTCGAGCAGCACGGTTTCGACGCGCGCGCTCACATGGCGCTTGATGATGTCGACGTTCTTCAGGCTCGCAATGTCGTCATTCGACGCATGAATGGCCTGGCACGGCGCACGCACGCGGCCCAGGCGTTTGCGCACGTTGTGCGAGAGGCTGATGAACTGTGCGAGTGACGGCCACGGGTTGCCGGGCAGGCCGCCTGCGGCGCTGTCGCCAGCCAGCATGCCGCCGACGATGCGTTTGCGGATGCGTTCGTCCTTGATGCCGTAGGGAAAGCTTTCCATGAACGAACGGTGGCGGCCGATGCCCAGGGCGCAGGCGATGGGCAGCAAAAACGACAGCCGCGCAATGGCAGGGATCGCCCAGCCGTCGTACTTGAACGTGGTGCCGTAGAGGCCCAGGCCTTGCACATCGTTCGGGCGTTCGATGGCGAGCTTGAGCGCGAGCACCGCGCCCATGGACAGGCCGGCGACAAAGAGGTGATCGACCTCTTGGCGCATCAGCGTGGCGGCTTCGTCGACGCTGCGATACCAATCGCGCCAGCCTGTCGCGAGCAGATCGGCTTCGTCACCGCAGTGGCCCGCCAACTGCACGCCGTGGACGGTGAAACCGGCTTGCAGCAAGCCCTTGCCGACCGAGCGCATTTCGGCGGGCGTGCCGGTCAGGCCATGAATCAGGAGCACGCCGGAGCGGCCGTTCGAACCATCGGTGGGCGCTGCAGCAGGGCGCCAAAAAAAATCTGCCGACTTCACCATCGTTTGCCTGTTCGCTGCCTGCTGCTTGTGCAGCCGCGATTGTCGCCGTTCGGGCTGCGGCCGCACTTTGTTCGGGCCGGTGGGGGCCGGCGAAGTCACTGGTTCCCGGGCGGGCCGCCCTATCATCGGCGGGTTGTTTTCACTACCCGCTCAACACCCTTCCATGAGGCTTGCGAACCCGTTCGACATCCGTTCGCCACGCCTTCGGGGGCCGGGGCTGAGGTTCTCGCGCGCGGTGTCTTTGGCGAACTCGAACATCGCGCCGATGGCCTTGTTGGCGCTCGCGCTCGCGGGCTGCGCCACCGGGCCGGTGCCGGATGCAACGCTTCGTCCCGATGTGCCCGAGCAGTGGCCGCCGATGCCTGCCTCTGCCGCATCCGGAGCATCTTCGATGCCGGCCGAAGCGACCTCGCCAGCGCCCGATCTGGCGACATGGTGGCGCGCCCTCGGCGATCCGGCGCTCGATGACCTCGTCGCCCGCGCCTTGGCTGGCAACCTGCCACTTGCCGCCGCCGGTGAACGCCTGCGGGCTTCGCGGGCGCTGCTGCCCGTGGCCGATGCGCCTTTCCGCCCCAACCTGCGCTTCGCCACCACCTCTGGCCCCAGCCCGGACAGCCGCACGAGCTACTTCCAGGCCGGGTTCGACGCGCAATGGGAGCTGGGCTTGTTCGGCCGCGCCGAAGCCACCACCGACATGGCAAATGCCGAGGTCGGCCTGGCGCAAGCCGATGTGCAGGCCGCACGCGCGTCACTCGTCGCCGAAGTCGTGCGCACCCACCTCGAAAGGCGGCATGCCGAGCGCCGCCTGGCCCTGCTCGACCAGGACATCGCCTTGCAGCGCCGCCACCTGGCGCTCACCGACACGCGCATCCGCACCCGCCAAGCCGCGGGCGACGAACTTGCGCGTGCGCAACTCGGCGTTGCGCAAGCCGAAGCGCTGCGCACCGATCCGCTGACGACGATGGCGCGCTGCCGGCAGCAGCTCACGGTGCTGCTGGGCGACCGCAATGCCGCGTTGCCTTACGGGCAAAGCACATCAAGCTCGGCGGCGCAAAGCACTGCCACGCCTCAGCGCGATCTGTCAGCCTTGCGCATCGAACAAACGCCCGCCGACATGCTGCGCGCGCGCCCCGAAATCCGCCATGCCGAACAGCAGGTGCTCAAGGCAGCCGGCGCGGCGGGCGTGGCGCGCGCCGACCTGTCGCCGCGCATCGGCCTGGGCGGCGCACTCAGCGTGGCTGCAGCCGTGATCGGTGTGCACAGCGACCGCGGCCTGCACGGCACGCTGGCACTCGGCCCGACGATCGACATGCCGCTGTTCGACTGGGGTGCGCGCCAAGCCGCGCTGCAAGCCCGCCACGCCGAGCTCGATGCCGCCTTGCTCGGCTACCGACAAAGCGTGCTCGAAGCCGTGGCCGAAGTGCAAACCGCCATGGCCACGCTCTCGCTGCAAGCCGATCACGTGGCGGCGTTACGGCGCGCGCGCGATGCCGTCGGCGGCTTGGAGCGCGGCGCAGCCACACGCGTGCGCCTGGGCTTGGCCGACGAGTTCGAGACCAGCCGCGCGCGCGGCGGCATCGTGCAGGCCGATCTGGCTTTGGCCGATGCCGAACTGGCGCAGCAACTGGCTTTCGTGGCGCTGTATAAATCGCTAGGCGGCGCAGCGATGGATACAGCGCCCGCCGCTGCGCCACGCCCATGATCGTCGCCCTCGCCCGCAAGACGCTGCTGCACGAGTGGCGGCGCTTTTTGCCGGCGATGCTGGCGGTGGCGTTTTCCGGCCTGCTGCTGCTGGTGCAGGCGGCGCTGGTGCTGGGCATCTTCGGCAGCGCAGCGGTGTTCGTCGACCGGTCGGGTGGCGACTTGTGGGTGGGCAACCCGGGCACGCAGAGCGTGGAGCTGGGCCGGCCGGTGCCGCTCGATACCGAGATCTGGCTGCGGCTCGACCCGGCCGTGGCGCGCGTCGAAGCCTTCCGCTGGGTCGATGGCGACTGGCGCAGTGCAGCCGGCGGGCAAGGCGGCGTGTCTGTCACGGTCTCGGGCATCGACACGCGGGCGGGCAGCATGATGTTCGACCGCGCACTCGGGCCAGAGCAACGCGCCATGCTGGCCGAGCCCGACACGGTGATCGTCGACCGCGCCGACCTCGACAAGCTCGGTGTGGCCACCGGCGGCCACGCGCGCATCAACGGCCGGCAGGTGCGCGTGATCGGCACGGCGACCGGGCTACGCGCGTTGGGTGGCGTGAACCTGCTGGCCTCGATCGACACCGCCGCGCGCCTGCAAGACGGCGGCGAGCACGACCCGCGCGCCACCTACTACCTCGCGCGCTTGAGCGATCCCGGCAACGCGCTCCAGGCCGAAGCCGCCCGCCAGCGACTGAATGCGGTCGGCGCCAGGCACCGCTTCGAAGTGTGGACGCGCGCCGAGTTCTCGCGCCGCGCGGTGCTGTACTGGATGTTCGAGACCGGCGCTGGGCTGGGCGTGATGTTCCTCGCGGCGGTCGTGTGCGTGGTCGGTGCCGTCATCACCAGCCAGACGCAGATGGCCGCCGTGGCCGGCTCGGTGAGCGAATACGCCACGCTGCACGCGCTAGGCGTGGGCGTGCGCGCCTTGCGCGCGGTGGTGCTGGAACAGGCGGCGTGGGTGGGCGCGAGCGGGCTGGTCGTGGGCGCGATCGGCTCGGCGGCGGCCTTGTGGCTGGCGCGGCGGCACGATGTGCCGGTGGCCCTCGGCTGGCTGCCCAGCCTGGCGTGCGCGGCGCTGGTGATGGTGATCGCGCTCGTCTCCGGCCTGGCGGCGGTGCGCGTGTTGCGGCGCGCCGATGCGGCGACTTTGCTGCGATGAGCGCGCCCGCAACCTCGGCGCTGCGCGGCATGGCGCTGGCCAAATCGTTCCGCAGCGGGCGCGTCGAAACCCGCGTGCTGCAAGGGCTCTCGCTCGACATCGCGCCGGGCGAACTCACGCTGGTCGAAGGCCCTTCCGGCTGCGGCAAGAGCACTTTGCTCGCCTTGCTCGGCGGCTTGTTGCGGCCCGACAGCGGCACGGTGCAGGCGCTCGGCGTGGACTTGTGGGCGCTGCGCCCTCGCGAGCTGGAGCGCTTTCGGCTGGAGCACACCGGCTTCGTCTTCCAGGGCTTCAACCTGTTCGGCGCGCTGACGGCCGTCGAGCAGGTGATGTTGCCCTTGGGCTACCTCGGCTTGAGCGCTGCAGAGGCGCGCACGCGGGCGCAGGAAGCGCTGGCCGAAGTCGGCATCGAAGACCGTGCGCAGTTGCGACCGGCGGAACTCTCGGGCGGAGAGAAACAGCGCGTCGCCATTGCCCGTGCACTCGCCAAGCGCCCGCAACTGCTGTTTGCCGACGAACCGACCAGCGCACTCGATGCCGCCAATGGCCAGCGGGTGATCGACATCCTGCACAACATTGCCCGGCGCCACGGCAGCGCCGTGCTGTGCGTGAGCCACGACCCGCGGCTCATCAGCCATGGCGACCGCGTGCTGTTGATGGAAGACGGCCGCATCCTGACCGACCAGCGCCCAGCGCCGCCCATCCGCACGATGCCGCTAGAAACACCGCCAGACACGCCGCTGCTCACACGCTTGCGCGAGGAAACCGCCGAATGACACCTGGACCTTTCCACGTCGCGACCTGGAGCGCCGCCCTTTTGGCTGGCCTGCTCACCGCCTGTTCCGGCGAAGGCAACGCGCCAGCTTCCGCCGCATCCGCAGCCTCGGCCGCCAGCCCGCGCTACGCCGCCATGGCCCGCGGCCGGGTCGATGTGGAAGGCGGCGTGCAACGTGTGCTCGCGCCGCGCGATGGCGTGATCGCGCAGATGCAGGTCGAGGTGGGCGACAGCGTCAAGGCCGGTCAGGCGCTCGCCACACTGGCTTCGCGACAAGCAGAACTCTCGGTCGCCGCGGCGCAAGCCGAGATCACGCAAGCGCAGGCGCAACTCGGTGCGCAGCGTGCCCGGCTGCCAGCCTTGCAATCGCGCGCTACTCGCTTGAGAGAAGCTGCCGCAGCCGGTGCTGCCAGCGGCCAATCCGCTGACGATGCACGCGCTGCCGCCGTCGAGCTGCAAGCCGACATCGGTGTGAGCGATGCCAACCTCGCCGCCGCGCGCCAGAAGCTCGTGCAGACGCGCCAGGCGGTCGACGTGAGCACCGTGCGCGCACCGGCGGCCGGCCGCGTGATCGAACGCCTGGCTCAAACCGGCGACAACGTGCCCGCGCTCGGAATTCTTTACACGCTGCGGCCCGACAAACCGCTGATCGTGCGGGCCGAATTGAACGAGTCGCTGGTCGAACATGTAAAAATCGGTATGCGCGCCGAAGTGGTTTCGGCGGGCGACGAAGGGCAGGTGCACACCGCGCAGGTCGTCCGGGTGGGCGAGTTGTTCGGCCCCAGCCGCTTGGGCGACGATGCCCGGGACGGCACAGACGCCCGCTCCGTCGAGTGTTTGCTGAAACTCGACGCGAGCACGTTGCGCATCGGTCAGCGTGTTCTGGTGCGCTTTTTACCTTGATTGGCGAGCGGCCTCCACGGCACGTTGAACCCCATCGATTCTGATTCCCCTGACAGGGCAGCCCCGCGCGGCTGCCCGGAGTTGAGCATGTCTCCCTGGACTTTGTTGGTTGATTTCGATGGCACGATCTCGCTCGAAGACGTGACCGATTCCTTGCTGATCCGCTTCGGCCGCCCTGGCTGGGATGCCTTGGAGGCCGATTGGCGCGAAGGCCGCATCGGCTCGCGCGAATGCATGGCCGGCCAGATCGCGCTGCTCGATTGCAGCCGCAGCGAACTCGACGAGCATTTGGCGTCGATGGCGATCGACCCGGCGTTTCCCGCCTTCGTGGCCGCCGCACGCGATGCCGGCATGCCGCTGAAGATCCTGAGCGACGGGCTCGATTACGCGATCGAACTCATCCTCGCACGCCACGGCCTGGGCGGCTTGCCCATCACCGCGAATCACCTGGTCGAAGACGGCCCGCGCCGCTGGCGGCTCGAATTCCCGCATGCGAAGCCCGATTGCCGCACGGCCAGCGGCACCTGCAAGTGCGCCTTCACGCAAGCGCCGATCGCCTCGGCTGGCGAGCGCTTCGTGATGATCGGCGATGGCGCATCCGACTTCTGCGTGGCCGGCCGCGCGCAGATCGTCTTCGCCAAGAAGCGCCTGCTCGACCATTGCCTGGACACCGGCCTGCCACACCAGCCGGTCGCCAACTTCGACCAGGCCTTGGCTCTCTTGCCGAGCCTCTTATCGAGCCTCGCCGCCACTCATCTCATTTCCCAAGACCAAGGATCCGAATCCCATGCGTGACGCAGCCCTGCTGGCCGACGAAGCCACCTACTGTTCCTTCGGCGACACCGTTCACTATGCCGACCCGCCGAAGATCTTCGACCGCTGCGAAGGCAGCTACCTGTTCGACGAGCGCGGCGTGCCTTACCTCGACCTGCAGATGTGGTATTCGGCCGTGAACTTCGGCTATGCCAACAAGCGCCTGAACGACGTGCTCAAGCGCCAGATCGATGTACTGCCACAAGTCGCCAGCCAGTACCTGCACCCGACCAAGATCGAACTCGCCAAGGTGATCGCGCTCGACGCCGAAGCCAAGTGGGGCCGCAAGGGCCGCGTGCATTTCAACGTGGGCGGCTCGCAGTCGATCGACGACTCGCTCAAGATCGTGCGCAACTCCAGCAACGGCAAGAGCCTGATGTTCGCCTTCGAAGGCGGATACCACGGGCGCTCGTTGGGCGCCTCGGCCATCACCTCGAGCTACCGCTATCGGCGCCGCTTCGGCCACTTCGGTGACCGCGCGAAC
The DNA here is from genome assembly GCA_026224975.1 of Rhodoferax sp. Classification (GTDB taxonomy): domain Bacteria; phylum Pseudomonadota; class Gammaproteobacteria; order Burkholderiales; family Burkholderiaceae_C; genus LMDS01. Next base: position 38,916 of record JAMFRW010000018.1, on the reverse strand, counting down.
TTCATCACCTACCCGTACCACTTCCGCGGCCCCAAGGGCATGGACAAGGACGAGTACGGCGCCCTCTGCGTGGCGCAGTTCGCCCGGCTCTTCGAGACCGAATACAACGGCGTGTGGGACCCGAAGACCGGCCAGTGCGAATACGCGGCCTTCTATGTGGAAGCCATTCAAGGCACCGGCGGTTATGTGATCCCGCCCAAGAACTTCTTCGTCGACCTGAAGAAGGTGCTCGACAAGTACGGCATCCTGCTGGTGGTCGATGAAATCCAGATGGGCTTCTATCGCACCGGCAAGCTCTGGGGCATAGAGCACTTCGGCGTGCAGCCGGATGTACTGGTGTTCGGCAAGGCGCTCACGAACGGCCTGAACCCGCTGGCCGGCGTGTGGGCGCGCGAGGAGCTGATCAACCCCACCGTCTTCCCGCCCGGCTCCACGCATTCGACCTTCGCCTCCAACCCGCTCGGCACCGCCGTGGGTTTGGAGACGATGAAGATGCTGGCCGAGACCGATTACGAGACCATGGTGATGGCCAAGGGCGCGCACTTTCTCGAAGGGCTCAAGGACCTGCAGAAGCGCCACAAGGAAATCGGCGATGTCGATGGCCTGGGGCTCGCGCTGCGCGCCGAGATCTGCGAAGCCGATGCCTTCACGCCGAACAAGAAGCTGGTCGACAAGATGGTCGAGATCGGCCTGGCTGGCGACCTGGAACATGCCGGCAAGAAGATGGGCCTGGTGCTCGACATCGGCGGCTACTACAAGAACGTGATCACGTTCGCGCCGTCGCTCCACATCACGACCGAAGAGATCGACCTCGGCCTGGCCTTGCTGGATCAGTTGCTGACGAAAGCGAAACGGGGCTGACTAACCCCGGGAGCAAAAACTCAAACGCCGTCCCAGCGCTTGACCGCGATGGCGGCGTTCATACCGCCGAAGGCGAACGAGTTCGAGAGCGCGGCGCGCACCGGCCGCGCGCGGGCCACGTTGGGCACCACGTCCAGATCACATTCGGGATCGGGCTCGGTGTAATTGATGGTCGGCGGGATCAGGCTCTCGCGCATCGCACCGACCACCGCCAGCAGTTCGATCGCACCGGCCGCGCCGAGCAAGTGGCCGTGCATCGATTTGGTCGACGACACCGCCAGCGCATCGGCATGCGCGCCGAACACCTGCCGGATGGCGCGGGTTTCGGTGCGGTCATTGGCGGTGGTGCCGGTGCCGTGGGCGTTGATGTAGTCGATGTCTTCCGGCGCAAGGCCGGCATCGGCCAGCGCACCTTGCATCGCGCGGGCGGCGCCGCCGGCATCGGGCAGGACGATGTCGGTTGCGTCGCTCGACATGCCGGAGCCAGCCAGTTCGGCCAGGATGGTGGCGCCGCGTGCCTGCGCGTGTTCCAGCGTTTCGAGCACGAAGATGCCGGCGCCTTCGCCCAGCACGAGGCCGCGGCGCTGTTTGCTGAACGGGCTGCACACATCATCGGCGAGCACGCGCATGGCTTCCCAGGCCTTGATCACCGCCAGGCTCAGGCTGGCTTCGGTGCCACCGGTGAGCGCCACCTGCGCCACGCCGTGGCGCAGCATGTGCATCGCCTGGCCCATCGCATGGTTGGCCGAAGCGCAGGCGCTTGCCACCGCGAACGACGGGCCGCGCAAGCCGAATTCCATGCTGAGCTGCGAGGCCGGCGCGTTGGCCATCAGGCGGATGATGGTGAAGGGGTGGACGCGCGGGTTGTTCTCGCCATACAAACGGCGCGACGCCTCTTCACGCGTGGCCTCGCCGCCGACGGCGGTGCCGAGGATTACCGCGGTGCGGTCACCGAGCGAGCCGGCGGTGAAGTCGAGACCCGATTGCGCCACGGCTTCGCGCGCGGCGATCAGCGCGAACTGCGAGACCGGGTCGAGCAGCGGCAGCCGCTTGGCATCGAAGTGGCGCGCCAGATCGGTGTCTTGAACTTGCGCAGCAATGCGCGTGCGCAACGCGCCGGGCGCGAAGCCGGTGATGGGCCGAACGCCGCTGCGGCCTTCGCGCATGCCTTGCCAGGTGCTCGCTGCATCCAGCCCCAGCGGGCCGATGCAGCCCATGCCGGTGATGACGACGCGGTGCATTCGAAACGAACGGATCGAGGAAGCGATAGCGCGGTGTCGGCAGGCCGCTTATGGCGCGGGCGGCGCCGCAGCCGTGCCCTTGGCCGCGACCAGCCGATCGACCGCTTCGACCAGGCCGCGCACCGAATCGATGGGGAATTCGGGGTCGCGGTCGGGCATGTCGATGTTGAAATGGTCTTCGATCGCGAAGACGATTTCGGCAACGGTGAGCGAGGCGATGTCCAGATCGGCCAGCGTGGAATCCATGCTGATCTTGTCCATGTCGACCGGAGCCTCTTTGGAAATGATCTCGAACACGGCTTGCTGGATGCTGCTCATCGGGGAAATCGAGGCTGGCTCGGAGTAGGTTGCTGTTTGTAACAGAACCTCGAATTATAAAGTCGCAGCCCCCGGCCCTCTACGGAGGGCGCGCGTACTCTCCTGCACCACGCTCTGCACGTTGCCCGAATCGGCAAAGACCTGGCGCAAGTGTGTGGCGTGGTTGCCGTCGCGCGCGGCACAGCGCTCGATTTCGTCGAACGCCGCCAGGCTGTTGAGTGCGGTCATGTGCGGCTCCACATGCCGCAGCGTCACCAGAATGTCTTCGCGGATGGTGCGGCGCTCGCGGGTTTGCGGGTCGACCATCAACCCATCGAGCCCGAAGCGGCAGGCCTGGAAGCGGTTGAAGGTGTAGACGAGGTAATCGTCTTCGGTCGGCGTGGGTTCCACGCGTTCCAGGAGCCGGCTGCACACGGCTTGCAGGTAGCACGCCAGCGCGGCGGCGCGTTCGACGGTGAGCGGCGTGTCGCACACGCGCAGCTCGATGGTGCCGAATTCGGGCTTGGGGCGGATGTCCCAGTAAAAGTCCTTCATCGACTTGACGACGCCGGTCGACTCCATCTTGGTGAAGTAACCGTGGGCGAAGTCGTCCCAGCTCAAGGTGAAGGGCGCGCGGCCGCTGAGCGGAAAGGCGAAGACCGAGTTGAGCCGGGCCGAATCGAACAGGGTATCGACGCCCTGGAAGTAAGGCGACGAGGCGCTGAGCGCGATGAAGTGCGGCACATAGCGGCTGAGCGAATGCAGCAGGAAAAGCGCGTCGTCGCCCGACGCGCAGCCCACATGCACATGCTGGCCGAACACGGTGAACTGCTTGGCGAGATAACCATAGAGCTGCGAAAGCTCCTCGAAGCGCGGCTTGGAGAAGATGCGCCGCTCCGACCAGCGCTGGAACGGGTGCGTGCCACCGCCGGCGATGTCGATGTTGAGCCGGTCGCAGGCGGCGGTGAGCGTGTCGCGCATACCTTGCAACTCGGCCAGCAGCGGGCCGTGCTGCTTCTGGATGCCGGTCGCGATCTCGATCATGCTGAGTGTGATCTCGGGCGTGACGGTGCCGGGAAACGGCGCGCGCGAAAGCAGCTCCAGCAGATCCGTCGCACCCGCGGTCAGGTCGAAATCGTAGGTGTTCACGAGCTGGAGTTCGAGCTCGACACCGAGCGAGAGCGCGTCGGATTTTTCGAAGGCTTGCAGTGGCATGTCAGCTCTCTTTGATGGCGGGAGTTTCGCTGGTCGGCGCTTCGCCGGCCCACAGCAAGGCGCGTTGCGTGAAGAGCGGGCCGACGATTTCCAGCAGCACCAGCAGGCCGGCGATCACCGGCAGGCTTTCGCGCGCCAGGTCGAAGCCGTAGAGGCGGCTTTCTTCCAGCAGCAACAAGGCAAAGGCCGACATCGGCATCAGCGCCAAGCCCGTCAGCGCGCCCTTGCGCCAAGTGGTGCCGCTCACTTGCGCGACGCTCACATTGACCAGCGTGTGCGCGGCGCTGCGCACGATCAGCAAGGCTGCGCCGAGCAGCAAGCCCGCCGCCATGCCACTCCATGACAGCAGGCTGCCGATGAAGACGAAGAGGAACACCGAGAGCAAATCACCCAAGGCGCCGAAGTTGCGTTGCGCATGGCTCAACATGACACGGCGTTCACGCGCGACGGCACCAAAGGCCAAGGCCGCGAGCAGCGGCGAGAGATGGAGCTTTTGCGCGACGCCGGCCAACAGCAGCACGAGGATCGCGAAAGTCACAGTGGTTGCCTGCGTGCTGGTCGCAAGGCGAATCAACGCCGGCGCGATGAAGCCGAACATCGCGCCGACGATCAGCGAGAGCACCAGCACATAGATGCTGTTGAAAGCGGCCATGGCGAAATCGCCGCTCGTTTCCAGATGCCAATAGCCGACGACGAGCTTGAGCAGCAGCACGGCCACCAGGCAGTTGAGCGCACACAGGTGCAGCACGCGCTCGGTCACCTGGCCGGCGCTGTGCAGTTCGTGGGTCACGCGCATCACCGCTGCGGGCGAGGTGGCGACGCACAACGCGGCCAATACCAAGCGCTGGTCCATCGCCACGCCGAAGAGGCCGGACACCCACAGCACCGCCACGAAGGTCAGCACCGCTTGCGCCAGCCCGGCCGCGAGCACCCACGGGTTATGACGAAACCAGCGCGGGTTGATGCGGTAGCCGAGTTCGAAGAGCGTCAAGGCGAGCGCGATGTTCGCGACCGACGTGAGCGCCTCGTGTGGTGCCGCGTTTTGCGAGAGGCCGATGCCACCGAGCGCCAGGCCGACGACACCATAAGCGCACACGCGCGGCAGCCGCCAGCGGCGAAACAGCCATTCGCCGGCGACCCATGCCGCCAGCAGCATCAGCGGCCACACCATCACCGGCCCCAAGCGTTCCATGTCCATCGCTGTCCCTTTCTTGTTGTGATTGGCCCTGACCGTGCCGGCAACCTCCGATCGGGCGCGCAGGTTAACGCGCTGGGTCGATGACCAGCCGCGCGCGACGATGCTTGGCACTTTATATTTGCAGGAATATACTTTGCGCACGATGAAGGCCAGCGCGCGGGGCATGGATGTGTTGCAGCAACTACGAGTGGTCGTGCGCCTGGCCGATTCGCACTCCGCGCTGCTCGAACGCGCTACCGGCTATCCAGGCGCACAGTTGTGGGCCCTGCATGAAGTGGCCGAGTCCGATGGCCTGAAAGTCGGCGAGCTGGCGCACCGGCTTCGCGTTCACCAGACCACCGCGAGCAACCTCTTGAACCGGCTCGAACTGCAAGGCCTGGTGCGCAAGGACCGGTCGGCGCAAGACCTGCGCATCGTTCACATCCACTTGACGCCCGCCGGCCGCAAGGTCTTGCAGCGCGCACCCGGCCCGACGCGCGGGCTGTTGCCGCATGTGCTGGAGTCGCTCACGCCGCAGCAGCTTCGCAAGGTGCATGCGGGGCTCGCCGTATTGGTCGAAGCGATGGGTGGATATGACGCAACGCTGGCGGCCAAGCCACTGCCGTTCACCGAGTAGTTCAGTCCCAAGATTGCACACGTGCGCCCTTCCTCCGAATTCTTCAGCCTGAAGTTCCTGCGCGATCCGCGGCATCGCTTGCGCTGGCGTGTTCGCGCAGTGCTGTGGATCGCGGCCGGCGCCGCGGGCCTGGCGGTGGTCGGTTTCGCGAGCCTGGCCGAACTTGCGTTGAGCCTCTTCGATCACCTGCGCGCCGGGTGGCAGTGGTCGCCTTTCATCGTCACGCCGCTGATCGGCATGGGCGTGGTCTGGGCCACGCGCCGCTTCGTGCCGGGTGCCGTCGGCAGCGGCATTCCGCAGGTGGTGGCGGCCACGCGTTTGACGGCGATGGGCCGGCCGGTCACGGCGTTGATCTCGCTGCGCATTGCGGTCGGCAAGGTCGTGCTGGGATCGCTCGCCTTGTTGGGCGGATTTTCCGCGGGTCGCGAAGGCCCTTCGGTACAGGTGGCCGCGTCGATCCTGCATTTTGCGAACCGCTTCTTGCCGAACAACCGTGCGATCCGATCTTCCGATCTGCTGATCGCCGGCGGCGCGGCCGGCATTGCCGCGGCCTTCAACACTCCGCTGGCGGGCATCGTCTTCGCGGTCGAAGAACTCGGGCGCCGGCTGGAGACGCGGACGAGCGGCGTGCTGGTCAGCACCATCATCATCTCGGGTCTGGTCGCGATTGCGCTCAAGGGCAACTACACCTACTTCGGCCAGTTGACGGTGCGCGACCTGGGCACCGCGGTGCTGCTGCCCACGCTGGTGTGCGGACTGCTGTGCGGCGTGCTGGGTGGCCTGTTCAGCCGCTTGCTGCTGCAACCGCAACGCCATCCGATGTGGACGCTGTGGGCCTGGCGGCGCGCGCACCCGGTGTGGTTCGCGGGCGGCTGCGGCCTGATGGTGGCGGTGCTTGGCTGGGCGAGCGGCGGCACCTCGTTCGGCAGCGGCTACAGCATCACATCGCAGGCGATTGCCGGCCAGCATGTGCTCGCGTGGCATGCGCCGATCACGCGCTATCTGGCCACGCTGGTCACTTACTTCAGCGGGATTCCCGGCGGCATCTTCGCACCCGCGCTGGCGGTGGGTGCGGCCCTCGGCACCGACCTCGCTCAGTGGCTCGGCTTGTCGGTGGACGCGCATGCGTGGATCGCGCTTTGCATGGCGGCCTTCCTGGCGGCCGTCACGCAATCACCGATCACCGCGGCGATCATCGTGATGGAGATGGTCAACGGCCACCAGATGGTGATCAGCCTGATGGCAGTCGCGTTTCTGGCCAAGACGGTGAGCGCGCAGTTCGGGCCGGAGCTGTACCAGCAGTTGTCGCTGGGCATGATGCCGGCGGATGTGGCAGCAGAGGCGGCCAAGGAAGTGACGGCGCAAGCGCCCGCACCACCTGGCAAGAAGCCTCCACCAGACACCACCGGGTAGGCCTGCCGGGCTAGACTCGCCACTTGTGCATGGAGGTCTTCGTGAGCCGTACCGTCGATTACTACCTCGCGCCGCACTCGCCGTGGGCCTATCTGGGGCATCGCCGCGTCACCGAGATCGCGCGCGCTGCGGGCGCCGCGGTCAAGGTGCTGCCGGTCGATCTGGGCCAGGTGTTCCCCGTGTCGGGCGGCCTGCCGCTGGCCAAGCGGGCGCCACAGCGTCAGGCGTATCGGCTGGTGGAGCTGAAGCGCTTCAGCGAACACCTCGGCTTACCGATGCACATCGAGCCGGCGTTCTTTCCGGTGGCGAGCGATGCGGCCTCGCGGCTGATCATCGCGGTCGATCAGCACGATGGCACCGACGCCGCCATGGCACTCACCGGCGCGGTGATGACCGGCGTGTGGGCCGAGCAGCGCAACATCGCCGATCCGGCGGTGCTGGCCGCGATGCTCGCCGCGCTCGGCTTGGCCGAAGGCCGACTCGACGATTCGCTAGCGCCTGCTGCGCAGGCGAGCTTCGAAGCCAACACACGGCGTGCGATCGATGTCGGCGTGTTCGGTTCACCGAGCTACGTGATCGACGGCGAGATGTTCTGGGGCCAGGACCGGCTCGATTTCGTTCAGCGGCGCTTGGCTGCGGCTTGAGCTCAGCCGCCACCAACAGCACTCCATGCCCGCCGCCCCGTTGCCCGAGAACGAACCGGAGCGGCTGAGCACCCTGCGCAGCATCGGCGTGCTCGACACGGCGCCGGAAGAAAGCTTCGATGCGCTGGCGCGTTGCGCGGCGCTGATCACCGGCTGTCCGGTGTCGATGATCTCGTTGATCGACGAGCACCGCCAATGGTGCAAGGCGACGCATGGCGTGGACATCGCGCACGCGACGCGCGCTGTTTCTTTCTGTGCGCATGCGATCCATTCCGACGCGTTGCTCGAAGTGCAGGACGCGACGCTCGACCCGCGCTTTGCCGACAACCCGAACGTGATCGGCGAGGCGCATCTGCGCTACTACGCGGGCAAGCCGCTGAGCATCGACGGCGCGCGCATCGGCACGCTCTGTGTCTTCGACACCGTCCCGCGCCAGCTCATGCCTGCGCAGTTGGATGCGCTGCTGGCGCTCGCGACAACCGCCTGCGCGTTGCTGCAGGCGCGCCATCGCGCCAATGGCTTCGACACCGAGCGCCAGCGCCTGCTCGACTTCGCGCGCGCGTCCGGTGACTGGATGTGGGAGATCGATGCCGCGCTCGCGTACACCTGGATTTCCGGCGCGATCGAGAGCATCGTCGGCGAGCCGGCGCTCGCGCTCATCGGCCGCACCATCGCCGACGGCCCGCAGCTCGATGCCATCGGCGTGCCGCACCCCGATGGCTCCACGCTGCACAGCCTGCTGCAGACCGGCGAGGCGTTTTCACGCGTGCCGATCCACACGCTCCGAGCCGGCAAGGCGCTGATCGTCTCGCACAGCGCCGTGCCGCTGCGCGATGACCATGGCCGTGTGGCCGGCTGGCGCGGCACCGCGCGCGACGTGACCCGAAGCGTCGAAGCCGGCAGCGCGCAGCGCGCCAAGGACTTGCTGCTTCACCAGCTCTCGGCGGGCACGCCGGGCGTGCTCTACCAGTTTCATCGCCGCACCGATGGCAGCGGCAACTTCCAGTTCGTCAACCGCGGCATGACGGAGTTGTACGGCGTGCCGTACGACGATCTCATGAGCGATCCCGGCCGTTTTCTGAAAGCAGTCCACCCCGACGACCGCGATTGGGTCCACCAGGAGATCCTGGCGCATGAGGCGAGCCTGCAGCCGCTGCAGACCGAATATCGCGTCGTCCATGAAGACGGCAGCATGCGCTGGGTGAGCTCGACCTCGTCGCCCGAGCGGCTGGCCGATGGCTCGCTCATCTGGCGGGGCCTGGCCGCCGACATCACCGAACGCAAGAAGATCGAACTGCAGTTGCGGGCATCGGAAGAGCGCTGGGAGATCGCAGCCGATGCGACCGGCATGGGCATCGCTCAGATCGAGCTTGCCACCGGCGCGATGAACTTCGATGCGCGCGCCTGCGTCAACCACGGGCTGCCGCATCCGCACCCGCCGTACACCATGGCGCAGTGGTTTCTCGGCATCCACCCGGAAGACCGTGCCGCCGCGCAGGTGGCCGTCGAACGGGCGATCCACGACACCGGCCGTGTGGACGCACGCTTTCGCTTCGTGCGGCCAGACGGCCTCGCACCGTGGCTGGAGGTCGTGGCGCGCATGAAGCGCGACGCGCAGGGCCAGCCCGTGTCGCTGATCGGCACCTGCCGCGATGTGACCGAACCTGTGGCCGTGGACACGCTGCGCCGCGACAAGGAAACCGCCGAACGCGCCAGCCGCGCGAAGAGCGAGTTTCTTTCGCGCGTAAGCCACGAGTTGCGAACGCCCCTCAACGGGATCCTCGGCTTCGCCCAACTGATGGCAATCGACCGCGATCACGTGCTGGCCGACGAGCAGCAACGCCGCCTCGACGGCGTGCAGCGTTCGGGGCAGCACCTGTTGGCCTTGGTGAACGACGTGCTCGACATCGCGCGCATCGAACAGAGCGATCTGGCGCAGCGCCTGACGCCGATCAACCTGATGGAGACGGTGCAGACCTGCCTCGTGATGATCCAGCCGCTGGCGTCGACACGCGGCGTGCGCTTCGGCGGCATGGACGCCGCCGACTCGCCGCCGATGGCCTGCTGGGTCTTGGCCGAATCGCGCGCGCTGGAGCAGGTGCTGATGAACCTGCTGTCGAATGCAATCAAGTACAACCGCGCCGGCGGCATGGTCCATTTGAGTCTGATGCGCCGTGACGATGTGGTGACCCTCGGCGTGCGCGACGAAGGCGCGGGCTTGAGCGAAGCGCAGCAGGCGCAATTGTTCCAGCCCTTCAACCGCTTGGGCGCCGAGCGGCGGCGCATCGACGGCAACGGCCTGGGACTGGTCATCGCGCGTCAGCTCGCAGAGGCCATGCGCGGCTGCCTGAGCGTGGCCAGCGGCGACGGCGAAGGCTGCCGTTTCGACATCGAACTGCGTGCTTGCGAAGCGCCCTTGGCTGATGCACCGAAGGTGCCAGCATCACTTGTCAACCTGGCGCCGGCGACATCACCCCGGCGTGCGGTGCTCTACATCGAAGACGAACCGCTGAACGTGCTGCTGATGCAGGAGGTCTTTCGCAACAGCGATGGCTGGACGCTGCACATCGCCCGCGATGGCACGCAAGGCCTGAAGGCAGCACGTGCGCTGCTGCCCGACCTGCTGCTGATCGACATCAACCTGCCCGACATGAGCGGCATCCACATCGTGCAGCAACTGCGTGCCCATCCCACGACCGCCTCGCTGCACTGCATCGCGCTCTCGGCCGATGCGATGCAAGAGCAGATCGCCGCAGCGCAGCAAGCGGGGTTCGACGACTACTGGACCAAGCCGATCGACGTGGCGCGCGTGATGCGCGCGATGTCGGGTCCGCTCGCTCGCGCTTGATGCGCAAAAGAAAAGGCCGATGCACCGCTGCATCGGCCTTTGTCGTGAAGCGGGCGGGCCGCTTCTGTAGCGCTCAGCTCAGGTGGCCGTTGATCAGCTTGGTCATCTCGAACATCGAGACCTGGGCCTTCTTGAAGATCTCCTTCAGCTTGGCGTCGGCGTTGATCATCGTGCGCTTGGCCTTGTCTTGAAGGTCGTTCTTCTTGATGTACTCCCAGACCTTCTTCGTGACTTCGGTGCGGGGCACCGGGGTCGCTCCGATGATCGCAGCCAGAGCCGCACTCGGGGTCATCGCCTTCATGAAGGCCGCGTTGGGCGTGCGCTTTACAGCGGGCGCCTTCTTGGCAGCCGCTTTCTTCGCAGGTGCCGCGGTCTTCGCAGCAGCCGGCGCCTTCTTGGCCGCCGGTGCCTTCTTTGCGGCTGCCGCTTTCTTCGCGGGAACCTTCTTCGCAGTTGCCATGTCGATTCTCTCCATCACATAAGTTGTTGATGTGCGCGGGATGGGCGAGAGCCGCGTGGACTCTCATTTCTCCATAGCACCACGCGGAGCGAATGGTACTGCCTGGGTGGGGCATTGAGAAGCTGTTTACACGGGGAAAGCACGCAATCTACCGAGGTAAAACGCGCTTTTGTCGTTGAACGACGTCACTCGTGCATCGCAGGCTCGGTTCACGTCGATCGCGGCCTCGACACTCGTGGTCCAAGAGGCATCGCGAGAGTCAGCGAATCGTGCCTTCTCAAGCAGCCTTGGACCCACGCGCAAGTTTGCGGCGGCTCGCCACAAAACAGCCTGCCAAGCCGAGCGACATCATCAACCAGGTCGACGGTTCAGGAACCGCCGGCAGAGGGCCAGTGGGAATGCTTGGAACGCCCGGCGAGAGGCCGCCTGGAATCGTCAGCGGCGGCGTGATGACTGGCGGGGTGCCACCTGACTCACCACTCGGCCCGTTGCCCGTCGGTCCGCTACCCGCAGGCGAGCCCGAGTCCGCACCGTTCGAACCGCCACCGATCAACGGCACGCCGGCGATCGATGCAAACGAGGAGCCTGGGAGCGTGCCACCACCGCCGGCTGGAAGTCCGCCTTCGGGCGCAGCATCGCCCGGCGGCGCACCCGCGGCTGGCGGCGGGAAGATCAGTTCGCCTTCCGGTACACCTTCGGGTGCGACCGCGACCGCACTCGCGACGGCACGCGGTTGATGGCGCGTGATGCGGCTCACATTGCGGCACACCGTCGGAACGATGATGCATTGATCGCCTTCGCAATACACGAGGCCACGCTCTTGTTGTGTGGGCGACCATGCGGCGCGCGAGACGCTGGAGCACACGCGGTTGGTGCCGAAATGCATATCGCGGATCGAGCTGTCGTAGTCGTGGCGGCCTTGCACCGAATCGCGGCGGATATCGGCGATGTCGTCGTAGTCACGCTTGGCCATGCGCTGCTTGAGGCGCGCACGAACATCGGCCGGGATGTCGGTGTAACGATCGACGGCGGCGACCACATCGCCCATGAACGGGTTGTGGCCGGGCTTGTCCCAAGAGCAGTTTCGAACGCGCAGCGTGTCGAGCGCGGGTGTGCTCGGTGAGGTCGCGGCCCATGCCGGTGCCGTGATCAGCGGAACGACCGCCGCTGCGACCAACCCCAGGAACTGCGCAATGCGCGACACATGACGGCCGATCGACAGCGTTTCAGGCAACAACATTCCAATGATTCGTGGGGTACTGGGCATGATAAGAGCAGGCAAATGCTGCAACTCTGAACATGCTGCAATTGTCAAATTCTGTAAGAGTGGGTGACACGCGCAAGTGCGGGACTCACCACAGTCCAGCCGTGACTCCCGTCACAGCGGCCCGGCATATCTTTTGGAAATGGGTCAATCGAGCTTGTAGCCGACGCCGTAGACCGAGTGGATCAACTCGCGATCCGGCAGCACGTCGGCGATCTTGCGGCGCAATTTCTTGACGTGGCTGTCGACGGTCCGGTCGGCCACCAACCGCTCGTCGCGGTACATCGAATCCATTAATTGCTCGCGCGAAAAGATCCGCCCCGGCTGGCCGGCCAGCACGCGCAACAACTGGAACTCGACCGCTGTCAAGCCGAGGTCGCGCCCATCGATAGCCGCACTCCAACCCGGCTCGTCTAGCACCAATCCGCCCGGCAACGGGGCCGGCAGATCGGCTTTCGCCGCGACACGATTGAGGTGGCCTCGGCGCAACACTGCCTTGACTCGCGCCACCACTTCGCGTGGGCTGAAGGGCTTGCAAATGTAGTCATCGGCGCCCAGCTCGAGCCCGAGCAAGCGATCGATTTCTTCCACACGCGCGGTCACCATGATGATGGCCGCGGGCGAGAAGAGGCGAAGTGCCTTGCACACGTCCAGCCCGTTCTGGCCGGGCAGCATCACATCGAGCAGGACCAGATCGGCGGCGTGCTGGCGCATCCAGTCTTCGACTTCGTCGCCACGTGCGAGGCGATGTGTTTCGTAGCCGCTCGCGACGAGGTAGTCTCGCAGCACGCCTGCGATCTTGTCTTCGTCTTCGACGATGAGGATGCTCTCAGCCATGGGCGGCCCCGGCCAGCGGCAGCCAGAGTTCCCAACGCAGGCCGCCGATGGGGCTGGTGCTCGGCTGCAGCCGGCCGCCATGGGCATCGACGATGGCCTTGACGATCGCCAGGCCCAAGCCCGAGCCACCGCTCACACGCGCACGTGATGCATCCACGCGAAACAAGCGCTCGGTGAGCCGCGGCAGGGCTTGCGTGGGCACGCCGGGCGGTGAGTCTTGCCAGACCACATGGGCCTCGTCGCCCTCGCGGTCGATCCTGACTTCGAGCACCGCCGGCGCCTCGCAGTAACGCAGCGTGTTCTGCAGCAGGTTGCCGAAGACCTGCGCGAGCCGTTCGCCATCGGCCATCACCTGAACCCCGCGCGGCAGGTTCGAACGCAGCGCGAGGCCGTGTTCGTGCACCGCTGCCTTGCGTGCGCCCAGGGTGTCGTCGATCAGCTCGCCGAGGTCGAGCGGCTCCTTGCGGCAAGTCAAGGCGCCGAGGTCGGAGAGCGACAGCAGCCGCAGGTCTTCGACCAGCCGCGTGAGCTGCGCCACCTCTTGCGCCAGCGAGCCCACATGCTCTTGCGTCAAGGGCCGCACGCCGTCTTGCAAGGCTTCGATCTCGGCGCGCAGCGTGGCGAGCGGCGTACGCAGTTCGTGGGCGATGTCGGCGATCCATTGCTGGCGCGTTCGCTGTGCAGCTTCGAGCGTGTGCGCCAGGCGGTTGAAGTCACCGCCGAGTTGCGCCAGTTCGTCGTGCCCTTGCACCGGAATGCGGGTGGCGTATTCGCCGCGCATCAACGCCGCGGTGCCAGCGCCGAGCACCGAGAGCCTTCGCGAAAGCCATTGCGCGATCAACGCGGCCGTGACGATCACCGCCGCCAGCAGCCCGAGCGCGATGGCGAGGAACTTGTGGTTCTGCTGCGCAGCGAACACCCGCTCCAGCGAAGCCACCATCTGCAGCCGCGGCACGTAGCCGAGATAGCCCACCGTCCGCCCGTCGTGCGCCACCGGCTTCAACACGGCCTGGTTCGCCCTGTCGTCGGGCCCGACCAGCAGCTTGCGATCGGCATCGAACAACAACAGGCGCGGGTCGATGGTGGTGAACGGTGGTTGCGAGCGCGCATCGGAGGCCGCAGGCGACGCGCTGGCCGCAACCGCCACCGGCGCGACCACCGGCAAAGGCGGCGAGATCACCACGACCGCGCCACTGCTGCTCGCGCTGGCACCTGTCCAGGCAGGCGCGCCCGAACCCGGCTCACCATCCCGCCGCTGATACCGCCCCATGCCCAGCACCTCGCGCAAGAGGTCTTGCCAGCGCTGGCGGTCGTCGACGATCCAGTGCCAATCACCATGCTGCTTGTGGCCTTCGGCGAGCTTGGCGATCAACGGCGTGAGGCGGGCTTCGTCGGCACGGTTGAGGTACTCGACCAGGCCCTGGTCGAAGCTCCAGCTGTAGATCGAGTAGGCGGCCAGCACCAGCACGATGTTCGCACCGGCGATCGCGACGAAGAGCTTCGCACGCAGGGTGTCGAACTTCTTCCAGAACGGAGCGGGCGCGGTGATCGGCATGCGGCCAAGCCTAACGCCTCATTTCGCAAGCTTTGTGCAAAGGATGATGAGTTTCGTTCGCATTGCTTCCTCACTCGTTAGGCATGCTCATGACCCACCCCAGCCCCACCTCCCGCTCATGACCACCACCGCCAGCCGCCCCTCTCCCTGGAAGCGCCTCACGGCCTTCGCACTGCTCGCCGCCGCGCTCGCCGCCGCCGGCTGGTATGGCTGGAAGACCTGGGGCGGCGGCGCGCCCAAGCCCGACGAGTACATCTACGCGAACGTGCAGCGCGGCGACATCGAAGACCTGGTGAGCGCCACAGGCGCCTTGCAGCCGCGTGACTATGTGGACGTGGGCGCGCAGGTCTCCGGCCAGGTCAAGAAGATTCATGTGGAAGTGGGCAGCGAGGTGAAAGAAAGCGACCTGCTCGCCGAGATCGACGCCGAACAATCGGCCGCGAAGGTCGATGCCAACCGCGCCTCGCTGCGCGCGCAGCAGGCCACGCTGGTGGAGCGTGAAGTCAACCTCGCCAAGGCCGACCGCGACCTGCAGCGCCAGAAGAACCTGATGGCCGAAGAAGGCACGACCACCGAGTCGCTGCAAAACGCCGACACGGCGCTCAAGACCGCGCGCACCCAGCTCGCCTCGCTCAAGGCGCAGATCGAGCAGCTCCAGGCCAGCATGCGGGTCGAAGAGGCCAACCTCAAGTTCACCAAGATCTACGCGCCGATGTCGGGCACGGTCGTGAGCATCGCCGCCAAGCAAGGGCAGACGCTCAACGCCAGCCAGTCGGCGCCAACCGTGCTGCGCATCGCCGACCTGTCGACGATGACGGTGCAGACGCAGGTCAGTGAAGCCGATGTGAGCAAGCTGCGCGGCGGCATGCAAAGCTACTTCACAACGCTCGGCAGCTCGGGCCGGCGCTGGTACGGCCAGCTCCGCAAGGTGGAGCCGACGCCGACCGTCACCAACAACGTGGTGCTCTACAACGCGCTTTTCGACGTGCCCAACCCGAACAAGAGCCTGATGACGCAGATGACGGCGCAGGTGTTTTTCGTGGCGGCCGAAGCACGTGATGTGCTGATGGTGCCGATGTCGGCCTTGACGATGCAGCGTGGCGCGAATGCCGGTGGCGGCGGACGGCATGATCGCGGCAGTGCGGCGGGTGGCCCGGCTTCGGGCGCGGTTTCGGGTCCCGCGTCTGGTCCCGGATCGAGCGCACCGGTCTCCGTGCCTTCTGCATCCGCCCCGCGCATTCAAGCGACGGCTGGCGATGCCGCACGCGCAGGCGGCGAACGGCCGCGCTTCGATCGCGACGCCTGGAGCAAGATGAGCGAAGAAGAAAAGCAGCGCATGCGCGCCGAACGCCAGGTGGCGCGCGCAGCGGGCGGCGGTGCGTCGGGTCCGATGAATGGCAACGAGCGTCCTCGCAACGGTGAGCGCGCTGGCAACGAGCGTGAGGGCACAGGTCCGCGTGCAGCGCGGCCCGAAGGTGCAGCGTCTTCTGCGCGTGGATCGAGAGAGTCGAAAGACGCCGGCGCATCGCGGGCGCCAACGGATTCGACCCGCAGCGCCGCCGGCAACGGCATGGCGTCTGTCGCCGCACAACGCCCTCCCCGGCGCGCCACCGTCAAGGTTGCCAGCGCCGAGGGCGCGGTGCAGGAGCGCGAAGTCACGGTCGGCATCAGCAACCGCGTGCATGCGGAGATCCTCTCCGGCCTGAACGAAGGCGAGAAGATCGTCGCCGGCATCAAGGTGCCCGATGCGCCCAAGCGCAGCGCTCAGCAGCAAGGCCAGGGACAACAAGGCGGCTTCGGCGCGCCTCCGGCCAACGTACCAGCCACGACGGGCGGCAGCCGGCGATGAGTGGCGTTCCCCTGATCGACCTGCAAGCCGTCACCAAGACCTACCGCAACGGCGACCTCGCCGTCGAGGTGCTGCACGGCATCGACTTGCAGATCTACCCCGGCGAACTGGTCGCCATCATGGGTGCCTCGGGCTCGGGGAAGAGCACGCTGATGAACATCCTCGGCTGCCTCGACAAGCCGACCACCGGCAGCTACCGCTTCATGGGCCGGGATGTCTCGGCGCTCGGCCGCGACGAATTGGCCGAGCTGCGCCGCGAGGCCTTCGGCTTCGTCTTCCAGAGCTACAACCTGATCGCCACAGGCAGCGCGGCCGACAACGTCGAAGTGCCCGCCGTCTACGCCGGCCTGGTGCCGCAGGAGCGCCACGCGCGCGCCAGCGAGCTGCTAGTCATGCTGGGCCTGGAAGACCGCACGCACCATCGGCCCAACCAGCTCTCGGGCGGGCAGCAGCAGCGCGTGTCGATCGCGCGGGCGCTGATGAACGGCGGGCAGGTGATCCTGGCCGACGAGCCCACCGGCGCGCTCGACAGCAAGAGCGGCGCCGATGTGATGGCGCTGCTCAAGGACCTGTCGGCCAAGGGCCACACCGTCATCCTGATCACCCATGCGCGCGAGGTGGCGCAGCACGCCAACCGCATCATCGAGATCAAGGACGGCGACATCGTCTCCGACCCCGGCCCCACGCCGTCCCGCAACAGCGCCGCGGCCAATGCCTGGCAGCCACGGCGTGGCCGCGTCTCGCACTGGGCCGATGTGGCCGAAGCCACCAAGACCGCCCTGCGTGCGCTGCGCGCCAACGTGTTCCGATCGATCCTCACCTTGCTCGGCATCGTGATCGGCGTGGCCTCGGTGATCGCGATGCTGGCCATCGGCGATGGCGCCAAGCAGGCCGTGATCGACCGCATCAGCGCGATGGGTTCGAACCTGCTGCTGGTGCGGCCCGGCGCGCCCAACCAGCGCGGTTTCCAGAGCACCGCCACGCTGGTGCTGGCCGATGTGCAGGCGATCGATCGCGAAGTGCCCAACGTGCTCGCCGCCATCCCTGAACAGAGCAGCACGGCCACGCTGCGCTTCGGCGGCTCCGACTATTCGAGCAGCGTCACCGGCACGTCGTCGAAGTTCCCGCTGGCGCGCCAATGGAAGATCGCGCAAGGCACCTTCTTCACCGATGAGGACGAGACAAACTATGCGACTGTCGCGGTGCTCGGCGAGACGGTCGCCAAGGCGCTGTTCCGAAACGGCGAGAACCCATTGGGTCAGTTCGTGCTCGTCAACAACCTGATCTTCCAGGTGACCGGCGTGATGGCGCCGCGCGGCGCATCGCCCACCGGGCAGGACCAGGACGACGTGGTGCTCGTGCCCTACGCCACCAGCCAGTTGCGGCTCTCGGGCCAGCGCTTCCTGCGCAACGTGACGGTCGCGGTGAGTGACGTGGCGCGCATCGACGACACGCAGGCGGCCGTCGAATCGCTGCTCACCGAGCGTCATGGTTCGGTCGATTTCCAGATCCGCAACATGGCCTCCATCATCGACACCGCGACCGAAACGCAGGACACGATGACGATATTGCTCGGCTCGATCGCGGCGATCTCGCTGCTGGTGGGCGGCATCGGCGTGATGAACATCATGCTGGTCAGCGTGACCGAGCGCACCCGCGAGATCGGCATCCGCATGGCGACGGGCGCGCGCACCCGCAACATCCTGCAGCAGTTCCTGATCGAGGCGCTGGTGGTCTCGGCCCTCGGTGGCGCGATCGGCGTGGTGCTGGGGCTCGGCACCGCGGCCATCATCGAAGCGACCGGCACGCAGGTGCAGTACTCGCTCGCGCCGGTGTTGCTGGCCTTCGGCTGCGCGTTTGCGACCGGCCTGATCTTCGGCTGGCTGCCGGCCAACAAGGCGGCTCGGCTCGACCCGGTCGTGGCGCTGGCTTCTGAATGAACATGATGAACACGTCTCCCAAAACTTTGTACGCAGCGCTGGCCGCCGCCTCGATGGCGGTGCTTCAAGGCTGCGCCATCGTCGAACCGCGCACCGTCGCCAGGATCGATTTGCCGCCCGCCTTCGTCGAGCCGCAAGCCGCCAACGCCGCCGAGGTGTCGCATACTTGGTGGCTGGGTTTCGGCTCGCCGCAGTTGACGGCGCTGATCGATGAATCATTGATCGGCAGCGGTGATCTGCGCATTGCTGCCGAGCGCATCACGCAGGCCGAGATCGCGCTCCGCGTGGCCAACGCGTCGCTGCTGCCGACCGTTGGCGCAGGCTTCGGCCAATCGCTCAGCCGCAGCGACGGCAGCGGCGTCGAGGCGAGCACGCGGCGCGGCACCAGTGCCTCTCTCTCGGTGAGTTACGAGGTCGATTTGTGGGGGCGGCTCGCGGCCGGCATTCAGGCGCAGCAGCAGTCGCTGGCGATCAGCCGCTTCGATCTGGAAACCGTGCGGCTGTCGCTCACCAGCGCCGTCGCATCCACGTATTTCCAATTGCTCGCCAACCGCGCGCGCCTGGCCATCGCACGCGACAACCTCGCCACCGCCGAGCGCGTGCTGCGCGTGGTGGAAGCGCGTTTTCGCAATGGCGTGGCCACGCCGCTGGAAGTCTCGCAGCAGACGACGACGGTGCTCAACCAGCGCACCGCGTTGATCCCGCTGGAAGTGACGGTGCGGCAAACGACCTCGGCCCTCGCCTTGTTGCTCGGCCGCGTGCCGCAAGGCTTTGCCGCATCGACCGACGAGAGCTTCCAGCAGATCCGCGTGCCGGCCGTCGCCGCCGGTTTGCCTTCGATGCTGCTCACGCGCCGGCCCGACCTGGCTTCGGCCGAAGCGCAACTCTCCGCTGCCGATGCCAACGTGGCCGCCGCGCGTGCGGCGCTGCTGCCCAGCATTTCGCTCTCGGCCTCCGGCGGCTTGAGCAGCGCGGCGTTGTTTAGCCTGGCCAATCCGTCGAACTCCCTCTCGCTCGGCTTGTCGCTGGCGCAAAGCATCTTCGATGGTGGCCAGCGTCACGCGCAGATCGAAAGCCAGCAGTCGCAGCGCCGCATCCTCATCGAGAGTTATGGCGGCGCGGTGCGCACGGCGCTGAAAGAAGTGGACGACGGACTGAGCACCGCCGACCGCAGCGCGCGGCAGGAAGTGGCGCAGCGCGCGACCGTCGAACAAGCGCAGCGGGCCTTGCGCCTCGCCGAGCTTCGCTACCGCGAAGGCACCGGCGACCTGCTCTCGGTGCTCGAAGCACAACGCACGCTGTTCGCGGCCGACGACCAGCTCACGCAACTGCGGCTCACGCGCCTCAATTCGGCGATCGATCTGTTCAAGGCGCTCGGCGGCGGCTGGACTGCGCCGGCACAGATCGCCCTCGCCACACCGTAGCCAAACGCCAGGCGCGCCGCTCACCGAACCTCGTCGCCGTTGCCAATCGGCGACGGGCCTTCACGTTTCTTGACACATCTCAATGCAAATGACTATCATTCGCAGCGCAGTTTTCACTGCCCCCATGCGCTAGATCGCCAGCCATCTGCCTTCGACTCGCTGACTTCGGTCCGCGGCTGCAGTAGCCAGCCACGCGGAACGATTTCAACCAGGAGAACCTCGATGGCTCACATCAAAAGCCGCAAGCATGCGGCTGCTCGACACACGTCGATCACCCACCCCGCCGCACTCGGCCTGATGCTGGCCGCACTGCCCGGCATCGCCGCCGCACAAGCTGCTGCCCCCGCCGCGCCCAAGACCGACGCGCAAACCACGCTGCCGGCCGTTCGCGTCAAGGCCGCGACCGAAGCCGAGAACGAATACAAGGCCGACAAGTCTGCATCGCCCAAGCTGACGCAGCCGCTGGTCAACACGCCGCAAACCATCACCGTCATCAAGAAGGAACTGCTGCGCGAACAAGGCGCCACGACCCTCAGCGAAGCACTGCGTAACACGCCCGGCGTGACGATGCTGATGGGCGAAAACGGCAACACCGCGAGTGGCGACTCGATCTTCATGCGCGGCTTCGACACCTCGGGCAGCATCTTTGTCGACGGCATCCGCGACCTCGGCTCGATCTCGCGCGACATCTTCAACATCGAGCAGGTCGAAGTGGTCAAGGGCCCCTCGGGCGCCGACATCGGCCGCGCCGCATCGTCGGGCTATGTGAACCTCTCCAGCAAGGTGCCGTTCGGCGACAGCTACAGCACCGGCAGCATCAGCTTCGGCACTTCCGACCGCAAGCGCGCCACGGTCGATTTGAACCGCCCGCTCGACATCGGCATCCCCGGCACCGCCGTGCGCCTGAACCTGATGGCGCAAGACTACGGCGTGCCCGGCCGTGACGACGTGAAGAAGAAGAGCTACGGCTTCGCCCCCTCGCTGGCGCTCGGCCTGAACACGCCCACGCGCGCCTACTTCTACGCACTGCACAGCAAGCAGGACAACCGCCCCGATGGCGGCGTCTCGACCATCGGCCTGGGCAAGTTCTACAACGCGATCCTCACGCCGGCTGGCATCACGCCGCCCAAGGTCGACTCGAAGAACTTCTACGGTTCGCTCGGCGACCATGAAGACATCGAGATCAACATGTTCACCGCCCGCATCGAACACGATCTGGCGCCCGGCATCACAGTCCGCAACTCGTCGCGCTATGGCCGCTCCACGCAGACCAGCGTGCTGACCGGCGTGAACGCACTCGGCAACGTCGGCACGGCCGCGGCACCGAGCAGCAATTTCGACAGCTACACCGTCGCCCGCTCGCGCCAGGGCAAGTACCAGGAGAACGAGATCCTGACGAACCAGACCAACATCACCGCCGAACTTGGCAGCGGCAACATCAAGCACTCGGTCACCGGCGGCGTGGAATTCATCTACGAGAAGCAGTACACGCCAACCTATGCGGTGGTCGGAACACAGGGGGTCGCCAACCTCTACAACCCGAGCGTGAACGATGTGTTCCAGCCGGTCGCCCGCACCGGCGCGTTCAGCAAGGGCAACACCTTGTCGGCGGCGGTCTATGCCTTCGATACCTTGAAGGTCGGCGAACAGTGGCAGTTCACCGGCGGCGCGCGCATCGAACGCTACAAGACCGAATACAACGCTGTGGCCTTGTCCACAGCGGCCGCCAACCCGACCCTGCCGGTCGGCACGCTGCTGCCGACATCGCTCGACACCACCGGCAACCTGGTGAGCTGGAAGGTCGGCGCGCTGTACAAGCCGCTTCCGAACGGCAGCGTCTACGTGTCGTTCGCCAATTCCAAGCAGCCCCCGGGCGGCGCGGGCTTTGCGCTCAGCACGGCGGCCAACAGCGCCAACCGGCCTGGCCTCGATCCGCAGGAAGGCACGAACATCGAGCTCGGCACCAAGTGGGACTTCATGGGTGGCAAGCTTGCCGTCACCGGCGCGGTCTTCCGCAGCGAGAACAAGAACGAGCTGGTGGTCGACCCGATCGACACCACGGTCTACACGCAGATCGGCAAGCGGCGTGTCGAGGGCGTGGAGCTGAGCGTGGTCGGGCAAGTGACGAACGAGCTGAACATCAGCGCCGGCCTGGCGTTCATGGACCCGAAGATCACCAACGCTGCGGCCGCCACGCAGGGCGGCACCATCCAGTGGTCGCCGAAGGTTGCGTTCACTTCCTGGGCCACCTACAAGTTCCCGTTCGGGCTCACGCTCGGCGGCGGCGTGCGCTATGTGGACACGGCCACGACGACCAGCAATGTGGCCAACCTCGCCACCGTCACCGGCATCACCGAGATGCCGTCGTACTGGGTCGCCGATGCAGTGGTGGGCTACGAGATCAACAAGAACGTGTCGCTGCAGTTGAACCTGTACAACCTGTTCGACAAGGAATATTTGGCCTCGGTGAACAACGGCCGCTCGCGCTATTACCCGGGCGTGCCGCGCTCGGCGCTGGTGACCGCCAACGTTCAGTTTTGACCGCCGTTCCGACCGCGCTTCCTGATCGATGATGCCGCGCGAGCGGTGTCATCATCCGGGCGCCACCGCGAGCCCTTCGCTTGCGACGGGTTCTTGGCATTTCGACCTGGAGATCTTTTCATCATGATGTTGCATGTGCCCGAGGTGCTGAGCCGCGACCAGGTGCGGCACATCCGCCAGACGCTGGATGCGACCGATTGGGTCGATGGCCGCGCGACCGTCGGCCCGCAAGGCGCGCAGGTCAAGCAGAACCGCCAGTTGCCCGAACTGTCTGCGACCGGCCGCGAACTCGGCGAGATCATCCTGAAAGCGCTGGCCGCCAACCCGTTGTACTTCTCGGCCGCGCTGCCGCTGCGCACCGTGCCGCCGCTCTTCAACCGCTACGAAGGCGGCGAGCACTACGGCCTGCACATCGACGGCTCGGTGCGCACGGTGCCGGGCACGAACTTCAGCCTGCGCACCGATCTGTCATGCACGCTCTTCCTGAGCGAACCCGATGACTACGAAGGCGGCGAGCTGATCGTGGTCGATACCTATGGCGAGCACGAGGTCAAGCTGCCGGCGGGTGACCTGATCCTCTACCCGTCGAGCAGCCTGCACCGCGTGACGCCGGTGACGCGCGGGGCGCGCGTGTGCTCGTTCTTCTGGACGCAGAGCATGGTGCGCGATGATGGCCAGCGCGGGTTGCTGTTCGAGCTCGACCAGAACCTGCAGGCGCTGCGTGCGCGGCATGGGGATGAAGCCGAGCTGGTGGCGCTGACGGGGCACTATCACAACCTTTTGCGGATGTGGGCGGAGCTTTGACGGTCAGTAAACATCCCGCCGATACCGCCCGGCCTCCGCCAGTTCATGAATCGCCTCGGCCCCGGCGATCTCCTTGAGCGCCGCATCCACGCCGCCCGCCATGCCTTCCAGACTGCCGCACACATAAACCGCCGCCCCGGCATTCAACCACTCGCGCACTTCCCCGGCCGACTCGCGCAGCGCGTCCTGCACATAGCGCCGCTCCGGCTGGTCGCGTGAGAAGACGATGTCGGCGCGTTCCAGCACGCCGTTGGCGCGCCAGGCTTCCAGCTCGTCGCGGTGGTAGTAGTCGAACGCCTCCTGCCGTTCACCGAAGACCAGCCAATTGCGGCCGATGCCGTTGGCCGCGCGCGCTTTCAAGTGGCCGCGCAAGCCCGCCAGGCCGGTGCCGTTGCCGACCAAGATGAGCGGGCGATGGGCGTTGTCACCCAACTGAAAAGCGCGGTGCGGGCGAAGCCGCAACTTCACCTCGCCATCCAAGGCGTTGTGCTCCGTCAGCCAGCCCGACGCCACGCCGAGCTGGCCATCGACATGGCGCTCCTGGCGAACCAGCAACTGCACGCTGCCATCGGCGGGCAGCGACGCGATGGAGTATTCGCGCGGCCTTGCGTCATCGCCTGGCGCGAGCACCTGCACCAGGTCACCGGAATGCCAGCTCGGCTTTGCGACGGCATCGACCGGCGTGAGTTCGATGTGGAAGGTCGGCGCGCCGGCGCTGCCCGGGTTCAGGTGCCGGCGGGCAGCGATGCGCCAGCGCTGCCAGGCCGCGGCCTCCCAGGCCGAGAGTTCGCCGGCACCGGTTTTCGCGACGACCAGGCCCAGCTCTTCGCGCCAGCGCAGCAGCGCCGCGTCGTCCACGTTGTCGACCTCGACCCGATCGAACATGGGCTGCGCGCCGCATTGCGTGAGCCACGCATCGAGCGTGCGGCCAAAGCCGCAGAAGTTGACGTATTCGCGATCGCCCAACGCGAGCACCGCGAACTGCAAAGGCGCCAGCGCCAGCGTCTCGGCCATGACCTTGCGCGCGAAGGGCTCGGCCGCATCGGGCGGGTCGCCTTCGCCGTAGGTGCTGGTGACGAAGAGCGCACGTTCGGCGACGGCCAGATCGGCGGGCGTGACGGCGCCGAGCGCCATTACCTGGGCGGGCACACCGGCTGCATGCAGGCTCTTCGCGGTCTGCCAGGCGATGTCTTCACAGGTGCCGGTCTGGCTGGCATAGGCGATGAGCCACGGCTTGCCGATGGCGGCGGGCAAGGCCGGAATGGCGTGGTCTTGCGCGGCCTGCAGGCGCTTGCGCCGCTCACTCCGCGCGATGACGACGCAGAGCAAGATCCACAGAAGGATGGCGATGGCCGCGGCGGTGAACCGCAGGCCGGTCGAACCCCAGCTCATGTCAGCATCGCCGCAAGTGCATCGCTCGTGTGCTCTTCGAAGCCACTGTCGGTGCGCGCGACGAAGAGCGCCGCAACGCCCTGCTCGCGCGCGAAGGACAAACCGGGCTCGACACCCATCACAGTGAGCGCGGTCGAGAGCGCATCGGCCGCCATCGCCTCGCGGTGCAGCACCGTCACCGACGCCAGCCCGTGCCGGATCGGCAAGCCATCACGCGGGTCGATGGTGTGGCTGTAGCGTTGGCCCACGCGCTCGAAGCAGCGGCGGTAGTCGCCGGAGGTCGCGACCGACAGGCCGTGCAGCGCCACCACGGTTTGCGGCAGATCAGCGCCCGGCACTTCGAGCGCCACCCACCACGGCTGGCCGTCAGGCTTGAGCCCTTCACCCCGCAGCTCGCCGCCGACTTCCACCAGAAAACTCTCGATACCGCTGCGCTGCAAAAAACGCGCAACTTCGTCGACGCCGAAGCCCTTGGCGATGCCCGACAGATCGAGCCGCAAGCCGCCGGGCTGGCGCACGCGGCGCGCCGGTGCATCGACCTGCAGGCGTTGCCAGCCGCTGCAGGCCAACGCACGGGCGATGGCCTCGCGCGTGGGCACGGCGAAGGCTCGCTCACTGTCGCGACGACGCGGCCCGAAGCCCCACAGATCGACCAGCGCGCCAACGCTCGGGTCGCACGCGCCACCACTCGCTTCGGCCAGCAGCAGCCCATGAGCCAGCACGCCGAAGAACGCTGGCGACAGCACATGCCAACTGCCGGGCACCGCACGGTTGAAGCGGCTGATGGCCGACTCGTGCTCCCACGGGCTCATCTCGGCGACGACGGCATCGAGCGCGGCCTGCATGCCGGTGCGCAACGGGTCGAGCGCGCAACGATGAGACGCGACGAAGGAAGCCGACCAGGTCGTGCCCATCGTCTCGCCGGCAAGACGGTGCAAGACACCGCCCAAAGGCGGCGTGGCCATCGCAACCACCGGCGGCACGACGACGCGTCGCGTGTCGGCACCTCGCACGCCGGCACCCGCCGCGCCCGCGCTCGACGCACCGGGACTTCCAGCGCCGCCCCCTCTCGCGCCCATCACCCCGCGCATTTACTTGGGCACGACTTCGACGGTCCCGCTGTAGCTCGCGCGCAAGCTCGGAGCCGCGACCGTGCCCACCGGGCCACCCGGTCCACGCGCGCCGACGCTCGCGCCGATCCAGTAGCGACCAGCCTCCGCCCAGGTGATGTTGAAGACACCCTGCGCATCGGTCTTGAGCGCGATCTCGCCCATCTTGTAGCGGTAGCGGTTGCCACCGCGGATGACGGTCACGTCGGCACCGGCCACCGGCTTGCCGTCTTGCAACAGCTTGAAGCTGGAGCTGTCGCCCACGCTCAGGTCGGTCGGGCTCGTGATCGGCACGGCCTCCAGGCCCACGCCGCTCGGCGCCAGCGCCTTGCCGCCGGCCGCGCCGCGCGTCACAAAGGTTTCGACGCGTGCCTGCATGCGGCTGACCTGCAGCTCTTGCGCATCCGCCGGCACTTCCTTGGCCAGCGCCGCAGCCGTGCCGCGCCAGCGCTTGGTTTCGGTGCCGACCTTGTAGTTGGCCATCAACATGTCGCTGAAATTGGCGATGCGGTAGGTGCCTTGCTGCGCGAGCTTCAGCTCGAAGCCGTTGCGGCGCCGGCTGGTGATGAGCGCATCGGCCGCGACGGTGCTGCCGTCGGGCGCGATGATCGCGAGGCCATCGAGCGCCAGCGCATTGGTGTCGAATTCGAACAGGTCTTCGGACACCGCGCCATCGACGGTGATGACCGGCGGCTGGGCGCTGTCGGCCACATCGACGAAGGTCGCCGATGGCATCAGCCAGGTGCGGTGCGCTTGGGCGCCCAAGGGCAGCAGCGCGGCGGCAAGCGCGATGGCCAGGAGGTGGTGACGGTGCTTCATGGCTTGATCTCCAGGGTGACGGTGCCGAGTTCGCCTTCGCCTTGCGACTTGGCCGATTGCGCGGTGGCCGGCCACTGGAAGGGCACGCGCACGACCTCGCGGCCGCCGTTCTCACGCGAGGCTTCGACGACCACCTGGTACTGCCCCGGCGGCAGCGAAGCCAGTGCCTTGGCCGAGCCGAGCTGGATCACATGCTCGCCGGGTGCGCGCGTGGCGCCACTCACGCCATCGACCGGCATCTGCAGCTCGCGACCGCTCTTGCGCCACCACTGGCGCATGTCCTTGAGCCACTTGGTGCCGCCGTTGTCGCGCTTCTTCAGGTCGTACCAGACGGCGAGGTTGCCGGCAAAGCCCTGGTCGGCGGCCTTCTCGATCCAGATGGCGATGTAGGGCTTGTGGTATTCGGCCACCGGCAGGCGCGGCAGCTCGACCTTGACGTTCAGATCGGCCGCGATGGCCGGCAAACCCACCACGGCGCTCAAGGCGACGGAGTAGCGCATCGAATAAGGTATTCGCATGAAAAGAATCCTCGGAAAATAAAAGTGGTCAATGAATCATCAGCACCGCAATCAGCAGCGGAATCAACAGGCCCAAGGCGACGATCGGCCAGGTGCTTGCGCGCTGTGCCGCATGCATCTTGAGAATGAACAAGCCGGTGATGCAGAACACCAGGCAGGCCACGGCAAAGATGTCGATGAACCAGCTCCACGCGGTACCGCTGTTGCGGCCCTTGTGCAGGTCGTTGAGATAGGAGATCCAGCCGCGGTCGGTGAGCTCGTATTCGACCGAGCCGGCCGTGCGGTCGATGCGCAGCCAGGCATCGCCGCCGGGCCGCGGCAGCGCGAGGTAGATCTCTTCACGCGACCATTCGGCCGGGCGCGCGCCCACGTCGAGCGAGAGTTTGTCCATGAGCCATCGACGCAGATCAGCGGGCAGTTCGGCATTCGATTTGGCATCGCCCGCATCGGGCTTGGGGGCGAGCGAGGCTTTCAGTTCGGGCGGCAGATCAGCGTCGCGGGTCACGACCTTCGGTTGCGATTCGATCTGCGTCGCGTGGTTCAAGGTGATGCCGGTGATGGCAAAGAGCAGCATGCCGATCAGGCACACGGCGGAGCTGATCCAGTGCCACTGGTGGAGCGTCTTGAGCCAGTACGAGCGTCGCGGGTCGGGTGTCTTCGCGCTCACTTCGTCAGGATCAGCTTGCCGAGCGAGGTGTGCTTCAGGCGGTAGATGGCACCGTGGTGCTCGATCTGCACTTCCGCCGAGCCTGCGAAAAGAT
Source organism: Rhodoferax sp. (assembly GCA_026224975.1). GTDB lineage: Bacteria > Pseudomonadota > Gammaproteobacteria > Burkholderiales > Burkholderiaceae_C > LMDS01. Next base: position 11,310 of record JAMFRW010000018.1, on the reverse strand, counting down.
CGTCGCTCGACACGCGCAAAACTGTTGGCGACGGCTCCTGGCGAGACAGGCGCAGGCCTTGCGCGAACGGCGTTGCCGAGCCACTCACGGGCAGGCGCTCATCGAGGCGCGATGGCTGACGATCGATCATGTTCATTTGGCGTCGGGCTCGCTGATGAAGCCGACCTTGGTGAGGCCGGCCTTGGATGCATCGGCCAGGGTCTGGGCGACGAAGCGGTACGCCACGGCCTGGTCGGCACGCAGGTGCACTTCGGGCTGGGTGGGCTTCTTGCCTTCGGCCTCGAAGCGGCGCGCAGCTTCGTCACGGGCTACCTGCTCGCCGTTCCAGTAGAGCAGGCCGGCCGCGTCGATCGCGAACTCGACCTTCTCGGGCCGCATGTCGTTGACCTGCGAGCTGACCTTGGGCAGCTCCAGCTTCACCGCCTGCGTGAGCAGCGGCGCGGTCACGATGAAGATGACAAGCAGCACGAGCATCACGTCGATCAACGGCACCATGTTGATCTCGGACATCGGCGCGCCCGCGCTCTTGGAATCGAAACTGGCGAAGGCCATGTCGCGCTCCTCAGGCCGCGGCCGGGCGAGCCGACATCGCGCGGACGTTGGCCGCACTCGACTCCGGCGCCGCGCCGTGGCCGAGCGCATGGCCCATCGACACGAAGGTGTGCAGCTCGTAGGCGAAGGCATCGAGCTTGGCAGCCATCACGCGGTTGGCGCGTGTCAGCCAGTTGTAGCCCATGACGGCGGGGATGGCGACGGCCAGGCCGAGGCCGGTCATGATCAGCGCCTCGCCTACCGGGCCGGCAACCTTGTCCAGCGTGCCGGCGCCGCTCATGCCGATCGCGACGAGCGCGTGGTACACGCCCCAGACCGTGCCGAAGAGGCCGACGAAGGGCGCGGTGGCGCCGACCGTCGCGAGCATCGCCAGGCCGTTTTCGAGCCGGGTGGTTTCTTCGTCGAGCACCTTCTTGATGGTGCGGGTGACGAACTCGCTCGACGTACCGGTTTCTTCGAGCTTGGCCGCGCCGTACTTGGCGTGATGCGCCTGCGCGTGCATCGCGTGGCTGGTGAGGTGCGAGAACGGATCGCGCGCGCCGTGCGTGCCGATCTCGGCGGCCACCGCGTCGAGCGAGGTCGCGTTCCAGAAGAAATTGAGGAAGCTCGCGCTGCGGCTGCGGCGCGTCAGCAGCGAGACGCCCTTGACCGCGATGATGGCCCACGAGGCGACCGACATGGCGATCAGGATCACCAGCAACGTCTTGCCCACCACATCACTCTGGGTGATGAAATGGCCGAATCCCAAACCTGCGACTTCTGTGTTCACGCTCACTTCTCCAAGACAAAATCAACGGGGATGAAGGCCCAGCCCGTCGCGGGGCGGCCGTTCACTGTGTAGGGTTCGAAGCGCACCTTGCGCACGGCCGCGAGCGCCGATTCATCGAGCCGTGCAAAGCCCGATGCCTTGCTCACCTGCGCCTGCTGCGGCATGCCGTGCTCGTCGATGAACACGCGCACCATCACGCGGCCGGTCTCTTGCAGACGAACCGAGAGGCGCGGGTACACCGGCATCAGCGGCTCGAGGTAGCGCACGGAAGATGCAGGGATGATGCGCGGCTCGGGGGCAGGGGCAGGCGGTGCGGGCGCGGCCACCACTTCGACCGGTGTGGGCGGCGTGGGCTCGGGTGCGATGTCCGGCGGCGGCGCGGGCACGCTGAAGGTCGAGGGCGCTGGCGACGGCGCCGCAGCCACCACGCGGGCTGGCTGCGGCTTCTTCTGGATCGGCTGCGGCTTGGGCGGCGGTGGTGGCGCGGTGGGCGGGACTGGCGGCGCGGGTGCAATGAGGTTGACGAACATCGGCACCGCTTCGACCACCGCCTCGCGCACCTCACGCACTTGCAGGATCGCGTAGACGCCGACGATGTGCGCCGCGACGATGCCCAGCACCATCACGCGCCGCTGCGTGGGTGAGAGGCCATCGGCGCCGCTCTGCGACAGGCTCGGCAACTGCAACGCGCGCCGCGCCATGCCTTCGTCGGACGGCATGCTGGCCGAAACGTTGAGCGCGATCGTCGATGAAGGTGGAGCCATGGGGGACGCGTTGGAGAGAGCCATGAGCTGGCGGTGAGTGCATGCGATGCGTCGGTCAAGGGTTGCTACCGACGTCGCGATGGGGCAAATTTAACACTAATGCGAACGATTCGCGTTAATGACCTTGAAGAGAATTCAGATTGCCTGATCTGCGGCGGCCCTTTGCAGGAGTCGCGCCTGCTGTGCGCCTGCTGCGTGCTGCGTGGGTGGGCGCTACGCAGAGGGCCTGCCGCGTCGCGCTATTCTTCGCCCATGAAAATCATCGTTCGCTGGCTTCTTCTCGCCGCCGCTTTGCTGCTGGTGGCCCATCTCTACCCCGGCGTGGAGGTGAAGAACTTCACCTCAGCGTTGATCGCGGCCTTCGTGCTGGGCCTCTTCAACACGCTGCTGCGGCCCATCCTCGTGCTGCTCACGCTGCCAGTCACGCTGGTGACGCTCGGCCTCTTCCTCTTCATCATCAACGCGCTGATGTTCTACTTTGCCGCATCGGTGCTCGATGGGTTTCATGTGGCCGGCTTCGGGGCGGCGCTCATCGGCTCGCTGATCTACAGCCTCTGCGGCATGGTGATCGATGTGGCGATGGAGCGGGCATTCGCACGAGGTTGAGCGGGTTCTGAACCAGGCTTCGACAGGCTCAGCCCGAGCGGGATGGGGGAGCAGTTCGCACCACAACCGCTCGCGCTGATCGCCCCGAATCCGCTCACACCGAGCGCCTAGGCCGCTCACGCTGAGTGTCTCGAACCGCTCGCGCTGAGTCCTTAAACCGCTCACATCGAGCCCCTCGGCGTACCCCAGAACCGCTCGCACTGAGCCTGTCGAAGTGCCCAGTCGGCCTGAGCTTGTCAAAGGGAGTGCCCGACCGCCGCGGCCTGACAACCAGCGCTCAGCGTTTGCTCTGGGCCACCTTGACCCCCGCCCCCCGCACCTCGAAGCGCACACTCTGAAGCGGCGCCCCGGCCGCGTCGGTCAGCACCAGCTCATGCCGCCCAGGCCAAGGCGCCCAAGTCAGTTTGGCGCCCGCACCCACCCGCTTGCCATCCAGCATCCACACCCCACGCTCACCCTCGAAGGTGATGCGTTGCGCAGCCGGCGGCATGTCAGGATCGATCGCAAAGATGCTGCCATCGCGCGGCGTGGTGATGCCGAATCGGTCACCCCCGACTCCGGCTTTCACACTGCCCGAACCGGCCATCGATTGCGCGCTGCCACGTTGAACCGCCTGCTCCGTGCCCGAGATGAAATACTCCTGCCGCGCCGGCTCGCGCTGCGCATCGAAGCGAACCGCCACGCCGACCACGCCCTGCGGCATCACCGGCGCCCTCGACGGCCGCCCCGCGTGCAGATGCTGCACCAGCGCCTGCCACACCGGCGCCGCGCCGCTCACACCACTGACGTTGTGCATCGCCTCGCCGCCCGCGTTGCCGACCCAGACGCCGACGGTGTAGCGGTCGGTGAAGCCCAGGCACCAGTTGTCGCGCATGTCCTTGCTGGTGCCGGTCTTGACGGCCGCGAAGCCGCGCGTGGCGAGCAGGCTGGTGAGGCCGAAGGTGCGGGCACGCGCGTTGTTGTCGGCGAGGATTTCAGTGACGAGGAACACCGCAGCGGGATCGGCGATGCGTTGAGCCGCAGCCTTCTGCTGCGAGCCGCGCAGCGCCACAGGCGCATACCACCCGCCATTCGCCAGCGTCCGATAAGCATTCGTCAGCGCCAGCAAGCTCACATCCGCGCTGCCGAGCGCGAGCGAGTTGCCGTAGTAACCGCCGGTCTGCGGCAGCGCCAGGCCAAGCGCGTTGAAACGCTCGACCAGCGCATCGGCCCCGAGCATGGCGCCAACCCGCACCGCCGGCACGTTCAGGCTCGCGCCGAGCGCCGTGCGCGCACTGACCCAGCCCTTGAAGTCGTGGTCGTAGTTCTGCGGCAGGTAGAGGCCACTCGTGGTCGCGAGCTGCGCCGGTGAATCGTCGATCAGGCTGGCCGGCGTGATCAGCCGCTTCTCGAACGCGAGTTCATAGACAAAGGGCTTCAGCGCCGAGCCCGGTTGCCGGCGCGCGAGCACACCATCGACCTGCGCCGCGCCAGAAAAATCGCCACTCGACCCGACCCATACCAGCACCTCGCCCGAGGCGTTGTCGAGCACGACCACCGCGCCATCCTCGACGTTGCGGCCGCTCAGTTCCGCCAACTGCCGGCGCAGCGACGCGACCGCCAGCCGCTGCAAGCCAGCATCGAGCGTGCTCCGCTGAAGCGCCGCGCCATCGGCCTGCACGACCTGCCGTGCAAAGTGCGGCGCGAGTTGCTCGCCCAGCGGCATCGCACCTTGACGGGCCAGCGAGGTTTCGGTCAGCGCGGTGACGCCGGTGCAGCCGAGTTGCTGCAACTGCAGGACGCCACAAGCGCGCTGCGCCACCGTCTCCGGCCGCGCGTTCGGCCCGCGCACCAGCGCCGCGGCCAACGCGGCTTCTTGAGCGTCGAGCCCACTCGCGTGCTTGCCGAACAGCGTTTGCGCCAGCGCATCGATGCCGACGATCTCTCCGCGAAACGCCACCGAGTTGAGATACGCCTCGAGGATCTCGCTCTTCTTCCAGCGCGCATCCAACTGCGTCGCCGTCAGCGCCTGGCCGATCTTCTGCACCACGCTGCGGCCGGCAGCCGGCCGCGCCAGACCGTCGTCGATCAGCCCCGCCAACTGCATCGTCAAGGTCGACGCGCCTCGCGTCTTCACGTTCCACACATTGCCCCACGCACTGCGCGCCACAGCACTCCAATCGACGCCGCTGTGCTCGTAAAACCGCTTGTCTTCGCTCAGCACGATGGCCTGCAGCAAGGCGGGCGACATGTCGGCGAGTGGCACCCAAGCGAGCCGCCGCACGGTCTTGTCGGTGCGCACCGTCTGGATCGGTTCCCCATGGCGATCGAGCAGCGTGATGTCGGACGGGCGATGCGCAGCGCGGACTTCGGCGAAGGTGGGCAGGGCTTGGGCTGACTGACAAACAACGACAGCGCTCACAACGATGAGGAGACGGAATGCTGTCCTCATGTCGTCACCCCGATTGCCCCGTGCGCCGAGTCGATCCATTCACGGCCCCACCTCCACCGCCCCATTTGGCGACTCCCCGAAACTCTCCGGTGCATACATCGCCTCCACGCGCGTCGGCGGCAGGGCGAAGCGGCCGGGGTTGTTGAGGCGGACGGTGTATTCGATGACGTGCTTGCCGCGCGGCAGGTATTCGAAGTAGCTGCGGAAGGCTTCGAAGCTGCGTTCTTCGAAGGCAGGCCAGGCGTTGCCTTCGCGCTTTTCGGTTCTCGTTGCGATGGCGCTGTCGCGGCCCAGGCCGGAGCCGAGGATGGTGGCGCCGCCGGGCACCGGGTCGCTGACGACGACCCAGGTCATGTCGCTTTGCGCTTCCACTTCCACGCGCACCTTGACCACATCGCCACGTGACCAGGTCGCCTTGTCCTTCTGCTCGATGGCGGTGATGGACCGCGTGACGCTGTAGCCCGCGCGGATCGGCGCCTTGAGCGGCACAGCGGCCAGGCTTTGCACGGTGAGCCAGGGCTTGCCGGTTCCGTCTTGCGTGACGTTCAAGGTGCCGGCTTGCGCGGGCCACGGCAGCTTCATCGCGCCGCCTTCGGCCTGCCTGGCCCAGTCGATGGTCATGGGCGAAGCACCTGTGGTCGCGACCGTGCGGCCAGCAATCTTGACCGACTCGAACTTGACCGAGAACTTGTCGAGCGCGAGCGATCCCCATAGGTTGGCTGTCGTCGTCAACCAAGCGCCACCGCGCTGCCGAGCGAGCGAACCAACGACCATGCGTGGCAGATCATCGCGCCAGGCCGGGTCGTCGAGCACAGCGAGGATGAGGCGCGCGGCGTTGGCATCGGCGCTGTCCATCAGCCACCACCAGAAGTCGTCTTCTTCGTTGCTGAACTTCAACGTGGTGCCGGCATAGGTGAGGCGGCTTCGCAGGATCTGGTTGGCCTCTTCCAGTCGCTTGGGCTGGTTGGGCACGCCTTCGATGCGCTTCAAGATGTTGAGCCAGTCGATAACGGCTGCCGTCGGCCACACGTTCGGCGTGAGGTTGACCGAGCCGAGCATCTTCGCCTGCGCGCGGCCGTAGCGCGACAGGGCTTCGATCGCCGCCAGCTTGCGCACATCGAGGTCTGCCTTGGGCGACCAGAACTTGCGCTCGATGCGGCCTTCGACGAACGCCGTGAGCCCAGCCAGCATCGCGTCGCGCGCCGGCTGCGGCAGCTCGAAGCCGGCTTCGTGCGTGGCCGCGAGCACGTAGGCGGTGAGCCGGTCGCTGCCACGCGGGCCGTCTTCGGCACGCGGCGGAAAGTAGCTCGCCAGGCCATCGTTGTCGAGGTAGGTCGGCAGGCTGTTGGCCACACCAGCCCAGAGCTTGGCGTCTTTGAGGCCGACCGACTTGGAGGTTTTTTGCTCCAGGCAGATGAACGGATAAGTCTCGAAGTAGCGCCGCATGCCGGGCAGCGCGCCGGTGAGCTTGGGCTGCACGGCGACCAGCACGCCACCGCGCGCTCTTGTGTAGTCCTTGCCAGTTTCCGGCAAGGCGTCGGCCGGCGCCGCGATGGGCAGCGTGAAGGCGCCGTCGAGCTGCTGCAAGGTCGCCTGCATCACGCGCACCGGCACGGCAGGGGCGACGAGTTGCGTGACCCTGATGCGGTCTTTCGCGCGATCGGCGCTGCTGCCTTGTTCGTCTGCAGCCGCTTCCCAGTTCACGCTGAACGCATCGGCGGGCACACCGATCGGCCACGTCACCTCCTTCGCGGCACCCGCGGCGATCACCACATCTTGCGGCGGCAATGCAAGCGGCGTGTGCGTGATCGGGTCGCCGCTGTTGACGGTGCCTTGCAGCGTGGCATGCACTTTCATCTCACGCGCGGTGGTGTTGCGCAGGGTCAGCATCGCGGTGAACTGATCGCCCTCGCGCACCAGCGGCGGCAGACCGGCGAGAACCTGCAAGTCCTGCGTGACGCGGATGCTGGTGCTGCCGGTGCCGAACTGTTGAGTACCCGTGCCATTCGAAAAATCGGCCACCGCGACAAGCTTGAAGCTGGTGAGCGAATCGTTCAGCGGCACTTCGACCACGGCCTCGCCGTTCGCATCGAGCGTGACCTGCGCCTTCCACACCAGCAGCGTGTCGAACAGCTCGCGCGTGCTGCCACGGCCCCCGCCGCCCCCGGCCGCCACGGCCTTGCGCCCGTAGTGTCGGCGGCCGATGATTTCGCTTTGCGCGGTGCTGGTCTCCACGCCCCACGCGCGCGGCTGGATCATCGCGCCGAGCAAGTCCCAGGAGTCATTGGCGCGGAGTGCGAGCAGGCCTTCGTCGACCGCGGCAAACGCCACTTCGGCACCCGCCACCGGCTTGCCATCGTGCATGACCTTGATGCGCGCGGTGGCCTTCTGGCGCACCGCGTATTGCGGCTTGTCGGCCGTCACGCTCACCTGCAACTCATGCGCCTTGATGCCGATCTTGAGCGCCGCCACGCCGAGCTTGAACGCCGGCTTCGACAAATCCACCATCGCCGTGGGCGCCTGGTATTCGCGCCCTTCGTACCAGAAGGATCGCACCAAGTTCAGCGGCTCTTTCCAGCCCCAGGTGAAGAACGAATACCAGGGCACCTCGCGGATGCGGCCGCGCAGCGCGAGCACGCTCACGTAGACGTTCGGGCCCCAGGTGGGCTCGATCTTGAGATCGATCGTCGGGTCGTCGCCGCGCAGCGTGATCACGCGCGTGTCGATGACGCCTTCGCGTTCGACTGCCACCAGCGCGGTCGCTTCGCGGAACGGCATGCGCACTTGCAGGCGCGCGGTTTCGCCGGGCTCGTAGCGCTTCTTCTCCGGCAGCACATCGATGCGGTCGTCGTTGTCTTGCGCGAACCAGAGCTCGCCCTGCTTCGTCACCCACACGCTGGAGGCGGCTTGCACCGGGTTGCCCTGCGCGTCTTTCGCCTGCGCGATCAGATCGACCTGGCCGGCGGTCTCCAGCGCGGCTTCGCACAGCAGCAGGCCGCGGTCATCGGCGCTGCCGCTGCACAGCGCGCCGAGGTCTTTGACTTCGGTGCGGTTGTCGTAGGCGTAGAAGCCGCCGACCATGCGCTTGCGGGTGCTGATGACCTGGCTCAGCCGGCCGCGCACTTCGATGCTCTGGCCCTTGATCGGCTTGCCGGCCGTGTCGAGCGCCAGCGCGGTGAACTTGACCTTGCCGTGGTTGCTCGCCCACGAGCCGGTCTTCACGCCGAGCACCACCGCGCTCGGCCACAAGGCGATGCTGGTGGACGCGGTCTGCACTTCGCCGTTCGGGTCGTTGAAGGTGACTTCGGCGGTGATCTCGCTCGGCCGCGTGATCTTGGGCAAGTCCTTCAGCGTGAAGCTGGCGGCGCCGTTCTTGTCGGTCGTGAGCGGGAGCTTGTCGGCCACTAGCTTGCCGTCGCGTGCGTTCGAATCGGCGTCGCTGTCTTCTTCGTCGCCACCTTGCTGCGCCTTGACGGCTTCGCGCGGCGGCTCGAACGAAAACTCGTCATAGCCATTGAAGCTCGCGTTGCGGCTCTTGAGCAGCGCGCTGGCGCGGGCCGGCGCTTGCACCATGCCGCCGCCCGAGAAGTAGTTGAGCTGCACGTCGATCGGCAACGTGGCCGGCGCCACACTCACCGCCTTCGGCCCGCTCACGCGCGCATCGACCAGCGGCAGCCGGAACTCCTCGACGCGGAAGTTGCCGCTGCTCCATTGGCGGCGATGGCTCTCGGGCCCGCTTTCCAGCATCACGTCGTACACACCCAGCTTGGCGGCAGGGGGAATGTTCCAGCTCGACGCGGCAAAGCGCGTGCCGTTCCACGCCAGCGGCTGCACGAACTCCTGCCCGGTTCCCTGATGCACGATCTTCAGCCGCGTGGGCAGCGCATCGGGCGCCAGCATCGCGAGGCCAAGGGAGGTTTCGATGCGCACGAAGTGCTTCATCGAGACCGTCTCACCGGCGCGAAACAGCGTGCGGTCGAAGACGGTGTGCGCGCGCGCCTCGGGCTCGGCGCCGCGACCGGTCGGCACATTGAAGCGCCACGACTCGATGCCTTTTTGCCAGCTCGTGAAGACGAAGCTGGTGTCGACCACGCCCCTCGCATCGGCCTTGCGCGCGGTCACGAAGAGGCCGCTGTCGGCGGCGCAATGCTCGAAGTCGGACGGCAGCGCCTTGGGCACGCGTGCCAGGCCTTGGCGGTCAGTCTTGCCCGACCACAGCGGCTGGCCGTTGCAGGTGTTGACGACCGCATCCGCGCCCTCGACCGGCTGGCCCTTGTCGAGCGTCGTCACCCAGGCCACGCTGTTCTCGCGGCCCAGCTTGAAGTGCACGCCCAGGTTGGTGACGAGCACGCCGGTGCGCACGAACATCGGCGCCTTCTTGTCGAGCAGCGATTCGCCCAGGCGGCGCGATTCGATCTCGACGACCTGATAGCCGGGCTCGGGCAACGGGATGCCGACCACCTCGAACGGCCGCGGGTCGCCGCCCATCAACTGTGGCAGGTCGAGCCGCTTGGCGTTGATCTCTTTCGTGAGCAGCGAGACCTCGCGCGTGCCCACATAGCGTTCGAGGCGCTGCCTGATCTTGCGGCCCTGCGCGTTGGTCGTTTCCTCGAAGGTGAACCAATCCTTCTCGGGCAGGCCAAGCTCTTTGGCGCTGAGCTGCGTCTCGTTGTACTTGGCGAGCTTGGCGTACCAGGCGAGGATGTCGGCATCGGTTTGCAGGCGCTTCACGCGCACCTGGCCCGATGACGCGGCGGGGCGCAGATCGCCCTGCACATGGCGCAAGGTCACGGGCAGCATCGCATCGGCATTCAGCTCGACCACGCCGAAGGGCGCGGCGGCGAACTTGGCGATGGGCGGCGCGTCGCCGGTCGCGACCGTCAGCGGAAAGCTCGCGGCGTTGGCGAGCGTGCGGCCTGCGTTGTCCTTCAGCTCGCGCGGCAGCGTGATGGCGAAGCTGGTCTTTTCGGGCAGCGGCTTGGGGAAGGTGATCTCGCTGAACTCCTCGGCCTTGTCGTCCTTGTCGAAGACCGGCGCGAGCGCATCGCCCGTGGCGGGCTTGAGTCGGATCTGCGCCGCCAGCTCGCGCGAGACGGGCGCGGAGAAGCGCAGGCTCATCGGGCGGATCGGCAAACACGGGGCGCTGGCGCGCTCACGCTCGCAGCTGAACTCCGCCGTGAAGGCCGGGCGCACGGTGAAGCGATAGCGCTGCTCGGCGCTCGTCGTGATCTTCGGGTTGGCGGCTGCGGCGATGCCTTTGCCCCAGATGATGCGGACGGCGGTGGCGTTGGGCAGCGGGCGCTGGCAGGCGAGCACGAGCGTGCGCTCGGCTTGCGGCTTGTCGATTCGGCGAGCTTTCAAGAGCTGCTCGCGCACGTCGCCGGTGATCACCTTGACGGCGAGTTTTTCGCCGATGCCTTCGACCTCGCACCAGGCGTTGGCCGTCACCGTTGCTTCGACCGCCGGGCCGTTCAGGCGCAGGAGGAAGTACTGGTCTTCCTCGATCCGCGAACCGTCGTAGGGCCGCATCGAGACAACGGCCGGGCCACCGGTGTTGAAGGCGAATTCGGTGGTGCCGGTGAGCGCGCCCGATGCGCCGGCGGCGGCAGGCTTCCAGTCGGCCTTGGCCTTGACGGTACAGCGCGTGCCGGGCGGCAACGCCTCGCGAAAATCGTAGAGCCAGACGCGGTCGTTAGCCCATCCCCCTGAACCTGCGGGCGCGGCGCCTTGGCACGAGACGGCAGCCGGATCGGGCAGGCGCAGATCGCCGAAGGGGATGACGGCCTCGGAGAACTTGACGGTGATCTGGCGGACCTGGGCGACTTCGCCTTGGGGGGTGACGGTGGTGATGGTGGCGGCGTGCGCTCCCTGAGCAGCGAGTGCTCCCAACATCCAAATTGCCACTGCCCTGAATCCGCGCATCGCTTGCCCCGTTTGTGGTTTGGAGCGAGTCTAAGAGGCGCGTGGTGCCGATGAGCGGCACTTCCTTCGACAGGCTCAGGACGATCGGGAATGCAGGCTCAGTGTGAACGGCATTGGTTCGTCAGGGGCACGCCCTTCGACAGGGTCAGGACGGTCGGAGATACAGGCTCATGCGAACGGCATTGGTTCGGCGTGGTCAACACGGACACTTGCATCGCACCTCGCTCCCACACCCCGCTCGGGCTGAGCCTGTCGAAGCCTGCCGC
>JAMFRW010000193.1 GCA_026224975.1 Rhodoferax sp. | reverse complement strand
GGCTGGCCATAGCGTGAACCGGCGCGGGTATTGACGGCCACGATCTCCAGCGGCGCGAGCGCGTGGCCGATCCGCTCGAGTTCGGCTTCCACGTCGGCGGCCGTCACGACATAGCCATCGGGGAAGTGACGGAAGTCCAGCTTCACGCCGGGTTGGAAGCACCACTCCAGCGGCACCTCATGGATTGCGATGGAGCGCTCCTGATGTCCGAGCGCCTTGTTCATCGTGCTGTGAAAGTGATACGGCGCATCGAGATGGGTGCCGTTGTGCGTCGACAGCGTCACCAGTTCGACGGCCCAGCCTTCGCCATCGGGCAGGTCCTGCTTCTTCAGCCCGGGGAAGAACGGCTCGATCTGCTCGAAGCTCTGCTCGTGCGTGAAATACTGGATCTTCGGCGCGAAGGCCGGCGGGTCGGAGAGAACGTCGTTCTCGAGGTAGATCGAAAGATCGACGAAGCGGCGGGTCATGGTGGAGCTCCTTTCAGGGTTGCTGCCAGCGCAGCAGTTTCTTTTCGGCAAGTGCCAGCAGCGCATTGCTCGTGAAGCCGATCAGCCCCAGCAGCACGATGCCGGCGAAGAGTTCGCTCGCGCGAAACGCGCGCGCCGCGAGCAGGATGGCCTGGCCCAGGCCACTCTGCGAGGCGATCATTTCGCCGACCACGGCGACGATCAGCGAGATCGTCATCGACAAGCGCATGCCGGCCAGGATGTCGGGCATCGCGTTGGGCAGGCCGACCTTGCAGACGAAGGCGGCGCGCGTCATCTGCAGGCAGCGTGAAACTTCAGCGAGTCGCGGCTCGACGGCGGCGAAGCCATGGACCGTCGCCAACAGCACCGGCCACATCGCGCCGAAAGCGACCACGAACAGCACCATCCCCGGGTTCAGTCCGAAGATCGATATGGCCAGCGGCAGCAGCGCCGATGCCGGCAGCGGGCGGATGAATTCGAGCGTCGGTTGCACCCACGCACGCACCGCGGGCGACACGCCGATTGCCGCGCCAAGCGCGACACCGAACAACGAGGCGAGCACCCAGCCCAGCAACATGCGGCTCACGGTCGCGAGCGTGAACGAGAGCAGCTCGCCGTTGCCGCTCCCTCCGAAGTTCAGGCCTTCGGCAAGGCTCGCGAGCGTGGCCTGCGGCGTGGGCAGGAACACGCGGCTCACCCAGCCGGCGTTGCTCGTGATCCACCACAGCGCGATCAGCGCCGCCAATACCGCGGCCGAACCCAGCCAGTCACGCGAGCGTTCGATGAGCGACCGATTCATTGCACGGCCCCCATGCGCCGTGCGACGCCGCGCTGCAAGCTCGACATCAGCGAGTTGATGACGAAGCCGACCACACCGATCCAACCCAGCCAGCCGAGCATCAGCGCCGGATCGAAGCTCTGCTGCGCGATCATCATCGCGTAGCCCATGCCGTTCGGGTTGGCGGCGATCTCGACCGTGACAGCCACCACCAATGCCACCGCAACGCCGAGGCGCAAAGCGACAAAGAGTCGCGGAACGATGGCCGGCAACACGATCTTCCAGGCCCGCTGGCTCGCCGACAGGCCGAGCACGCGACTCACCTCGAGCAAGCGCGGCTCGACCTGCTGCACCGCCGACTGCACCAGGATCAGCAGCGGCCAGAAGGTCGCGAAAGCGACGACGCAAAGCTCCATGCGCACGCCGAAGCCGAACGTCAGCATCGCCAGCGGGATCAGCGCCACCGACGGCACAGGCCGCAAGACCTCGATCGACAGCATCGAGAGCCGCGCGGCACGCCGCGACAGACCGAGCGTGATGCCAAGGCCCACGCCCAGCACAGCCCCCAGCAGCAGCCCGAGCGCGGCCGTGCCGAGCGTGAAGCCGGTGGCCTGCCAAAGCGTGCCGTCGATCGCCGCACCGACCAGCGCTTTCAGCGCGGCACTCGGCGGCGCAAGTGCTTCACTGCCGAGCGCGGCCGCGCGCCGCGCGTAGCCTTCGTACAGGCCGAGCAGTACGACTGGCAACACCCAGGGTCGCCACTGCGCAGGCCAGCGGCGTGAGCGGCGGCCCGCCTCACGTGGCGCCGCGACTGGGGCGGCGACTGCGCGCTCAGTCATGACCTTGCTCGATGAACGCGAACAGTTCGCGCCGCAGTCGCAGGAACTCGGGGTGTTCCTTGGTCGCGAGCTGGTCGCGGGGCCGCTCGATGCGCACGTCGATCATGCGCGCAAGGCTCGGCCGGCCGGGGCCGGGATTGGCTTGCAGCGCGATCACACGGTCGCCCAGGTAGATGGCCTCTTCGAGGTCGTGCGTGACGAAGAGCACGGTCAAGCCGTCCTCGCGCACCAGCCTCGCGAGTTCATCCTGCAGACCCTGGCGGGTCAGCGCGTCGAGTGCACCGAATGGCTCGTCCATCATCATCAGCTCGGGCTTCTGCGCGAGGCAGCGCGCGATCTGGGCACGTTGCTGCATGCCGCCGGAAAGCTGCACCGGAAACTTCTGTGCATGCTGCCTGAGGCCGACCTTGCCGAGCACTTCGTCGATCAGCGGTGGACGCTGCGAAGCCGCCACACCGGCCGCCTCGAGCGCGAGGCTCACGTTACCCGCGACGCTGCGCCATGGCAGCAGCGCGCGCCCATAGTCCTGAAACACGAATGCCACTTCGCGCGACGGCTCGGACACGGGCAGCCCGTTGCGCCAGATGCCGCCTGCACTGGCTGCGACCAGGCCACTGGCCGCGCGCAGCAACGTGGTCTTGCCGCAGCCGCTCGGGCCGACGATGCAGACGAATTCGCCGCGCGCCACGTCGAACGAGGTGGGCGAGAGAATCTCGCGGCCGCCGAGGCGGATCGTCACGCCGTCGAAGCGCAGGAAGCTGGTGTCGCGCATGAGCGTTCTACCGGACGATCAGCTTCGCCACGTCCACCGAGGTCTTGAGCATCTCCTGGTCCTTCATCAGGCCGACCCAGTAGGCGAGCTGCTTGTCGCTCACCACCGGACCGGGGGGCGAAATCTGCGCCTTGGCCAGAACCTCGGGCGGCAGCTTGATGTACTTGCCGATGCTTGCGCGCACCTTGGCATCGTTCTTCGGCTGCTGCATGAACGCGCCGGCTTCCTGCACGGCCTCTCGGAAGGCGCGCGCAGCGGCCGGGTTCTTGGCGACCCATTCACGCTTGGCCGCGTGCACGATCGTGTGGTTGCCTTCGGGCAAGAAGGTCGAGTAGTACGACGCGACGTAGCCTGCGCCGCTCTCGGTGATTCGGCTCATGAACGGGTCGGCGGTCACCACCGCATCCACCGATCCGCCGCGCAGCAGGTCGCCGTGCTGCGGGAACGCGGCCTCGACGAAGTTGACCTTGCGGTAGTCGACGTGCTGATCCTTGAGCCACGCGCGGAAGGTCACGTGCAGGAAAGCGCCGAGCCCGGGAACACCGATCTTCTTGCCGACGCAATCCTGCGCGCTGCGGATTCCGGAGCCGGCGCGCGCCACGAGGCCGAAGCCGGTGACGGTCTTGGAAGTGACGCCGCCGCCGGAGACAAGCACCAGATCTAGCCCGCCATCGACTGCCTGCAGGAAGACCGATGGCGTCGGCCCACCGATCTGTAGCGAGTCGGATTGCAGCGCCGCGGGGATCGTGGAGTTCAGCGGGATGAACTTCAGTTCGACGTCCAGGTGGCGCTTGGTGAAGTAGCCCTCTTCGGCCGCGACGAAGACCGAGGCGAAGTCGACCACGGCGGTGTAGCCGAACACGACCTTGGTGTTGGATTGCGCTCGCACAGTAAGTGCGATGCCAGCGGGGGCTGCGACCAGCGTCGCGAGCACGGTGCGTCGATTGATCATGGTCGTCTCCTGATATGCGTCTATTTCCGCGCGGCCCTGGGCTTGGGCAACGCGGCACGCAAGCCGCCAACGATGAAGTCCACCAGCAGCGGCGCGGCGAGCGGGTCATTGCGGCGGTTCTCGTTGTGCGAGAGTCGTTCGACGCGGCTGTCGAGCAGGTGCTGCAGCAGCGCGCCGAGCGCGAACTGGTAACCCCATGCGACTTGACCGCGCGTGGCGTGCGGCAGCGCGAGATGCAACGCATCGATGTAGGCCATCGCCAGCGGGTCGAAGAAGGCACGCATGACGCGGTCGGCCTCTTCTGTCGTGTTGCCCAGCTCGCGAGCTACCAGCAGCGCGTAATACTCGCCTTCAGGGCTCGCGCGCAGGGCCAGTACGGGCGCGAGGAATGCCTCGATGATGCGCGGCAACGTTCCCGCATCGGCAGGGTCCACCGACACCGCCCGCAAGCCCGAAAGCCGCTCCTCGATCGTGTGGCTCCAATGCTCGAAGATGGCAAAGAACAGCTCGTGCTTCGGGCCGAAGTAATAGCCGACCAGCGCGAGGGGGACACCCGCTTCTTCCGCAATGTCGCGGATCGTCACCGCGTGATAGCCACGCTGTGCAAAGAGTTTCTCGGCGGCCAGAAGGATCGCCAGACGCCGGTCGGGTCGCGCTTTGTCGGGCGCTGCCGGACGCGCCCGACGGGACAATGTGGGAACGGAAGGAGTGCGTTGCGATGTCGAGGCCATGGTTGAATTGAACAGCTGTACAACAATGTTGTACACACGTACAAACCCGTACCCATTTCGACGTTGAATCGAGACGTCGAACGGAGGGATCCACAGGCAAACGTTCTGACCATCCCAGTTTGCGCCGGCCAGTCGTCACAGGGGCTAGGCGATTGCTTTGGAGGCACCGGCCACAAGACCGAGCAATTCAGCGCCAAGCTGATCGCCCTCGTGGTCTTCGACGGTGTCTACCCTGCCGAGATCGTGCGCGCTGGCATCCTCGGCATTCCGCGCGGCCAGTTCGAATGCGCCCGCTCGCTCGGCCTGGGCTACTGGCGCACGATGCGGCTGGTGATCCGACGAGCCCACCAGCGCGCTCGACCCGGAGATGGTCGGCGAGGTCCTGCTCGTGATGCGAGCGCTCGCGAAAGACGGCATGACGATGGTCTGCGTCACCCACGAGATGGACTTCGCCCACGAGGTGGCCGACCGCGTGATCTTCATGGACGAGGGCAGGGTGCTGGAGCGCGCCACACCCCAGGCCTTCTTCGACCGCCCGCAGCACCCGCGCGCGCGGCAGTTCCTCTCCGACATCCGCACGCCGTTCGCGCAGGCGGCTCGAGCCCGAAAGACATTTCCGATAAGCATAGTAGAAGAGATTTGTATGGCATTTGTGCATGTGTCAGCAGAATGGAAACAGCCCGCCGAAACCCGCCCCTCGCGGACGGGCGCGGCCTCCTTCCAACCTGCAGCTCACGCACATGACCACCCCATCGCGCCAACTCAAACTCGGTTTCATCATGCTCGGCGCCGGAGGCGGCTGGGGTGACTGGCGGCATCCGGATGCCAACCCGCGCGGCAGTACCGACATCGATCTCTACAAGCGCCAGGCGGCCGTCGCCGAGGCCGGCAAGTTCGACTTTCTGTTCGTGGCCGACAGCGTGCACATCAACGAGCGCTCGAGCCCGCACTATCTGAATCGCTTCGAGCCGCTGACCATCCTCTCGGCGCTCGGCGCGGTCACGCAGCGCATCGGCCTGGTCGGCACGCTGACGGTGAGCTACAGCGAGCCTTACACGGTTGCGCGGCAGTTCGCCTCGCTCGATCACCTGAGCCGCGGCCGGGCCGGCTGGAACGTGGTGACCTCGTGGCTTTCGGGCAGTGCCGAGAACTACGGCAAGCCGGAGCACCCGCCGCACGCGGTGCGCTACGGCATTGCCGCCGAGCACCTGCAGACCGTGCAAGGCCTGTGGGATTCGTGGGAAGACGATGCCTTCGTCGCCGACCGCGAAAGCGGCCGCTTCTTCGACCCCGCCAAGCTGCACACGCTCGACCACAAGGGCGAGCATTTCTCGGTCAAGGGGCCGCTCAACATCGCCCGCTCGTGCCAGGGCCAGCCGGTGATCTTCCAGGCCGGCGCGTCGGACGATGGGCGCAACTTCGCGTCGAAACACGCCGATGCCATCTTCGCCGGCGGCGGCACCTATGCCGATGCGAGGAGCTACTACACCGACGTGAAGCGCCGCGCCGCGGGCTTCGGCCGCGATGCCACCAAGCTGGCGGTGCTGCCGGGCCTGCGTGTGATCGTCGGTCGCGACGCGGCCGAGGTCGAGCGCAAGTACCAGGAAGCGCTCTCGCTGGTGCGGATCGAAGAGGCGCTGCCGGCGCTCGGCCGCTCGTTCAACGACCATGACTTCGCCCAGTACCCGCTCGACGGCCCGTTCCCCGATGTGGCCGCCCTCGGCGCCGAGAGCAACCGCAGCGCCTCCGAGCGCATCGTCGTCCTCGCCCGCGAGAACAACCTGACCTTGCGCGAAACCGCGTTGCGCCTGCTCGCGCCGCGCGATGAATTCGTCGGCACGCCCACGCAGGTGGCCGATGCGATCCAGCGCTGGTTCGAGAACGGCGCGGCCGATGGGTTCATCCTCGGCCAGGTGCTGCCGAGCGATCTGCAGGACTTCGTCGAGTTGATCGTCCCGATCCTGCAGGCACGCGGCATCTACAGACGTGATTACGAACACGACACCTTGCGCGGCCACCTGGGCCTGGATGTGCCGGTGAATCGCTACGCCGCTGCCCGCGCTGCCGGGCTCGCGGCAGCCAGCGTGCCGGCGGCTGCCACTGTGGCTTAGGCACGCGATGGACATCGACAGCCCCGCCTTCGACCAACTGCTCCGCCAACTCGGCAACGAGTTCGCGGCCGATGCCGCGCGCCATGACCTGGATGGCAGCTTCCCGCACCACAACTTCGAGCGCCTTCACGAACATGGCCTGCTCTCGCTCACCGTTGTACGCTCGCTCGGGGGTGCCGGTGGCGGGTTGGCGCATGCCGCCAAGGTGATCCGCGCCATCGCGCTCGGCGACCCTTCGACCGCGCTCGTGCTCGCCATGCAGTACCTGCAACATGCCGGCGGCGAACGCCAGGCGCGCTGGCCGCGTGAGCTTTACGAACGCGTCGCCGCCGATGCGGTCCGTCACGGCGCGCTGATCAACGCCTTGCGTGTGGAGCCCGAACTCGGCACGCCCGCCCGTGGCGGCCTGCCCGGCACCATCGCGCGGCGCACGCCCGAGGGCTGGCGCATCAGCGGCACCAAGATCTATTCGACCGGCGTGCCGCGGCTGACCTGGCTGGCCGTGTGGGCGCGCAGTGACGATGCCGACCCGCTCGTCGGCTCGTGGCTGGTGCACCGCGAGACGCCCGGCATCCGCGTGGTCGAAAGCTGGAACCACCTCGGCATGCGCGCCTCGGGCAGCCACGAGGTGGTGTTCGACGATGTGCTGGTGCCCTTCGGCCATGCGCTGAACCCGGTCGCGGCCAGCCAGCCGGCCGCGACGATGGAAGGCAACGCCTTGCTCTGGGGCACGGTGCTGGTGACCGGCATCTACGACAGCATCGCCCGCAGTGCCCGCGACTGGTTCATAGGCTGGCTGCGCGAGCGCACGCCCGCCAACCTGGGCGCGCCGCTGGCCAGCCTGCCGCGCTTTCAGGAGGCGGTGGGCCAGATCGAAACCTGGCTGCTGAGCAACCAGCTTTTGCTCGATGCGGCCATCGCCGGCCGGGTGAGCGCGGCCGAAGCCAGCCGTATCAAGCTGCTGGTGACGAACCAGTCGATCCAGATCGTCGAGCTGGCGCTCAAGCTCTCGGGCAACCCCGGTCTCACCCGCGCCAACCCGCTGGAGCGCCACTACCGCAACGTGCTCTGCGGCCGCATCCACACGCCGCAGGACGATGTGGTGCTGGTGGCCGCGGGGCGCGCGGCCTTGCAAGCGGTCGCCGCATGAACGCGACCTTGGAATTCTTGATTTGGAAAACGACATGAGCCGCCCTGCCATCGCCAGCCAACTCCCCGCCGCCACCAACCGGCGCCTCGAGGAGGCCATCGGCGAACCCGTGTTCGATGTGCCCTCGGGCCTCTTCACCGAATTGCCCGGCCATGTGAGCGTGCTGTTCGCCACGCCGCTGCGCATGCACGGCGTGCCGCTCGATGCAGCCGCGCCGGCCGGCTGGCCTTTCGAGCTGCGCTGGGTGCAGCTAGCCTCCGTCGGCATCGATGCCTATCCGCCGTGGTTCTTCCAGGGGCCGCCGGTGACGACGGCGCGCGGCACCGCGTCGGAGCCGATCGCCGAATACGTGCTGGCGGTCCTGCTGAGTGCTGTCAAGAAGCTGCCGCATATCTGGCTGAAGGAGGCGAGCGACTGGCCCGCGCCCACGCGCCGGCCTACGCTCGGCACCCTGGCCGGCAGCACGCTAGCCCTCTACGGTTTCGGCTCCATCGGCCAGGCCATCGCGGTGAAGGCGCTGGCGCTCGGCGTGAAGGTGGTGGCGCTGCGCCGCGGCAACGCGCGCTTCGAGGTCGATGGTGTGGAGCGCGCGGCTAGCCTGGAAGACCTGCTTGCGCGCGCCGATCATCTGGTGCTCGCCGCACCGGCCACGCCGCAAACCCGCCACGTCATCGGCCGCCAGGCGCTCGCTGCCGCCAAGCCGGGGCTGCATCTGATCAACATCGCGCGTGGCAGCCTGATCGACGACGAAGCCTTGCTCGAAGCGCTGGCCGATGGCCGCGTGGCCCATGCCACGCTCGATGTGACCGAGCCCGAGCCGCTGCCCGCCGGCCATCCGTACTACGGCCACCCGCGCGTGAGCCTGTCGCCGCACCTGTCGCCCAGCGGCGCGCGTGGCCCGCAGGCGCTGATCGACAAGTTCAGCGACAACCTCGCACGGCATCGCGCCGGTGAGGCGCTGCTCGACCAGGTCGATCTCGCGCGAGGCTACTGAACTTTTTACGCTGCCAGCGCCAGCTCGCGGCCCGGCACCGCGGCCAGCAACTCCTGGGTGTACTCGTGGACCGGCTGGCCGAACACCCGGGCGATCGGCCCTTGTTCGACGATCTTGCCGTTGCGCAGCACGACCACGCGGTGCGCGACGGAGGCGACCACCGACAGGTCGTGCGAGACCAGCACATAGCTCACGCCCAGGCGCTCCTGCAGCTCACCGAGCAGCGCCAGGATCTGCGCCTGCACCGAGACATCGAGGGCAGAGACCGGCTCGTCGAGAAAGAGCAATTCGGGCTCCAGCGCAAGTGCGCGCGCAATGGCCACGCGCTGGCGCTGCCCGCCCGAGAGTTCACGCGGCAGCCGCGTCAAGAAGGCCGCAGGCAGCTGCACCAGATCGATCAGCCGCCGCGCCGAAGATTCGAGCGCGCGCCCCTTCTGCAGCCCGAAGGAGACCAGCGGTTCGACGATGCTCTCGAAGACGGTGAAGCGCGGGTCGAGCGAGGCAAACGGGTTCTGCTGCACCAGCTGGATGCGCCGCCGCAAGGGGCGGAACTCGTTCCAGCTCAGCGCGCCGATGTCCTGCCCTTCGAAGATCACCCGGCCGCTGGTCGCCTGCTCCAAGCCGAGCGCGATGCGCAGCGCCGTGGTCTTGCCGGAGCCCGATTCGCCAACGATCGCGAGCGTTTGCCCGGCGTGCGCGCTCAGGCTCACATCGTCGAGCGCAAGAAAGCTGCGCGCATGGCCATCGCCATGGCGAAGCTGAAAGCGCTTGCTGATGCTTTCCAGTCGAAGGATTTCGGTGCCGGCCGGCGTGTCTTCATGCCGCAGCCGCAATTGGCCGTGGCCGCCGAGTGCCGGCGCGGCGGCGATCAAGGCGCGGGTGTAGTCCTCGCGCGGGGCGACGAGGATCGCGTGTGGCGAACCGTGTTCGACGATGCGGCCTTCCTTCATCACCAGGATGCGATCGGCCCGGTCGGAGGCCACGCCCAGGTCGTGCGTGATGATCAGCAGCGAGATGTTGCGCTCGCTCGCGAGCCGCTCCAGGTGGTCGAGGATCCTGCGCTGCACGGTGACATCGAGCGCACTCGTCGGCTCGTCCGCGATGATCAGGGCCGGGTCACCCGCCAGCGCCATCGCGATCAACACACGCTGCTTCATGCCGCCCGACAGCTCGTGCGGGTACTGGCGCGCACGCAGCACAGGCTGGTCGATGCCGACCTGTTCCAGCAGCTCGATGATGTCGGCATCGAGGCCCGCATGGCGATGCCCCCGGGCCTGCACCAGCGCCTCGCCGATCTGCCGGCCGATGCGCGTGGTGGGGTTGAGGCTCACCTGCGGGTCTTGTGGCACGAGGCCGATGACCTTGCCGCGCAGGTGGCGCCGGGTGCTTTCCGAAGCCCGTACCACGTCTTCGCCACCCACAAGAATCTGGCCTTCGCCGATGTGCGCATGGACGGGCAGCAAGCCGATGATGGCGTGGGCCACGGTCGATTTTCCCGAGCCGGATTCACCGACGATCGCCACCGTTTCGCCGCGCGCCACCGCAAAGCTCACGCTGCGAACCGCCTGCACCGCGTCGCGCCCGGAGCGGTAGGAAACACTCAGGTGGCGGATGTCGATGACGGGATCGTCGGCACTCATCGTCGCACTGCTCATCTCTGCACCTCTTCGAAGGTTCTGGAGATGTGGTTGAGGCTGAACACCACGACCATCACGAAGAGCCCGGGGATCAGCGAGAGCCACGGTGCGGTCACCAGAAACCGTCTTCCGTTCGCGATCAGCGTGCCCCATTCGGCGGCAGGCGGCGCCGCGCCGAAGCCCAGAAAACTCAGGCCCGCGGTCGCCAGAATCGCAGCGCCGAAATCGAGCGTCGCCAGCACCGCCACCGGCCCCCAGGCGTTGGGAAGGATGTGCGTCAACAGCGTGCGGCCCCAGCGCGCGCCACCGAGCCGTGCCGCTTCCACATAGGGCAGGGTCTTGATGCGCAAGACCTCTGCCCGCGTGGTCCGCGCGAAGCCGGGGATGATGCCGATGCCGACCGCGATGGCCACCGGAATCGTGCCGAAGCCGATGGCGGTGACAACCGCCAGCGAGAGCAGAAAACCCGGCAGCGCGAGCAGCACATCGACGAAACGCATGATGGCCGCATCGGTCCTGCCGCCCACGAAGCCGGAGAGCACGCCCAGGCTCAAGCCACCGGCCAGCGCAATGCCGACCGCGAGGAAGCCGGCCCGCACCGAAAGGCTCGCACCGTAGATGACCCGCGTGTAGAGATCGCGGCCCAGCTCGTCGGTGCCGAACCAGTGCGTGCCGTTGGGCGTCAGCAGCTTGTCGGCGGGTGAGGTGGCATAGGGGTCGAAGCTCGCGATCAGCCAGGGCGCCGCGGCGGCGATCAGGACGCACGCGATGAAGGTGGTGGCGAGCAGAAACCCCGGCCGACGCAGCAGCGGCTCGATGGCATCGGCCAGGCGGCCCAGGCGTCCGAGCCCGATGGGCTCTTGGTCCACGAGGGCTTCTTTGGCGACCTCTCTTGGGACTTCGCGTGTGACGTCTCGTGCCGGCTCTCGCACCGGCACCCTCGCCACCACCCCGCCGAAGCCGGCGCTGCGGGTGTCCATCAAGGCATCGGATCGGATCTGCGTGGTCATCGCGTCAGCTCACTTTGGGCGCATGGGTGATGCGGGGGTCGAGGGCCGGGTAGAGCAGGTCGACGAGGAGGTTCACGGCGACGAACACCGCGGCCGAAATCACCACGACGGCGAGCACGACCGGTATGTCTTGCCGCAAGACCGATTCCTGCGCCAGGCGGCCCACGCCGACGCGCGCGAACACGGTTTCGACGAGGACCGCGCCCGATACCGTGTTGCCAACTTGCAGCCCCACCAGCGTGAGCACCGGCAGTGCGGCGTTTCTGAAAACATGCTTCCACTGCACCGCACCGCGCGTCAAACCCTTGGCATAGGCGGTGGCGATATAGGGCTCTTTCCAGACATCGTGAAAGCTGCGGATCAACACTTGCGCATACACAGCCGCGCTCGGGATCGAGAGCGTGATGGCAGGCAGCACCAGGCTTTCGAAGCCCTCGTTGCCCGTCGACGGAAACCAGCCGAGCTCGAAGGCAAACACCTGGATCAGCAGCAGGCCCATCCAGAACACCGGCACCGAAAACCCGATGGAGGGCAGGCGCCGCAGAAAGATCACCAGCGGCCGCCATTGCGTGTAGGCCGTGAGGTATGCAAAGCCCACGCCGCCCGTCACCGAGAGCACGACCGCGAACGAGGCCAGTGCGATGGTCTGCGGCAGGCGGTCGGCGATGAGTTGGGACACCGCGGCGTTCTTGCTGAGCGACTGGCCGAAGTCGCCGTGCAACGCATTCCAGAGCAGCGAAAAGTATTGCGCCAGCGCGCTGCGGTCCAGCCCATAGTAGGCGCGGGCCTTGTCGATCTGCGCGGCGGTCAATGTGTCGATGTCGACGCCGGAGGCCGTCAGCATGATGGAGAGTGGGTCACCCGGCAGCAGGTAGAGGATGAAGTAGGTGATCGTGTAGGCGCCCCACAGCACGAGCAGCGCCTGCGCGATCCTGCCGCCGCAATACCGGATCATGGCGCGAGCTTGATGTCATTGAAGAGCGCGAAGCCTTCGGAGGTCCAGGCGAAGCCCTGCACCTTCGCCGAGGTGGCGGCCTGCCAGATACGTTCGTAGATGGGGAAGGCCACGCCGTCGTCGATCAGCAGGTCTTGCAGGTCGGCATAGGCGCGGGCGCGCTGTTCGCTGTCGCTGGTGGCCAGGCCGGCGTCGAAGAGCTTCTGCGCCTTGTCGAGCGTGGGCTTGCTGTAGGCGTTGACCGAGAGGGCGGAGCGGTTGGTGAAGCGCGGGTCGAGAATCGTCTGCAGCACCACCGGGTCGCCCCGCGTCATGTAGCTCGAATGCAGGTCGTAGTTGCCTGCGGCGTTGGCGGCCGACAGCTCACCGGCCACCAGGATGTTGAGCTTCAGTTCGATGCCGGCCTTGCGCAGCTGATCCTGTATCAGCACATCGCCCGAGGTCTCGGCCGCCAGGTTGCGGACCAGCGTGAGGCGCTTGCCGTTCTTGTGGCGGTAGCCGTCGTCGCCTAGCGCCCAGCCGGCTTCGTCGAGCAGCCTGGCCGCACCTTGCGGGTCGTGCCCGAGCTTGGCAGCCTGCGGCTTGAAGTAGGGCGTGGTCGCATCGTAGATGCCACCGACGATGGGGAAATCCTTGTTGTAGATGGTGGCCGCATAGGCCTGCCGGTCGATGGACTTTTGCAGCGCCAGCCTCATCTTCGGATCGGCCAGCACGCGGTCGCCGCTGGTGTTGGGGTAGAGGTTGGCCGCCGGCCCGGGAAGCGAGCGGCTCTGGATTGATGCGTGCTTGGTTTCGAACAGACGAAGGTCTACATCGGTGAACGGATTCCTCGGCCACACGATGTCGATCTTGCCCTGGACGAACTGGCCGTTGCGAACGCTCTCCTCCGGTATGTAGCTGATCTCGATGTTGTCCACATAGGCTTCACCGGGATTGCTTGCCGCTGCCGAGGGCCACGCATAGCCCTTGCGTTTGGCAAGCTTGATGCCGACTTCTGGCGTATAGCTCGCGAGCACGAAGGGGCCGGTGCCGATGATGGCGCCGCGCGAGCGCTCCTGCGGCTTCAGCGCATACGACTCCGGCGCGAGGATGGACAGGTTGGTGGTCGAGGTGGCCTGCAGGAAACCGGCGTTCGGTTTGGAGAGGATGATCTTGACGGTGTGGTCGTCGATGACCTCGGCATGGTCGTATCCCTCCAGATACGTCGAGCCGAAGGTCGTCGGCACCGATGCGGTGAAGGCCTTGTTCGAATCGAACGCGGTCTTCACTGCCTTGGCGTCGAACCGGGTGCCGTTGCTGAAGCTCACATCGTCACGCAGCACGAAGGTGTACTCCAGCGCGTTCGGGCTCACCTGCCAGCTCTTGGCCAGCCAGGGGATGACCTGGCCGGTCTTCGGGTCCTGGTCGGTCAACGATTCGACGACGTTGCGCAGCACGCTGCGGTGCTCGATCCAGTAGACCTGGAACGGGTCCAGGCTCACCAGATTGGTGTTGTCGGCAAAGAAGGCGATCTTCAGCGTGCCGCCCTTGCCGGCGGAAGCTTCCGCCCCGGCCTTTCGCTCCGGAGAGCAGGCCAAGAGCAGGAAGGTGGTGGCGAGCGTGGCCGCAAGGGCGCGTCGGCGTGTGATGGCGGATGGGGTCAAGGGCATGGGATCACCTGAATCGGGACGATGCGTGCGGCGGTGGTTCAAAGGTCGTAGCCGGGGCTGTAGCGGTCGACCTTGCGGCGGATCGCATCCCAGGTCAGGTCGCTGAACTGGCGCTTGTCGTCGTCGCTGCGCGTGAAGCCGCGAGTAATCTGGCGCGCCACTTCCTCCTGCGCGGCTTGCGGGGCGATCAACACGCCGTCACGCCCGGCGCTCAAGGCGCGCACTTGTGCCGAAGCGGCCTTCTCCAGCCCGTAGATCCGCGACCAGGCTTCGCCGGCCGTGGCACCGAGCGCAAGCGTGCCGTGGTTGCGCAGCAGCAATTGGCTCTTGTCGCCGAGGTTGGCGACGAGCCGCGCGCGCTCGTCGAGGTTGAGCGCAATGCCTTCGTAGTCGTGATAAGCCAGCCGGGGAATGACTGCGAGCGAACGCTGGTTCAGCGGCAGCAACCCGTCCTTCTGCGACGAGAGCGCCACGCCGTCGTCGGTGTGGAAGTGCAGCACGAAGTGCGCGTCTTCACGCGCTTCGTGAATGGCCGAATGGATGACGAAGCCGGCGTAGTTGATGCCGTGCTCGCCTTCGATGATCTTGCCGTCGCGGTCGATCTTGATGAGGTTCGAGGCCGTCACTTCCTCGAACCACAGGCCCAGCGGGTTCAGCAGAAAGTGGCGGTCCGGGCCCGGCACGCGGGCCGAGATGTGCGTCGCCAGAAAGTCGTCCCAGCCATACAGGGCCGTCAGACGATAGAGCGCAGCCAACTCCACGCGCACAGCCCATTCGGCTTCGCTGACCTTGCTCTTCAATGATTTGACTTCTGCATTCACGCTGGTTCTCCTCGGAATCATTGGGTGTCGATCCGTTGGATGCTAGGGACGAGGCCCATCGCCAGGAAGCCTGAAGTTCGCATAACCTAATATGCGATGCAGTCATGATTCAAGGCATGACTATGAGAGAGAAGTCTTTATGTCGTGGGCGCGCAAAGGCAAATGTTGTGCTTCGACATCTGAGGTGCGCAAAGGCAACCAGGGGTTGGCCGGCTCCGTTCAGGGATCCTTTTTATTCACTCCGCCGGCCGAGTAGGGAAACTGATCACGCTGGAGACCTCGGCGGAACGAAGCGGTCGGGCGGCCTCGGCAGCCCGAGGTTCTCGCGCAGCGTGCGGCCTTCGTATTCGGTGCGGAAGATGCCGCGCCGTTGCAGCTCCGGCACCACGCCGTCGACGAACTCGTCGAGCCCCTGCGGCAGATACGGGAACATGATGTTGAAGCCATCGCTGCCGCGCTCTTCCAGCCATTGCTGCATCTGGTCGGCGATGGTCTGCGCGGTGCCGATGAACTCCAGCGTGCCGAAGTTGCCGCCCACGATGCCGGCCAGTTGCCGCACCGTGAGGCCGTCTCGCCGCGCCATGTCGATCACCTTCTGTCGGCCGCTCTTGCTGGAGTTGCTCTCGGGAATCTCGGGCAGCGGGCCGTCGAGATCGAAGCCCGACGCATCGGTGCCGAGCGCGACCGAGAGCGATGCGATGCCGCTGTCGGGGTGTACCAGTGCATCGAGCTGCGCCTTCTTCGCCTGCGCCTCTTCGACTGTGCGTCCCACCACGACAAAGGCACCGGGCAGGATCAGCAGGTGGTCCGGGTTGCGGCCCGCCTTCGCCACGCGCCCCTTCACGTCGGCATAAAAAGCCTGGCCGTCGGCGAGCGTGCGCTGGCCGGTGAAGACGACCTCGGCCGTCTCGGCCGCGATCTGCCGGCCGGCATCGGAAGCGCCCGCCTGCACGATCACCGGCCAGCCCTGCACCGGCCGCGCCACGTTGAGCGGGCCGCGCACCTGGAAGTGCTCGCCTCGATGCTCCAGGCGGCGCATGCGCGCCGGGTCGAAGTAGATGCCGCTCGCCACGTCGCGCACGAAGGCGTCGTCGGCCCAGCTGTCCCACAGGCCGGTGACCACATCGAAGAACTCTCGGGCGCGGTGGTAGCGCTCGCCGTGTTCCAGGTGTTCTTCGCGGCTGAAGTTGAGCGCCTCTTGCGGGTTGGCCGAGGTGACGAGGTTCCAGCCCGCGCGGCCACCGCTGATGTGGTCGAGCGAGGCGAACTTGCGCGCCACGTGGTACGGCTCGTTGTAGGTGGTGCTGGCCGTCGCGATCAGGCCGTTGTGCTCGGTGACGGCGGCGAGCGCCGGCAGCAGCGTGAGCGGGTCGAAAGAGGTGGTGGTGTGGCTGCGCTTCAACGCGGCTTCCGGCATGTTCAGCAGGGCCAGGTGGTCGGCCATGAAGAAGGCATCGAAGCGGCCGCGTTCGAGCGTCTGGATCAGTTGCTTCAGGTGCGTGAAGTTGAAGTTCGCATCCGGCCAGCGCCAGGCGCCGGTGTGGATGCTGACCGGGCGCATGAAGGCGCCGAGGCGCAAGCGGCGGGTGTGGGTTGGCGTTGGCGTCATGGCGGTCAGGCCCGCGAGCGTGCGCGGACGGTGGCTCTGGCGTTGAGGGGAGGTGCCGGCGAAGGGCTGGCCGGTAGTGATGCGACCAGCGAGGGCGGCTCGAAGGCCGTAACCGTGGGCAGCGCCGGCAGCGTCTCTTGCCAGCGTTCGATCTCGACGCGCGCGCTCTGCGCCGAGCAGCCTTGCGAAAGCCGCGAGCTGCCGACATCAGGCGTGACGAGGTTGGGGTTGCCGTGCTTGTCGAGCGAGCCGGGCCGGCGGGGGTCCATCGGGTCGTACCAGGCGCCGGTCGCGATCTGCACCACGCCGGGCATCAGGCCATCGCTCAGGCGCACCCCGGCGAGAAAGGCGCCGCGTACGTTGAACACCCGCACCACATCGCCCGCCGCAATACTGCGAAAGGCGGCGTCTTGCGGATTCATGGTCAGTGGTTCGCAGCCTGCGATCTTGCTGGCGGCGCTGACGCTGCCGTGGTCGTACTGGCTGTGAAGGCGGGTGGCCGGCTGGCTCGACAGCAGATGCAGCGGCCAGCTCGAGGGGGCAGGCTCGAACCAGGCCGGGTGGCCGAGGCAGTCTTCGTAGTCGAAGCCGGCGATGGTGGCCGAGTGGATCTCGATCTTGCCCGAGGGCGTGGGCAAGGCATGCGCTGCCGGGTCGGCGCGAAAGCCTTCGAGCATCACGACAGGCCGGGCCGGGCGGGGCACTTCGAAGCGGCCTTCGACCCAGAAGCTGTCGAAGCCCGGCAGCTCGATGTGGTGTGCCGCGGCGCGCTCGCGCGATTCGTCGTACAGGTGCCGCAGCCACTGCATCGCATCGCGCCCTTGCGTGAAGTCGCCCTCGAAGCCGAGGCGCGCGGCGAGCTGCGAGAAGATGGTGTAGTCGTCGCGTGCCCGGCCGATGGGCCCGATGGCCGCCTTCATCGCGATCATGAAGCGGTCGCTCGCGGCGCTGCCGATGTCGTCGCGTTCGAGCGGCGTGGTGACGGGCAGCACGATGTCGGCATGCCTCGCGGTCGCGGTCCAGAAGGGCTCGTGCACGATGATGGTCTCGGGCCGCTGCCAGGCCTGCACCAGGCGGTTCAAGTCCTGATGATGGTGGAACGGGTTGCCGCCGGCCCAATAGACCAGCCGCGCTTCCGGGTAGTGCAGGTGGCGGCCGTTGTAGTCGAAGGGCTCACCGGGGTGCAGCAGCATGTCGGCGATGCGGGCGACCGGGATGAAGGTTTCGACCGGGTTGCGCCCCTGCGGCAGCCGCGGGCCGGAGAAGGGCGCGCGGCCGCTGCCGGTGTTGTTCATGCAACCGTAACCCAGGCCGAAGCCGCCGCCGGGCAGGCCGATCTGCCCCAGCATGGCCGCGAGCACCACTGCCATCCAGAACGGCTGCTCGCCGTGCTGCGCGCGCTGCAGCGAGTAGGCGGTGTTGACGAGCGTGCGTCCGGCCGCCATCTGCCGCGCCAGCGCGGTGATGCGATCGGCGGCGATGCCGGTGCGCGCCGCGGCCCAGGCCGCCGTCTTGGGTTGGCGGTCGCTGGTGCCCAGCACATAGGCCTCGAAGGGTTCGAAGCCGACGCAGTAACGCGCCAGAAAGGCCTGGTCGTGCAGGCCTTCGGTGATGAGCACATGCGCGATGGCGACCATCAGCGCAGTATCGCTGCCAGGGCGGATCGGCAGCCACTCGGCATTCGGCGCGCCATCGAGATCGTGGCGCACCGGGCTCACGTTGATGAACTTCGTGCGGCCTTGTGTCAACCGCTGCAAGGCGCCATTCAACTGGTGATCGCTGGCACCGCCGGGGCTCACCTGCCCGTTGCGCAAGGGCAGGCCGCCGAACGCGACGAACAGGTCGCAATGCTCGCCCAGCACATCCCACGAGGTGTGCTGGGCGAGCAGGCTGTCCATGTCGGCCACGATGTGCGGCAGCAGCACACGGCCTGCGCCCAGGCTGTAGGTGTCGACGCTGTAGGCGTATCCACCGAAGCCGTTCAGGAAGCGATGGAGCTGCCCTTGCGCGTGATGAAAGCGCCCCGCGCTGGCCCAGCCGTAACTCCCGCCGAAGATCGCGGGGTTGCCATGGCGCTCGCGCACGCGCCGCAGTTCGGCAGCGACGAGGTCCAGCGCCTCGTCCCACGGCACTTCGACGAAGGCCTCCTGCCCGCGGCGGCGCGAGCTCTCGCGCCGGCCGCCCTGCACCTCGCGCAGAAAGCCTTCGCGCACCGCCGGCCTGCGCACCCGCGCCGGGCCATCGATGGCCGCCGCCATGGACTGGCCGATGGGCGAAGGATCACGGTCCCACGGCGCCGGCTCCAGCGCGCGCAGCTTGCCGCCCTCGACCACCGGTCGGTAGACGCCCCAATGCGTCGAGGTGTAGCTCACGGAATGAGCGACCGGCGGCGACGGATCACGGACAGCTCGCCAACGCGCTCACAGCTTGGCCAGGTAGTCGACGACGGCGATCTTCTTCGGCAGGATCTGCCGCTCGCTCAGCCAGTCGGCCGCGAACTGCAGGCTCTTGATGAACTTGGCGTCGTCCACGCCGTGGAAGTCGTAGGTTCGCTTGTAGCCGGCCTGCACGTCACGCACGGCGTCGGAGTAGCTGGCCTCGCGCTGGTTGATCTTCTCGGCCTCCACCGGGTGCGCGCTGGCCCACTGGCCTTCGGCCACGAAGGCGCTGTTGACGGCGCGCACGATCTCGGGGTTTTCGTCGGCGAACTTGCGGCTGGTGACCCAGGAGCTGAAGTCGATGCCGAAATCCAGATCCCGGCCTTCGAAGAAGATGTCGTGCGCCTTGTATTCGCTGCGCGCAATGTCCACCCCTGGGCTCCACATCGACCACGCATCGACCTTGCCCTGCGAGAAGGCCGGTGCCGCATCGGGCGGGTTGAGGTAGACGAACTTGACCAGCTTGCGATCGACACCGTTCTTCTCCAGCGCCGCCACGAGCAGGAATTCGCCGAGCCCGGAGCGGTTGACCGCCACCGATTTGCCCACCAGGTCCTTCACGGATTTGATGCCCGATGCGTCCTTGGCGATGATCGCCGTGCTGCGCGGGTTCACGACCAGGAAGTTGGTGAAGACCAGCGGCGAGCCGGCGATCATCGCGGCCAGGGCCGGCGTGGTGCTGCCGCCAAAGCCGAAGTCCGAACTGCCGCCGGTGACGGCCTGCAGCGACGGCGCATGGTTGGGGAACGGGCCTATCCATTGCACCTTGATGTTGTCCTTGGCGAGCAGCTTCTCGAACTCGCCGCGCTCCTTGGCGAGTAGTGGCAGGCCGCCGCGGCCCCAGCCGAGGCGAACGGTGTCGGTGTTGCGGCCAGCGCGTGCGCTCCAGGCGGGCAGCGACGTGGCGGTCGCAGCGGCAGCGCCGGCAGCGAACGCGGTGTGGCGCAGAAAGCGGCGTCGGGACAGGTCGGAGTAGAAGGAGTCGTTCATGGGTCTTTCGGAAGAAGCGGGAATTCAGGCGTCGGTGGTTTCGGTCGCCACGCCGAGTTCCGCCAGCAGCGTGTCGCGCAAGGCGACCGCAGCCGGGTGCGAGCGATGGCCGCGGGCGGCCGCCGGCACCGGATATTCGGCGGCGATGGCACCACCGCGCATCACGAGCGCGCGGTCGGCCAGCGCCACCGCCTCGTCCACATCGTGTGTCACCAGCAGGACGCCGGGCCGGTGGCGCGCCACGAGTTGCTGCACCAGCCCCTGCATGCGGATGCGGGTGAGTGCATCGAGCGCGGCAAAGGGTTCGTCGAGCAACAGCAGGTGCGGCTCCTGTACCAGCGCGCGAGCGAGGGCCACGCGCTGCGCCTGCCCGCCGGAGAGGTTGCGCGGCCAATCGTCGCTGCGGTCGCCGAGGCCGACTTCAGTCAGCGCGGTTTGCGCCAGATCCTTGGCAAGGCCGCTGGCGCTGTCGTCGTCCAGGCCGAGCGCCACGTTGCGCCAGAGCGAATCCCAGGGCAGCAAACGATGCTCCTGGAATACCACCGCCGGCGGCCGCGCGCCCGCATCGATGCGGCCGCCATCGATCGCATCCAGCCCGGCCAGCGCGCGCAGCAGCGTCGTCTTGCCGCAGCCGCTTTCGCCGAGCAGCGCGACGAATTCACCGCGCTGTATGGTGAGGTTCAGGCCGTCGATCACGGCGCGGCCGGCATAGCGGCGCACCAACCCGCGCACGACCACGGCGGGCTCGTGATGGCTGTCGTTCGGGTGACTCATGTGCGGCCCTGTGCGGCGTAGTTGACGTGCCAGGCCAGCAGCCGGCGTTCGAGCAGGCGGGCGATCGAATCGGCCAACACGCCGATCAACGCATAGATGACGATGGCCAGCACGATCACATCGGTGCGCAGGAATTCGCGCGCATCCATCGCCAGGAAGCCGATGCCCGAACTCGTGGCGATGGTCTCGGCCACCACCAGCGCCAGCCATGCGGTCGCCAGCGAATAGCGCACGCCCGTCAGGATGGAAGGCAGCGCGCCCGGCAGCACGATGCGACGGATCAGCTTGGGTGTGGAAAGCCCGAGCACGCGGCCGAGTTCGATCAGCTTCGGGTCGACCTGCCGGATGCCGAGCACGGTGTTGATGTAGATCGGGAACGAAACGCCGAGCGCCACCAGAAAGATCTTGCCGCCTTCATCGACACCGAACCAGACGATGACCAGCGGCAGCAAGGCCAGGAACGGGATCGCGCGGATCATCTGGATGCTGCGGTCGAGCGCCGCCTCGGCCAGCCGCGAGAAGCCGACCAGCGTGCCGAGCGAAAAGCCGATGCCGGCACCGATGACAAAACCGGTGGCCGCGCGCAGCAGGCTCACCGCCAGATCGCTGAGGAGCTTGCCCTGCTGGATCAGCTCGATGGCGGTGCCGAAGACGCGGCTGGGCGCCGGCAACACCTGCGGCGAGAGCCCGCCGGCGCGCGACGCAGCCTCCCACACCAACACCACGATCAGCGGCACGACCCATGAGATGGCCAGCAAGGTGTTGGCCCCGAACACACGCACCGGTGCCGCGACGCGACGAGCCGGTTGTAGGGACTCAGCTGAGGAGAGCGTGGGCGAGGCGCTGGTGGCCGACGGGCCGCGACGCGGCTCGGTGGCCAGCGCCGATCCGATGATGGCTTCGGGCATGAGGTTTCCGATGAGGCAAGCACGAATCCGGCATGGTAGGCAAGCACGATCATGTTGCCGACGACTGATTCCGAATAAGCATGCGTGGATTCGGAGGATCGCGACACGCCGGCGGTGTGCAGGTCGAGTGCATGTGCAAACAGCATCGAACCGTATTCGGATAATGCACTTATCGAATGGGCTGCCGGTGCCTACGATGATCACCTCTCCTCATGAGCACTGCACACCATGTCCGCAAAACACCTGAAGCTCGGCGCCATCCTCAGCGGCGTCGGCACCACGCAGAACGCCTGGCGCCACCCCGACCTGCCGGGCGATGCCAGCATCGACATCGCCTGGTACATCAAGACCGCGCAGCAAGCCGAGGCCGCCAAGTTCGACCTGGTCTTCATCGTCGACAGCCCCTTCATCACGCCCGACACCGCGCCGCATTTCCTCAACCGCCTGGAGCCGTTGACGATGCTCTCGGCGATTGCCGTCGCGACTTCGCGCATCGGCCTGGTGGGCACGCTCACCTCGTCATACAACGAGCCCTTCAACGTGGCCCGCGCCTTCGCCTCGCTCGACCTCATCAGCCACGGCCGCGCCGGCTGGAACGTGGTGACGACCGGGCTCGAAGGCGCAGCCGGCAACTACGGTCGCGACGAACACTTCGACCATGGCGACCGCTACCGCCGTGCCAGGGAGCACCTGGCCGTCGTGCAAGGCCTGTGGGATTCCTACGAGGACGACGCCTTCCCGCGCGACAAGGCCAGCGGCGTGTTCCTCGACAAGAGCAGGCAGCACGCGCTGCACCACAAGGGCGAGTTCTTTTCGGTCGCCGGGCCGCTCAACATTTCGCGCTCGAAGCAAGGGCAGCCGGTGATCTTCCAGGCCGGCACGTCGGAAGCCGGGCGTGACTTCGCGGCCACCAGCGCGCAGGGCATCTACACCAATGCCGAGTCGCTGGAAGAGGCGCAGGCCTATTACCGCGACGTGAAGCAGCGCACCGCCGCGGCCGGCCGCAATCCGGACCACATCCTGATCTTCCCCGGCATCGTGCCCATCATCGAGGCCACCGACGAAGCCGCCCGCAAGCGCGAGAGCGAGTCCATCGGCAAGCTCGATCTGACGAAGGCGCTGGTGCAACTCGGCCGGCCCTTCAACTACCACGACTTCTCGCAGTACGAACTTGACGCGCCGTTCCCCGATCTCGGCGACCTGGGCGCCAACGGCTACCGCGGCGCGGCCGACCGCATCAAGCGCGTGGCCGCCGACGAGAAGCTCACGCTGCGCCAGACGGCGCTGCGCTTTGCCACGCGGCCCTCGCCCTTCGTCGGTTCGCCGAAGACCGTGGCCGATGCGATCGAGCGCTGGTTCAAGGAGGAGGCGGCCGATGGCTTCAACGTGCGCGTCTCGGTGCCGGGGGACTTCGATGCCTTCAACCAACAGGTGTTGCCGCTGCTGCGCGAGCGCGGGCTCTTCCGCAGCGAATACGAGCACGACACCTTGCGGGGCCACCTCGGCTTGCCGGTGCCGGCCAACCGCCACACGCTGGCGCGGCAGGCGCACACCGACGCCGTGAAGACGGAGGCCGTGGCCGCATGAAGGTCCTCGAATCCGGCCGCATCGGCGGCCTCACCACGCCCAACCGCGTCGTCATGGCGCCGCTGGGCCGCGCGCGGGCGCAGGAGCCGACGCGCGAGCAACTGCCGCGCGCCGTCACCTACTACACCCAGCGCGCAACGGCCGGGCTCATCGTCTCGGAGGCCACGCACGTCTCGACCAGCAGCGTGAGCCGGCCGGGCGGGGCGGCCATCCACTCGCGGGGCCAGGTGGCCGCATGGCAGCCGATCATCGAGTCGGTGCATGAGGCAGGTGGGCGCATCTTCCAGCAGTTGTTCCACCTCGGCCGCAAGGCGCATCAATCACGCCTGCCCGGCCAGGCATTGCCGTTCGCGCCATCGGCCATCGCGGCCATCGGCACCGTGCCCACGCCGGCCGGGCCACAGCCCTTCCCGGTGCCGCGCGCGCTGGCACTCGACGAGATCCCGGGCCTGGTCGCCGACTTTCGCCATGCGGCCGTCAACTCGAAAGCGGCCGGTTTCGATGGCGTGGAAGTGCATGCCGCCAACGGTTATCTGATCGACCAGTTCCTGCGCAACCGCAGCAACCAGCGCAGCGACGCGTATGGCGGCAGCATCGAGAACCGCAGCC
Source organism: Rhodoferax sp. (assembly GCA_026224975.1). Lineage (GTDB taxonomy): Bacteria > Pseudomonadota > Gammaproteobacteria > Burkholderiales > Burkholderiaceae_C > LMDS01. Next base: position 5,957 of record JAMFRW010000193.1, on the reverse strand, counting down.
GCTTTCTGCTGGAAGTGGTCGATGCGTTGATCGATGTGTTCGGTGCCGACAAGGTCGGTGTGCGCGTCTCGCCGCATGCGCGTGGTGACGGCATCGACGACCCCGATCCTGCCTCGCTCTATGCCTACGTCGCCACGCAGCTCCAGGCCCGCGGCGTGGCCTACCTGCACCTGATCGAACCCGATGCGGTGCCAGTCGCCGAACGCCTCGCACCCGCGCTGCGCCGCCTCTTCACCGGCCCGCTGATCCTGTGCGGCGGCTTCACCCGCGAGAGCGCCAACCGCGCGCTCGAAGAAGGCCGCGCCGACTTCATCGCGTTCGGTGCGCTCTTCATCGCCAACCCCGATCTGGTCGAGCGCTTTCGCGTGGGCGCGGGCTACAACGAGCCCGACCCGGCCACCTTCTACGTGGGCGACGACGCGGGCTACATCGACTACCCGGCTTTGGTTGCGCAAGCGGCGTAGGCCGGCCGGGCTTGCGCAAGGGGCGCTTGTCGAGACCGCTTGCCGAGACCGCTCTTGCCCAGACAATAGGGCGATGGCTTCGACAACAACCCTTCCCGTCATCGACGTGAGCGCGCTGGTCGATGTGCACAGCAGCGCCTCGGCCCGCGCGGCCGTGGCCGCGCAGCTCGACGCGGCGGCCCGCTCACACGGCTTCTTCTACGCCACAGGCCACGGCGTGAACCCGGTGTTGGTGGACCGCTTGACGCGGCTGGCGCGGGCGTTCTTCGCACAAGACGAAGCCGAGAAACTGCGCATCCCCATGTCGGCCGGTGGCCGCGCCTGGCGGGGTTACTTCCCGCTGGGCGATGAACTCACCTCCGACCGCCCGGACTGGAAGGAAGGCCTATACCTCGGCAGCGAACTCGCCCCCGAGCATCCGCGCGTGCAGGCCGGCATCATCCTGCATGGCGCGAACCTGTTTCCCGCCATCGATGGTTTTCGCGAGACGGTGCTGGCCTACCTCGATGCCGTCACGCAACTCGGCCATGCGCTGATGCGCGGCATCGCGCTTGGCCTCGGGCTGCCCGAGTCGTACTTCGCCGAGCACGGCACCGCCGATCCGCTCATCCTGCTGCGGCTCTTCAACTACCCGAGCCGGCCGGTGCCTGCCGGCTCCGCCGCGCAGTGGGGTGTCGGCGAACACACCGACTACGGCCTCCTGACCATCCTCTGGCAGGACGAGGTGGGCGGCCTGGAGGTGAAGACCGAAGATGGCTGGCTGGCGGCACCGCCGGTGCCCGGCAGCTTCGTCTGCAACATCGGCGACATGCTGGACCGCATGACCGGCGGCCGCTATCGCTCGCTGCCGCACCGCGTGGCCATCAACACCAGTGGCCGGGACCGGCTCTCGATCCCGCTGTTCTTCGACCCGGATTTCGATACCCGCATCCAGCCCGTGCCGGGCAGCGGGCCGGGGCGCGACGACAGCGGCCGACGCTGGGACGGCGCCAACCTGCAGGCCTTTGCCGGCACCTATGGCGACTATGTGACGGCCAAGGTCGGCAAGGTGTTTCCGGCGCTGAAGGACGAAGTCGGTCGATCCGGATGATCATGTCGAAACAAACAACATCCGCTACATAAACATATCTGAAATGCATGGTTTCCAGACCGGGTGAGGCTGCCTAGCATGGTCGCTTCACCCGGCCTTCGGAACATGCCATGCCCTCACGCTGTCCTCGATCGACGCTCTTCCCGACCTTCGTGCTGTTCGAGCCGTTCGTCGAATGAGCCAGCTCGACACCCAGGCCGATGTGCTCGTGATCGGCGGCGGCATGGCCGGTGCGTGGGCGGCACTCGGCGCCGCGCGTGAGAGCGCGCAGGTCACGCTGGTCGACAAAGGTTACTGCGGCACCAGCGGCGTGACCGCCTCGGCCGGCCCGGGCCATTGGTGGGTGCCTCCGGAGGCGCGCGATGAGGTCGTGCGCCAGCGCGCCGTGGTGGGTCAGGGCTTGAACGAGCCGGCCTGGATGCACCGCATCCTCGACACCACCTGGCGCAACCTGCCGACGATCGCACCGCAGTACGAGTTCAGCATCGACCGCAGTGGCCAGCCTGCCTACCGCGGCGTGCGCGGGCCCGAGTACCTGCGCGCACTCCGTGCCCAGCTCGATCTGGCCGGCGTGCGCGTGCTCGACCACCACCCCGCGCTCGAACTGCTGCAGCACGACGATGGCAGCGTGGCCGGCGCGCGCGGCCTGCGCCTGCGCGGCTCCGCGGGCAGCGACGAGTGGACCCTCCGCGCCGGCGCTGTCGTCATGGCCACCGGCGGCTGCGCCTTCCTGAGCAAGCTGCTGGGCGCCGACAACAACACCGGCGACGGCTACCTGATGGCGGCCGAAGCCGGTGCCGAACTCTCCGGCATGGAGTTCAGCAACTACTACACCGTGGCACCGAAGCATTCGTCGATGACGCGATCGATGTCGTATGTGTTCGCCGACTACTTCGACGCCGCCGGCCGCGAGCTGCCCATCCCCGGCGGGCATGCGAGTGTGAACGCCATCGCCCGCGCGCTGCTCGAAGGGCCGGTGTTCTGCACCCTGGCGCGCATGCCGCAGGACTTGCGCGATGCGCTGCCCACGATTTCGCCCAACGTGATGCTGCCGTTCACGCGGCGCGGCATCGACCCGTTCACCGACCGCTTCGAGATCACGCTGCGTGGCGAAGGCACGGTGCGTGGCATCGGCGGCCTGCGCGTCGCCTCGCGCGATTGCGAATCCACGGTACGCAATCTCTTCGTCGCGGGCGACGCGGCCACGCGCGAGTTGGTGGCGGGCGCCGTCTCCGGCGGCGGCAACATCAACTCGGCCTGGGCCTTGTCGTCGGGCCTGTGGGCGGGCAGGGCGGCGGCCTGGCGCTGGCGGCATGAAGGCCGGCGCGTGGCTGGCAGCGTGCGGCCGGCGGGACAGGCGGGCCTGCGGCCATCGCGTACTGCGCAGCCCTTGGATCGACAAGAAACGGTGGTAGCAGTGCAGCGTTCGGTGCTCGCTGTCGACCGCAACATCTTTCGCAGCGGGCCGGCGCTGGCGGCGTCGCTCGCCGAGTTCGACGAACGTTGGCATGAAGTGAGCCGTGGCGCGCAAGGCGCATCGGCCATCGACACACTGCGCACCCGCGAGACCGCGGCCATGCTCGCCACCGCACGCTGGAGCGTGAGTTCGGCCCTGCAGCGCAGCGAGAGCCGCGGCATGCACCAGCGCACCGACGCGCCACAGACCGAGCCGACGCTGGCGCACCGCATCGTCGTCGGCGGGCTGGAGTCGGTCTGGCACCGCCATGAGGTGGCGGGCCAGCATCCCGCCGAAACGGCCGACAGCACCGCGCCCACCGAGGCCTCTTTCGCATGATCGCCCTCTTGCTCACCGACCGCTGCACCGGCTGCCAGCGTTGTGTCGAGGTCTGCCCGCGCCAGGTTTTCGATCCCGGCGTGTCGATGCCGAGCGACTCACCGGCGAGCCGGCCGCCACCCCTCATCGCCCGGCCCGACGACTGCCAGACCTGCTTCGCCTGCGAGCTCTATTGCCCGGCCGATGCGCTCTACGTCGAGCCCGATGTCAACGTGCGCGTGCCGGTGGACGAAGCCAGCGTGCGCGCGAGCGGCCTGCTGGGCGTGTACCGCCGCGATTCGGGCTGGGACGAATGGCAAGGCGACCCGCGCTATGCCAACCAGCACTGGCGCATGGAAGAAGTTTTTGCGCGCGGACGGGAAGGGCCCGGCCGCGGCAGCGTTGTCTCGAAACCCACACCATGAGCACCACACATCCCCCCAAACCCCACACGGGCTCGCGCATCGCCTTCATCCAATCGACCTGGCACAAGCCGCTGGTCGATCGAACGCGCGACGGCTTCGCGGCTCGCCTCGCGGCCCTCGGCCATGCGGCGGGGCACGTCGACTACTTCGAGGTGCCCGGCGCCTTCGAACTGCCGCTGCACGCCAAGCGCCTTGCCAACAAGGGCCACTACGACGCCATCGTCTGCGCCGGCCTGGTGGTCGATGGCGGGATCTACCGGCACGAGTTCGTGGCGCAAGCGGTGATCACCGGCCTGATGCAGGTGCAGCTCGAGACCGAAGTGCCGGTGATCTCGGCCGTGCTCACGCCGCACCACTTCCACGAGCACGAAGAGCACCGCGCCTACTTCCACGCGCACTTGCTGAGCAAGGGCGAAGAAGCCGCGCAGGCCGCGCTCGCCACCATCGCGAGCCTGCGCAATCTGGCGCGGCCGGCACCGTCATCGGGTCTCAACGGCGAGGCGCTGTTGATGGCGCAGATCCGCTGAGGGCTGCATTCCGCCTGCGTCGCGGCGCCTGACGCGCGATGCGGCGAACCCTGGGCGAGGCCGCGCGCCGGCATCGCTTCCTGATCGTCTTCGCGCTGCTCTCCATCACCATGGGCGTGAGCGTGGGTGTGGCGAAGATCGCGACCTCGCTGTTCGCGCTGCACCTGGGCGCGGGGCCGGCGGAGGTCGGCCTCATCACCAGCGGTGGCGCGGTCGGCATGCTGGTGATGTCGCTGCCGATCGGCTTCATGGTCGACCATTGGGGGCCGCGTCGGCTCTTCGTGATCGGCTCGTTCCTGGGTGGCAGCACCTATGCGCTGCTGCCCTGGGCGTCCACGCCGTGGTTCCTGCTCGGGGCCAGCACGGCCATCGGCTTTTTCATGCCGCTGCGCTTCGTCTCGCTCAACAGCGTGTTCTTCGAACAGATCCGCACGCTGGGCGATGGCAAGGCGGGCTGGTCGCGGGCCATGCACATGAGCGGCATGTTCCTGATCGGGCCCATGCTCGGCGCGGTGCTGGTGGCGGGCCTGGGCTTCGCGGCCACCTGGTGGCTGATCGCGGCGAGCTTTGCGGTGACCATCATGGTCTCGCCGCTGGTGATGGGCCGGTACGGCCAGCGCAAGGTGCCGGCCGTGGGCCACACCGCTGAGCCGCTGGGCTGGCGCGGCCTGGCGCGTGACATCGCCGCGCTGCTGCGCGATCCCGAATTGCGCGAGGCCAACCTCATCGACTTCGTGAGCCAGGGCACGACGATGTACACGACCACCTTCGTGATCCTCATCGCCATCGAGGTCTTCCACCTGGGAGCCGGCCGGGCCTCGGCCTATGTGACCGGCTGGGGCGGCGCCTTCATCGCCACGCTGCTGTGCGGCGGCATGGTGGCTCTCCGGCTGGGCGCGCGGCACACGGTGCTGCTCGGGTTGCTTCTGGTGGCCACGGCACTCGTGGTGATGGGCCTGGCGCCCGGCGCTGCGTGGTTGTGGCCGGGGGTGTTGCTGCAGGGCGTGGGCGCGGGGCTGGTGCAACTGGTGAACCTCGGGCGCATCGCCAGGGCCGGCGTTCGATTCGGCTCGGGCCGGGTCGCCGGGCTCAACCTCTTGATCGCGCCGCTGGGTGGGCTGCTGGGCAGCGGCGCGGGCGGTTTGCTCGGCCAGCACCTGGGGCTGCAAACGGCCTTCCTGTGCTTCCTGCCCGGTTATGTGCTGCTGGCGCTGTGGCAGCTCGAGCGGCAGCACCGGGCCAGGGCAAACGAAAAGGCGCTTTGCGCGTTAGGTAGTGACGCTGGCTCGCGCTGTGAGCCAGCGGACTGCCAGACTGCCTCGAACGGCCCCAAGTGGGGCGTCGAGGATGAGCATGAGGAAGAAGGACATGCAGCGCCTGTGGGCGCTGGTTGACCGGCTGAGCCGGGCTCAGCGGCAGGAAGTTATCGAGAGGCTGAAGGCGCAGGCAACGGCAGTCGAGTCGATTGAGGTGGTCGAGTCGGCTCGCCATCAATCTAGAGGCTGCCCACACTGCGGCGAGCACCGCATCGTGCGCAATGGCGTGGCAGACGGGCTGCAGCGGTACAAGTGCCGAGCCTGTAGCAAGACCTTCAACGCACTAACCGGCACGCCCTTGGCCAGGCTGCGCCACAAGGGCAAGTGGCTCGACCAAGCCCAGGCGCTGGCCGATGGACTG
>JAMFRW010000192.1 GCA_026224975.1 Rhodoferax sp. | reverse complement strand
CGAGCAGGTCGAAGGGCTTGCTGATGAAGTCCTTGGCACCGGCCTGCAAGGCGCGCAGCTTGTGCGCCGGCTGGGCGGTGAGCACGATGACGGGCAGGTAGCTGTCGGCCGCATCGCCTTTCAGGCACTCCATCACCTCGAAGCCATCCATGCCGGGCATCTGCAGGTCGAGCAGGATCAGGTCGTAGCGGTGCTGGCGGTGCAGCGCGGCCACCTGCTGCGGATCGGTGGTGGAGGTGAGGTGGCGATAACCCGCTTCGCCCAGCAGACGCTCCAGCAGGCGCACATTGGCGTCCTGGTCGTCGACGATCAGGAGCTGCGCGTTCAGGATCTCGATGGGGTCGAGCATCATTCGAGCACCTCGCTTTCTGCGGCGCGTGAACTCATGGTCGAGAATTTCAAGGCCATGTCGATGGTCGCCATCAATTCATCCACCTTGATCGGCTTCGTGAGGTAGCGAAAGAAGCCGGCTTCCATGCCCTTCTCGATATCGTGCAGCATCGCGTTGGCGCTGAGTGCGATCACCGGGATGCCGGCGGTGGCAGGGTCGTCGGCCAGGATCCGCAGCGCAACGAGCCCGCTGATGCCGGGCAGGTTGATGTCCATCAGAATGGCATCGGGCCGCGAGGCGCGGGCGATCTCGATGCCGCGGTTGCCGTCTCTGGCGGTCAACAGGCGAATGTCGGGCCGGCGCGCGACAAGCCGCTCCACCAGCATCAGATTGGCCGGGTTGTCCTCCACATAGAGCAGCGTGTGCGCCGCAGGGTCGGCGGCCACTTCGTGCCGGATGCCGGGGCCCGCGCCGCCCATGTCGGCGACCAGCTCCGGCCCTTCGGCGGTGTTCATCTCGACCCAGAACACGCTGCCGACGCCCACCGTGCTTTCCGCGCCGATCTCGCCGCCCATCAACTCCACCAGCCGCTTGCTCACCACCAGGCCGATGCCCGTGCCCTGCTCGGTGCCCGACTCCTGGCCGAGGCGGTTGAAGGGCTGGAAGAGTTGCGAGAGCTTGTCGGCCGAGAGGCCCTGGCCGGTATCACGAAAGCTCACGCGCGTGCGATGCCCGGCGTTCGCGCTGCAGGTGACTTCCACGACGCCACCGACGCGGTTGTACTTGATCGCGTTGGAGAGCAAATTCACCAGCACCTGCTTCACACGCGTGCGATCGCCCTTGACGAAGTACGGCGCATCGAAGCGCGGAAACTTCAAGCGAATGCCGCTCTTGCCCGCCTGCGGCTCGATCATCGCGTGGCAATCGTCCAGCACTTCCGAGAGCGACATGGCCTCCGGCGACAACGACAACTTGCCCGATTCGATCAGTGACAGGTCCAGGATCTCGTTGATCAACTCGAGCAGGTACCAGCCCGCCTGAAGAATCTGGTCGACGCTTTCTTTCTGCGCCGGCGTGGGCTCGGGCGTGCCGGAATCGATGAGCTGGGCAAAGCCCAGAATCGCATTCAACGGCGAGCGCAACTCATGGCTCATGCTGGAGAGAAAGTCCGACTTCGCGAGGTTCGCCCGCTCGGCCAGCAGCTTGGCGCGCGACAACTCGGCGTTCATCTCGCGCCGCGCTTCTTCGGCCTGCCGGCGTGCGGTGTTGTCGGTGCCGATGAGCAGGTAGCCGATGATGGCGTCGCGCGGATCGCGCAAGGCCGTCACCGAGACCACCGCCGGAAACCGGCTGCCATCCTTGCGCACATAGGTCAGCTCGTAGATGTCTTCGATGCCGCGCGAGGCCTTGAACACCAGGGCTTCGAAGCCCGGCGTGATGGGCGTGCCCAGTTCGAAGCTCAGCGCCTTGGCGCGCGTGATCAGCTCCTGCGGATCGGAGATGTCGGCCGGCGTGATCTTGTTCATCACATCCTCGGCCGCGTAGCCCAGCATGTGCTCGGCGCCCACGTTGAAGATCTGGATCACGCCGTTCGCGTCGGTCGCGATCTTCGAGAACATCGCGCTGTTGAAGAT
>JAMFRW010000191.1 GCA_026224975.1 Rhodoferax sp. | reverse complement strand
GCATCGAGATCGCCGACGAGAACGTACTCGCCTGCCATCAGCGCGGCGTCAACGTCATCCAGCTCAACCTCGAGGAAGGCCTGGCGCTCTTCGACGACCGCAGCTTCGATGTCGTGCTCCAGCTCGACACGCTGCAGCATTTGAAGAACACCGAGAAGATGCTGCGCGAGACGGCGCGCGTCGGCCGCATCGGCATCGTCAGCTTCCCCAACTTCGCGCATTGGCCGAACCGGCTGCAGGTGGCGGCAGGGCGCATGCCGGTGACGCGCGTGCTGCCTTACCAGTGGTACGACACGCCCAACATCCGCGTCGGCACCCATGCCGATTTCGAGGTGCTGGCCCGCAAGGACGGCCTGCGCATCCTCGATTCGTTCGGCATCCAGAAAGGCGCCATCGTGCGCCACTGGCCCAACCTGATGGCGAGCGTGGCGGTGTTCAAGTTCCAGCGCGGGTGAGTGGGTGGGGTTGCAGGCCGCAGATCAGGCCGCCGGCGCCAGCCCAGCCAAGTAGGCGTTGAGCACCTGCCGGCCGGTGCGCACCAGGTCGAAGGCGCCGGGGTCGAGCATCCAGTTCTGCAGCAGGCCGTCGATCAGCGCATGCAGGCCGATGGCGGCGGCGCGGGCCGGGATGCGGCGGCCGATCTGGCCGCGCTTCATGGCCAGCTTGAGCGTGCCTTCGACGGCGCCGAGGCATTCGTTGCGCACGCTCAGGTGCCGTTCACGCACGCCTTGCAACTCATCGACGTACTCGACCTTGTGCGTGGCGATTTCGAAGACGCGCTGCACCTGCGGATCGCTGGTGGTCTTTTGGAGCACCTCGGCGAAGCTGCGGCGGATCTGGTCGAGCGGGTCGAGCAGCGAGGGGTCGTCGCCACGCTTCACCGCTTCTTCCATCGGCAGGGTGACACGTTCCATCATGGCGTTGAACAGGTCGGACTTGTCCTGGAAGTGCCAGTAGATCGCCCCGCGCGTCACGCCGGCCGCCTGCGCGATCTCGTGCAGCGAGGTGCGCGAGACGCCACGCTTCTCGAACACGAGTTCGGCGGTGTCCAGGATGTGGCTGCGCGTGGCCTGGGCTTCTTCTTTGGTTCGACGGACCATGATGGGTCAAGAGGTGGGGCCGAAATGGCCGGAGCAAAGAAACATGGAGCAAGACTTACATTCAGGAGTGAATGTATACTGGTTTCTACCAAGCCGGGTGACCGGCGCAATCCATGCGCCTGCAGTCCGTCACACGGCGTCATACAAAATCTCGCTCCGGCGCCGCTCGGGGCGCATCCTCTTGAGGGCTATCGCATGTTGGCGTCGATCAAGGTCTCGGCTCGTTCGTCGGGTTCGCACGTTCCGGTTTCGTTCGTGCACAGCTCGAATCTCTGGGGCCGTTGGCGTCCCGCCTGTATCGCGCTGGTGTCGGTTTCGGCGGCGGTGGCCGTGCTCGCAGCCTGCGGGCAAAAAACCGAACAGGTGCCCGCAGCGGGCGGTGGCGCGCCGCCGCCAGCCGAGGTCGGCGTGATCACTGCATCGACGCAATCGATCGGCCTCGCGACCGAACTGCCGGGCCGGCTCGAAGCCTCGCGCGTGGCGCAGGTGCGTGCCCGCGCCGCGGGCATCGTGCTGAAGCGCCTCTTCGTCGAAGGCAGTGATGTGAAGGCCGGACAGCCGCTCTTCACCATCGACTCTGCGCCTTATCAGGCGGCAAGCGCTTCGGCGCAGGCCGTGCTGGCCCGCGCGCAAGCCAACCTCACGCAGGCAGCGGCGCAGGCCGAGCGCTTCAAGCCGCTGCTCGAAGCCAACGCCATCAGCAAGCAGGATTACATCAACGCCGTGGCCGCGCAAAAGCAGGCGGAAGCCGATGTGGCCAGCGGCAAGGCTTCGCTGCAAACCGCGCAGATCAACCTGGGCTATGCCTCGGTGACCTCGCCGATCTCCGGCCGCATCGGGCGTGCACTCGTCACCGAAGGCGCGCTGGTCGGGCAGGGCGATGTCACCCAGTTGGCGGTGGTGCAGCAGATCAACCCGATCTACGTCAACTTCACGCAATCGACCACCGATGTGCTGCGCCTGCGCAAGCAACTCGCCAGCGGCAAGTTCAAGCGCTCCGGCGGCGATGGCGCCAGCGTGAGCGTCATCCTGGAAGACGGCAGCGTCTACGACCACCCGGGCAAGCTGCTGTTCTCCGATCTGACCGTCGACCAGACCTCGGGCCAGATCACGCTGCGCGCCGAGCTGCCCAACCCGACCGGCCTTCTGCTGCCCGGCATGTATGTGCGCGTGAAGCTGGAGCAGGCGCAGGCCGATGCCGGCATCGTCGTGCCGCAGCAAGCCGTGACGCGCGGCTCCACCGGTGACACGGTCATGGTCGTGGCGCCGGATGGCAAGGTCGCGCCGCGGCCGGTCAAGATCGGCGCCTCGGTCAATGGCCAGTGGGTCGTGCTCGATGGCTTGAAGGCCGGTGAGCAGGTGATGGTCGACGGCTTCCAGAAATTGCGCGGGAACGCGCCGGTGAAGGCGGTGCCTTGGCAGCCGGTGGCCTCTGGTGCGTCATCAGGTGCGTCATCAGGTGCGTCAGCCGGCGCCCCGGCCGGAGCAGCCTCCGCCGCCAGCGCACCGGCCTCGGCCGCGTCGGCCAAGTAAGGAACCCACCTCATGGCTCAGTTTTTCATCGATCGGCCCATCTTCGCGTGGGTGATCGCGCTCTTCGTCGTCGTGCTCGGCGGCGTGGCGACCACGCAGTTGCCGATCGCGCAGTACCCGTCGGTCGCGCCGCCCGCGATCATCATCAACACCGCCTATCCCGGCGCATCGGCGCAGACGCTGGAAGACACCGTGATCAGCGTGATCGAGCGCGAGATGAACGGCTCGCCCGGCCTGCTCTACATGGAGTCGGTCAGCCAGGCCGACGGCACGGGTTCGATCACGCTCAGCTTCGAGACCGGCACCAACCCCGACCTCGCGCAGGTCGATGTGCAAAACCGCCTCTCGCGCGCCACGCCGCGCCTGCCGCTGGCGGTGACGCAGCAGGGCGTGCGCGTCGACAAGTCGCGGTCCAACTTCCTGCTGTTCACCATCCTCTCCAGCGACGACCCGAACATCGACCCGATCGCCCTCGGTGACTACGCCTCGCGCAACGTGCTGCCCGAAATCCAGCGCCTGCCGGGCGTGGGCACGGCGCAGCTCTTCGGCACCGAGCGCGCGATGCGCATCTGGATCGACCCCGCCAAGCTTGTCGGCTTCAACCTGTCGACCAGCAATGTCTCGGCCGCCATCCAGGCGCAGAACGCGCAGGTGTCTTCGGGCACCATCGGCGACCTGCCCAACATCCCGGGCCAGGGCATCTTCGCGACGGTGGTGGTCAAGGGCCAGCTCGAATCGGTCGAGCAGTTCGGCAACATCATCCTGCGGGCCAATGCCGATGGTTCGGCCGTGCGCCTCAAAGACGTGGCGCGCATCGAACTGGGCGGCCAGAGCTATGCCACTTCCGCGCGCCTCAACGGCAAGCCCTCCACCGGCATCGGCGTTCAGTTGTCGCCCACCGGCAATGCGCTGGCCACGGCCAAGGCGGTCAAGGTGCGCATGGAAGAACTCTCGAAGTACTTCCCGGCCGGCATCAAGTATTCGATCCCTTACGACGCCTCCCGCTTCGTCAAGATCTCCATCAGCCAGGTGGCCGAAACCCTGGTCGAAGCGGTGATCCTCGTGTTCCTCGTGATGTACCTGTTCCTGCAGAACATCCGCTACACCATCATCCCGACCATCGTGGTGCCGGTCGCCTTGCTCGGCACCTTCGGCGTGCTGCTCGCGCTCGGCTTTTCGATCAACGTGCTGACGATGTTCGGCATGGTGCTGGTGATCGGCATCGTGGTGGACGATGCCATCGTGGTCGTCGAGAACGTCGAACGCATCATGAGCGAAGAGGGCCTGCCGCCCAAGGAGGCCACCAAGAAGGCGATGAGCCAGATCTACGGCGCCATCATCGGCGTGACCGTGGTGCTGATCGCGGTGTTCGTGCCGCTCGCGTTTTTCAGCGGCTCGGTGGGCAACATCTACCGCCAGTTCTCGGCGGTGATGGTCGCGGCCATCGCGCTCTCGGCCTTCATGGCGCTGTCGCTCACGCCGGCCTTGTGCGCCACGCTGCTCAAGCCGGTCGAAGCCGGCGCGCATCTGGAGAAGAAAGGCTTCTTCGGCTGGTTCAACCGCGGCTTCAAGTCGACGGCCAAGGGTTACGAAGGCTTCGTGGGCGGGCTGCTCAAGCGGGCCGGCCGCTTCATGATCGTCTACGCGGCCATCGCGGTCGTCGTCGGTTTGCTGTTCGTGCGCCTGCCCACATCGTTCCTGCCGAACGAAGACCAGGGCTACATCATCGCCAACGTGCAACTGCCGCCGGGCGCCACGCAAGAGCGCACGCTGGCCGTCATGAAGCAGGCCGAAGGCTTCTTCCTGCACCAGCCCGAAGTGGAGAGCATGGTCAGTGTGCTGGGCTTCAGCTTCTCGGGCACCGGCCAGAACGCGGCGCTGGCCTTCGTCCCGCTGAAGGACTGGAAGGAGCGCGACGGCAAGGAGCATTCGGCGCAGTCGCTCGCTGGCCGCGGCTTCGGTGCGCTGATGGGCGTGCGTGATGCGTTCATCTTCGCGCTCAGCCCGCCGCCGATTCCCGAGCTGGGCAACGCCACCGGCTTCACCTTCCGCCTGCAAGACCGCGGTGGCAACGGCCATGCGGCGCTGCTCGCAGCCCGCAACCAGCTGCTCGGCATGGCCGGCCAGAGCAAGATCCTCGCGGGCGTTCGCCCCGATGGACTGGAAGACGCACCGCAGTTGCAGATGGACATCGACCGCGACAAGGCCAACGCCTTGGGCGTGACCTTCGATGCGATCAACGCAGCGCTCTCGACCTCGCTCGGCTCGTCGTACGTCAACGACTTTCCGAACGCCGGCCGCCTGCAGCGCGTGGTCGTGCAGGCCGATGCGCCGCAGCGCATGCAGCCTGACGATTTGCTCGCCATCAACGCGCTCAACAGCAAGGGCCAGGCGGTGCCGCTTTCGGCCTTCGCGACCACGCGCTGGGTCAACGGTCCGGTGCAGACGGTGCGCTACAACGGCTACCCGACGATGCGGATCGCCGGTGATGCCGCGCCCGGCCAATCCACCGGCCAGGCGATGATCGAGATGGAAAAGCTCGCGTCGAAATTGCCCGCAGGCTTCGCGTTCGAATGGACGGGCCAGTCGCGTGAAGAGCGCCTCGCCGGCTCGCAGGCCTACCTGCTGTACGGTTTCGCGATCCTCGCTGTCTTCTTGTGCCTCGCGGCCTTGTACGAGAGCTGGTCGATCCCGCTGGCGGTGATTCTGGTGGTGCCGCTCGGCGTGCTGGGCGTGGTGCTGGGCACCATGTTCCGCGGCTTGGCGAACGACGTTTACTTCCAGGTCGGGCTGATCACCATCATCGGCCTCTCGGCGAAGAACGCGATTCTGATCATCGAGTTCGCGAAGGATCTGCAGGCCGAAGGCAAGAGCCCGATGGCGGCGGCACTCGAAGCGGCGCACCTGCGCTTCCGGCCCATCATCATGACCTCGCTCGCCTTCATTCTGGGCACCTTGCCGCT
>JAMFRW010000190.1 GCA_026224975.1 Rhodoferax sp. | reverse complement strand
CGGTTGGCGCTGGTCACCGGGACGAGCTCGACCTTCACACCGAGCTTGGCGGCGATCAGCTCGGCGGTGTCCACATCCAGGCCTTGCGGCTTCAGGTCGGTGCCGACGAAACCGTAGGGTGCCGAGTCGGTCGGGATCGCGATCACGATGAGCTTCTTGGCCATCACGTCGTCGAGTGCGGTCTGGGCGAAGGCCGGCGCGAAGGCGGCGGCCAGCGCGAGGGTTACGGTGGTCACGGCGGCGGCTTTGAGGAATGAGCGGTGTTGCATCACGGGTCTCCACGTGGCTAAGGGGTTCGAGGAAGGCGGCTTGGCTGCGCGCTTTGTCGGTCAGCGTGGGGTAGCAAGGGCCGTGCCGGGAGAGGGCGGCGCGGGCACTCTGCAGGGGCCTTCCAGCGAACGGAAGTGCCGGCAAGAGCGGATCGAAAAAGTGTTTTCGAAACCTCTCATAAAACCCCGAAAATTCGGCCTGTCTACCTCTGAAAACTGTTCCTGGAATCTTCCCAGGAATCCTCTCATAATCCGCCATGCGCACCAGGAACCCCGTGCCCCGTGACCAGCTCGTGGCCGTGCTGCGGCGGGCGGCCGCTGTGAGCGCGCCCGACCTGGCGGCGCAGTTGGGCGTGGGCGTGGCCACACTGCACCGCATGCTGCAGGAGATCCCCGAGCGCGTCGTCGCGACAGGCAAGGCGCGCCGCACCCGCTACGCGCTGCGCAGGCCGCTGCGCGGCGACCTCTCGGAATTGCCGCTGTATGAAGTCGACGCCGAAGGCCGCGCCCAGCACACCGGCCAGCTCGCGCGCACCTACCCGCAGGGCAGTTGCATCGACATCGCCGCGGCCGGCTGGCCGGTGCCCGATGAATCGCGCGATGGCTGGTGGGGCGGCCTGCCCTACCCGCTCTACGACATGCGGCCGCAGGGTTTCATGGGCCGGCAGTTTGCGCGCGCACAACACCGAGCGCTTGAAGTGCCCCCCGACCCTCGCGACTGGAGCGACGAAGACATCCTGCATGTGCTCGTTCGTGCCGGCTCCGATACCAGCGGCAACCTGATCCTGGGCAACCCGGCCTACGAACAATGGATGGCCCACAAGCTCGCGCCGCCCGAACCGGTCAAGCCGCGCGCCCTCGGCCGGGCGTATGCGGCGCGCGCCGAGCAGGCCTTGGCGGCCGGCGTGGCAGGCTCAAGCGCGGCCGGCGAATTCCCCAAGTTTCCGGCGCTGCGCGAGCGGGCCGGCAGCGCCACGCCGCGTGTGCTCGTCAAGTTCTCAGGTGCCGACGACTCGGCCGCGGTGCGGCGCTGGTCCGACCTGTTGGTGTGCGAGCACCTCGCGCTCGAATGCCTGGCGACGATGCCCGGCGCCTCGGCCGCGTGCAGCCGCATCGTCTTGCACGCCGGACGCACCTTTTTGGAGGTGGAGCGCTTCGACCGGCACGGCTTCTTCGGCCGCAGCCGCCTGAGCAGCCTGGCCACGCTCGATCCCGCCTTGATCGGCAGCGGCACCACCGACTGGACGCGCATCGCCACGCGTCTGCTCGCGGCGGGCCTGCTCTCGAAGGACGATGATCTGCGCATCCAGCACCTGTGGTGGTTCGGCCGCCTCATCGCCAACACCGACATGCACACCGGCAACCTCAGCTTCGGTGCCCATAGACACGCTCACACTCAACTGACGCTCGCGCCCGCCTACGACATGCTGCCGATGCTCTACGCGCCGCTCCCCGGTGGCGAAGTACCGGCGCGCCGCTTCGAGCCACCGCTGCCCTTGCCGCCGCAGCGCCCGGTGTGGCAGGTGGCGTTCGATGCGGCGCTGCTCTTCTGGCAACGTGCCGCGGCCGATGCGCGCATCGGCGAATCGTTTCGGCAGATCGCCGACGCGAACGCGCAGCGCCTGCAACACGTGGCCGACAAGGTGTGACGATGACGCGGCTTGACTCTGCTTCGCCCTTCCCCATCGCCAAGGCCGACATGATCGAAGGCCTGGCCAAAGGCCTGGCCGTGCTGGAAAGTTTCGACACCGAACGCCAGCGCCTCAACATCACCCTCGCCGCCAGCCGCGCCGGCCTGAGCCGCGCGGCAGCGCGACGCCAGTTGCTCACGCTCACCCACCTCGGTTATCTGGAAACCGACGGCAGCCACTACTGGCTTTCACCGCGCGTGCTGCGCCTCTCGGGCAGCTACCTCGCCTCCGCTCGCCTGCCGCGGCTGCTGCAGCCCACACTCAACCGGCTGGCGGTGCAAACGCGCGAATGGTTCTCGGCCGTGGTGCTAGACGAGCGCGAAGTCGTGATCGTCGCCCGCAGCGGGTTTGTCGATGCACTCAGTTCAGCATCGGCAACCGGTGACACCCGCCCGCCCCTGCGCGCCTACGGCCTGCACCTGGGCGCCCGCCTCCCTGCGCATGCCACGTCCACCGGCCGCGTGCTGTTGGCGGCCATGGAACCCGCCGCGCTGGACCACTGGCTAGCGGCGCAACGCCTGCCCCGCCTCACCCCACGCACCACCACCGACCCGGCGCAATTCCGCGCCCTGCTCGATGCCGTGCGCCGCGATGACTACTGCGTCGCCAGCGAAGAACACGAAGCCGGCGTGATGGCCATGGCCGTGCCCCTGCGCAACATGCACGGCCACACAGTCGCCGCCCTCAACGTCGTCGCCACCCCCGCCCGCCTGCAACGCGCCGCCGCCCGGCGGGAGTTGCTGGCGACGATGGCGGAGGCGGCGATGGAGTTGCGGGGGTCGTTGTAGGCGTTGGGCCGATCAAGCCCAAGCCTCCAACACCGCCCCGCGCACCGCAT
>JAMFRW010000189.1 GCA_026224975.1 Rhodoferax sp. | reverse complement strand
TCGTCGGCGGCCAACATGCCCGCCACGGTGCTGGCCGGCGCGCCGCGCTACAAGGTCGATGGCGCGTTGACGGCCAAAGACGCGAGCGGCGCCTACTACACCATCAACACCATGCAGCCGCCGTTCCAGCCGAGCGGCAACGCGCCGGTGGCCGGTGCCGATACACGTTACGCCGACCCCGCCAAGCCGACCACGCTGCCGCCGCAAACGCTGGCCACGATCGGCGACACACTGGATGCCAAGCGCGTGCCTTGGGCCTGGTACGCCGGCTCGTGGACGGCCGCGAGTGCCGACACGCCCGAAGCCCGCGGCATCATCTACCGCGGCAAGGTGCAGTTCCAGCCGCACCACCAGCCCTTCAACTACTACGCCGCGTTCGACCCGGCCACGCGCGCAGCAGCCCGCGCCGCGCACCTGAAGGATTTCGACGGCAGTTTTCTCGCCGATGCAGCTGCCGGAACGCTACCCCCGGTCGCCTTCTACAAACCCCAGGGCAACCTGAACCAGCACGCCGGTTACGCGAGCGTGGCCGAAGGTGATGCGCACATCGCCGGCGTGATCGAGAAGCTGCGGCAAAGCCCGCAATGGCAGCACATGCTGATCGTCGTCACCTACGACGAAAACGGCGGTTTCTACGACCATGCGCCCGTGCCGAAGGGTGACCGCTGGGGGCCGGGCACGCGCATTCCGGCGCTCATCGTCTCGCCGTATGCGAAGAAGGGCTTCGTGGACAGCACGCAGTACGACACGGCCTCGATCCTGCGCTTCATCACCCACCGCTGGTCGCTGGCCGCGCTGCCCGGCATCACGTTGCGCGACGAAGGCCTGTTGCGCAATGGCAGCGCGCCGATGGGCGATTTGACGGCCGCACTCGACTTCTGATCCTGAGGCAACCCCGCCCGCACAGGGTGTAGGCCAGAGCGGCTAACCTCGCCCCAAAGGAGATTCCTCATGGGACGTGCAATTGCTTTCTTGGTGGTCTTGGCGCTGATCGGCCTGTTCGCGGCGGTCAACTGGCCGGTGTTCATCGCGCCGACGGCCATCTCGCTCGGCGTGACCGAGGTTCAGGCGCCGCTGGGCGTGATCATGCTGGTGCTGGTCGCGTTCCTGTGCGTGCTCTTCACCGTATGGGTGATCGCGCTGCAGGCCGCGGCGCTGATGGATGCGCGTCGGCAAACCAAGGAGCTGCAGGCGCAGCGTGATCTCGCCGACAAGGCCGAGGCCTCGCGCTTCACCGAGCTGCGCGGCGAGCTGATGGCGCGGTTCGACCGGCTTCAGCAGGAAGCCAAGCTCTCGCAAGAGCAGGCGGTGAACACCGTGGCGGCGCACATCGGCGAGCTGGAAGACCGGCTGGAACGCGGCGGCGTACTGCCGGCGGGTGTGGTCCGGCTGCCGTGAGTGGCGATCAGGATGTCCCCCAAGTGACAGGGTGGAAGGGTTAGTTCCCCTCACAGGTCGGTGAACGCGCGGGCTATTCTCGCGCTCGCTTGACCGACCCAGCGCCATCAGAGCGCTCACCCACAGGAGACATCCGATGAACGTTCATTCACTCTGGCGCCTGAGCGCCCTTGCGGTAGCCGCCACTTCTTTCTTGAGCGCCTGCGGCGGCGATGACGGCGGCACCGCGCCCGTCGTTCCCGAAGAAACCCGTGCGCAAGACACCCGCACGTTCACCCCCGCCAACCCCACGGCGACCACCTTCACTGCCATGGCTGCGGCCACGGGCGATGTGGTCGATGTGAGCACCACCAGCCGCTGGGCCGGCGTGCTGGGCGGCGCGGCCTATCAGGTCGAGGTGCCGCTCAACTGGAACGGCAAGCTCGTCATGTACGCCCACGGCTATGCCGGCACCGGCGCCGCGCTGAATGTGGGCCCGCCCTCGATCCGCCGCTACCTGATCCAGAACGGCTATGCATGGGCGGCCTCGAGCTACAGCAAGAACTACTACGACGTGCGGGCCGGTGTCGAAGACACCAACGCGCTGGCACTCGAGTTCACGAAGATCGCGACCGCGAACTCGCGTCCACTCACGGCGCCCACCAAGATCTTCATCACCGGCCACTCGATGGGCGGCCACATCACCGCCGCCGCGATCGAAGACGAAGCCGCGGCCACGGCGATCCACAAGGTCAAGTACGCCGGCGCGGTGCCGATGTGCGGCGTGGTGGGCGATGTCGAACTCTTCAACCAGTTCGCCGCCATGCAGGTGACGGCGCAGGCGCTCGCCGGCCTGCCCGCCTACCCGAGCGACAAGTTCGCCGACATCAGCACGCTGGTCACCAACGCGCTGTTCACGACCTTCCCGTCGGTGCCCACAGCCGCCGGCCAGAAGTACGTGTCGGTGCTGCAGAACATCACCGGCGGTCCGCGCCCGATGTTCAACCTGGGGCTGGCGTTCGGCGGCAGCTTCCCGTCGGCCTATGGCACCTTCGGCTCCGACGGCACGGTGACGGGCATCCTGAACAAGAACGTGCTCGACACCACCGGCTTCACCTACACCATCGATGGTGACGCCACCGGTTCGACAGCGCTGAACACGGCGGCCATCAAGCTCACGGCAGCCGCCGACGCCAACCGCCTGCGCACCGATGGCTTGCGCTGGATTCCCAAGGCCAACGGCGAGTTCAAGATCCCGGTGGTCTCGATCCACACGCTGGGCGATCTGTTCGTGCCGTTCAGCATGGAGCAGGTCTACCAGAAGCGCGTGGCCGCCAAGGGCAACTCGGCTTTCCTGGTGCAGCGCGCGATCCGCGGCGTGAGCCATTGCGACTTCACGACGGCCGAGCAAGTGACCGCGTTCGACGACATGATCAAGTGGGAAGCGGGCGGTGCCAAGCCGGCTGGCGACGACGTGGTGACGCCTGCCACCGTGGCGGCTGCCAGCTTCGGCTGCACCTTCACGCAGAACACGCTCGGGCCGGACGACAGCGCCACCACCAAGGCCTTGCGCCCGGCCGTGCTGGCCAACTCCGCGCCTTGCCCTTGAGGCAGCGAGTGGTTCTGTGATTCGAAAGGGGCCTGCGGGCCCCTTTTTCGATGCCGCCAGCCGCGCGCCCTGCCTCGATCAGATGTCGAAGAACACCGTCTCGCCTTCGCCTTGCAAGCGGATGTCGAAGCGGTAGACCACCTTGCCGCCGCTCTGCTCGCGCTTGGCGATGAGCGTGGCGCGGCGGGCTTCCCATTCGATGACGTTGAGCACGGCGTCCTTGGCGTTGGCCTCGGCTTCGTCGCTGAAATAGAGCCGCGTGTTCAGCCCGAGGTTAATGCCGCGGGCGACGATCCACAGGTTGATGTGCGGCGCCATGAAGCGGCTGCCCTTGCCCGAGGCGCGGCCGTTGACGCTGCCGGGCTTGATGGTGTCGAAGGTGTAGACGCCGGTCTCGAAGTCGGTGCAGCTGCGGCCCCAGCCGCGGAACGACGGGTCGATTTCCTTGCCCGGCTGGTGGTCGGCCGGGTGCGCGTACTTGCCCTCGGCGTTGGCCTGCCAGCTCTCGATAAGCACGTCCTTCAGCACGGTGCCGATGCCGTCGAACACCCGGCCTTCGATGCGGATGCGTTCGCCCTTGGTCTGCTCGGTGGTGAGCACGCTGCCGAAGTTGTTCTCGAAGATGTCGAAGCCGGCGGCTTGCGGCGCCAGGCCGATATGGACGTAGGGGCCGGCGGTTTGCGAGGCGGTTTCGCGAAGCAGGGGTTTGAGTTGCTGTTGATTCATCGCGTGGCTCATGACTGGGCTCCCTGCACGGTGTTCTCGAAGAGCGTGGCGCGCTGGCCACGCAGCACGATGTCGAAGCGGTAGGCGCGGCTGTCGAGCTGGATGAAGGCGCTGCGGTCTTGCAGCG
>JAMFRW010000188.1 GCA_026224975.1 Rhodoferax sp. | reverse complement strand
GCCTGCAATTCCGCCAGGACCTGATGAAATACATGCCGCCGGGTATCGTCTCCTGGGATCACGCCGAGGCGGTCAACGGCCTCGCTCAGGGCCAGGTCGCGATGATCACCGAGTGGTCGGCCTTCTACGGCACGCTGACCGACCCGAAGACTTCCAAGCTCGGTGATTGCCTGGGCGTGGCCCCCGAGCCCAAGGGCCCTGCCGGCCGCTTGCCTGCTCTCGGCGGCTTCTCGTTGGCGGTGGCATCGCAAGCCACGCCGGCACAGCAGAAGGCCTCGTGGATGTTCATCGAGTGGGCCACGTCGGAAGCCATCGCCAGGCCGTATGTGGAAGCCGGTGGCGTGTCGGGTCGCATGGCGGTCTACAAGGACCCTGCGGTGCAAGCCAAGTTCAAGTACGTGAACCCCATGGTCGAATCGTGGCAGGCGGGAGTGCCCGAGTACCGCCCGCGCTTCCCGGCCTGGTCGTCGATCACCGAGAACGTGGCCGAGTTCGGCAGCAAGATGATGCTGGGTGAAGTGTCGATCGAGCAGGGCTCGAAAGACATCAGCTCGCGCATGGAAGCCACGCTGAAGAAGGAAGGCTATTACGACGGGAAGAAGAAGAAACTGCAGTGATGAAACTGCAATAAGACGCGTCGCCAGGAGCCACACCCCATGACTGCCGCCACCCCCGTGCGCCGCCCCTCGCGGCTGGCGCACAACCGCTGGACCCCGCTGTGGTTCCTGGCACCCGCCGTGCTGACGCTGTTCGCGATCGGCATCTACCCGACGATCTTCGCCTTCCTCACCTCGCTGCGGCAATACAACCTCACGCGGGCGCGGGACGGCTTTCCCTTCGTCGGCCTGGACAACTACAAGGCCGTGCTCTCCGACGCCACCTTCTGGGAGACGCTGGGCCGCACCGCCAGCTTCTACCTGACGGTGATGCCGGTCGAGATTGCGCTCGGCATGGTGATCGCACTGATGCTGCACCGGCCCGGCTGGGGCTTCATGCGCGCGGCCGTTCGCGTCTCTCTCGTCGTGCCGCTGGCCACCACCTATGCGGTCGTCGGGCTCATCGGCCGGCTGATCTTCAACCGCGATTTCGGCGTGGCCAACCAGTTCGCTTCGTGGATCGGCCTGCAGCCGCTCGACTGGCTGGGCAGCCAGACCGGCGCCTTCGCGGCCATCGCGATCATGGACATCTGGCAGTGGACGCCGTTCTGCGCGCTGATCTTCCTGGCCGGCCTCTCCATGGTGCCGGGCGAGGTGGAAGAAGCCGCGCGGCTCGAAACCTCGTCGCACTTCGCGCTGCTGCGCCATGTGCAGTTGCCCTACCTGCTGCCCGGTTTCACGGCGGTGCTGATCCTGCGTTCGGCCGACATCCTCAAGCTCTTCGACATGGTCTTCACCATGACGCGCGGCGGCCCGGGCGCGGCCACCGAACTGGTCTCGATCTACATCCAGCGGGTGGGCTTTCGCATCTTCGACATGGGCACCGCCTCGGCGCAGGCCATCCTGCTGCTGGTGGTCACCATCGTGCTCAGCCGCATCTTCATCAAACTGTTCTACAAGGAGATCGACCAATGAAGGCTGCCACGAACGCTCGCCTGCTCGGCAAGGGCGCCCATGTGATCGGCCTGGCGGCGCTGCTCGCCTTCACGCTCTTTCCCTTCTACTGGATGGTGTCGAGCAGCCTGAAGGACCAGACCGACCTGCTGGCCTCGCCGCCCGTCTGGGCCTTCGTGCCCACACTCGCGCACTACGCCGAGATCTGGCAGGACGACAAGGTCTTCGGCGCCATCCTCAACTCCATCATCGTGGCCGGCTGCACCACCTCGCTCGCGGTGATTCTCGGCACACCGGCCGCGTACTCGCTGGCGCGCTTCCAGTTTCGCGGCAAGAAGGACTTGTGGTTCTGGTTCATCTCCAACCGCATGACCAGCCCCATCGTGCTCGCCCTGCCCGTCTACCTGCTCGCGCAAAGCGCCGGCATGCTGGACACGCACCTCGTGCTGATCCTGATCTACCTGAGCTTTTGCCTGCCCATCGTGGTGTGGATCTGCACCGACCAGTTCCGCTCCATCCCGCCCGACCTGGAACAGGCCGCCCGGCTGGACAACGCCAACCAGTGGGACATCTTCTGGCGCATCTACCTGCCGCTGGCGCTGCCGGGCATTGCGGTCTCGGCGATCTTCAGCTTCATCTTCTCTTGGAACGAGTTGCTCTACGCACTCGTGCTCACGCGCAGTGATGTGCAGACCGCGCCGGTGATCGCCACGAGCTACATGTCGGGCTACGAGTTGCCGTGGGGAAAGATCATGGCGACGGGCACGGTGATCGTGCTGCCGGTGACGATCTTCGCGCTGTTCGTCTCGAAGCACATGGTGGCGGGCCTGACGATGGGCGCGTCGAAGTAAGAACAAGATAACGGAGACAGCCATGGAATTTTTGAAGCTAGACCATGTGGTGAAGAAGTTCGGCGAAGCGACCGTGATCGACGGTGTGAGCCTGGCGGCGCGAGAAGGCGAGTTCGTGGTCTTCGTCGGCCCTTCGGGCTGCGGCAAGTCCACGCTGATGCGGCTGGTGGCGGGGCTCGACGAAGTGACAGCCGGCAGCGTGCACATCGACGGTGTGGACGTGACCGAGGTGCAGCCCGCCGCGCGCGGCGTCTCGATGGTGTTCCAGTCGTATGCGCTCTACCCGCACATGAACGTGCGGCAGAACATGTCGTTCGGCCTGAAGATGATCAAGACGCCGCCCGACGAGATCTACCGCCGCGTGAGCGACGCGGCCGCCATCCTGAAGCTCGACCATTTGCTGGAGCGCCGGCCCAAGGAACTCTCCGGCGGCCAGCGGCAGCGCGTGGCCATCGGCCGCGCCATCGTGCGCAAGCCCAAGCTCTTTCTCTTCGACGAGCCGCTCTCCAACCTCGATGCCGAACTGCGTGGCGAGATGCGGGTGGAGATCGCCAAGCTGCACCAGGAACTCGGCGTGACCATGGTCTACGTGACGCACGACCAGATCGAGGCGATGACGCTGGCCGACCGCATCGTCGTGCTGCGAGCCGGCAAGGTCGAGCAGATCGGCAGCCCGTCCGAGCTGTACGACCACCCCGTCAACACCTTCGTGGCGGGCTTCATCGGCTCGCCGAAGATGAACTTCCTGCCGATGAAGGTCTCGGCCGTCAACGGCCGTCAGATCATTGTCGGCAACAGTGCGCTGCGCTCTGGCCAGATCGAACTGCCGGTGCGTGACAACGGCGGCGTGCGTGTCGGCGACGAGGTGACGATGGGCCTGCGGCCGGAGCACCTGGAACTCGGCGGCGAATCGCCGCTGACGCTCACCGTGCGCTCCGACTATGTCGAAAACCTGGGCGGCACCTCGCAGTTCTACGCGCAGACGGCCGACGGCGTGGCCGTCACCGCGCAAGCGCCCGGCCGGCATGCCACGACCCGCGGCGAGATGATGATGCTGGCCGCATCGCCGAAGAACGCCTACCTGTTCGATGCCAAGGGCCACGCCCTGTAAGGCACGCCCGACAAAGCACCATCCACGACGCGCGACATTTCAAGGAGCGAGTTCATGCATGGCCAACGCATCCTCGTCACCGGTGCCGGCAAGGGCATCGGTCGCGCCACCGTCAAACTGCTGGTCGAGCGCGGCGCGGTCGTCGTGGCACTCAGCCGCGACCCGACCGACCTCGCCTCGTTGAAGGCCGAGACCGGCTGCGAGACCGTCGCCGTCGACCTGGCCGACGTCGAAGCCACACGCGCCGCCATGCGCGCCGCGCTGCCACTCGACGGCCTCGTCAACTGCGCCGGCATCGTCTCGCTCGCGTCCTTCGTCGACACGACCGTCGAAGACTTCGACCGCGTGATCGCCGTCAACACCCGGGCGCCGATGCTGGTCGCACAAGAGGTCGTGCGAGATCTGCTCGCGCGTGGTGCGCCGGGCGCGATCGTCAACGTCTCCAGCGTGGCGGCCACCGTGGGCACGCCGTTGCACACCGCCTATTGCGCCTCGAAGGCCGGGCTCGATGCGATGACGCGCGTGATGGCGCGCGAACTCGGGCCATCGGGCATCCGCGTCAACAGCGTCAACCCCGTCGTGACGCTGACACCCATGGCCACCAAGGTCTGGAGCGACCCGGCCCGCTCCACGCCGATGCTCGATCGCATCCCCTTGCGCCGCTTCGTGCAGCCCGAAGAAGTGGCCTCGGTGATCGCCTTCCTCTTGAGCGCAGATGCCGCGATGGTGCACGGCACCTGCATCGATGTCGATGGTGGTTTTCGTTCGGGGTGAAGGACCGGATCAGACCGGTGCTGGGTTGCGCTCCGTGAACCCGCGCTGG
>JAMFRW010000187.1 GCA_026224975.1 Rhodoferax sp. | reverse complement strand
CTGCAGCTCGGCGCCATGTCGCTCACCTATGGCGAGCCGGCCGGCGAGTTGCGCCTGCGCCGTGCGCTCGCCACCAAGCTGGCCGACCACGGCATCGTCGCCTCGCCGGACCAGATCGTCACCACCATCGGCGCCACGCATGCGCTCGATGTGGTCACGCGCACCCTGCTGCGTGCCGGCGACAGCGTGCTGGTCGATGAACCCGGCTGGTCGGTCGAATACGCACGGCTGGCCGCACTCGGCATGCGCGTGCTGCCAGTGCCGCGCGGTAACGATGGGCCCGACCTGGCGGTGATGCAACGGCTGATCGATGCACAAAAGCCGCACGAGCGCCCGCGGCTTTACGTGACCGTCTCGGTGTTGCACAACCCGACAGGCGCGTCGCTGTCGTTGCAATCGGCGCACCGCGTGCTGAAGCTGGCGCAGGCCAACAACCTGCACATCGTCGAGGACGACACCTATGCGCACCTCGCGCCGGCGCACCTGCCGCGACTGGCCGCGCTCGATGCGCTGGAGCGCACGATCTACATCTCGGGTTTCTCGAAGATCCTGGTGCCGAACTGGCGCGTGGGTTTTCTGGCGGCGCCGCCAGCGCTGGTCGATCGGCTGGTCGACACCAAGCTGCTCAGCACGCTCACCACGCCCGGCCTCACCGAGCAGGCGCTCGCGCATTGCCTGGAACAGGGGTTGCTGCGCCGCCACACGCAGCGAATTCAATTGCGGCTGGCGGCGGCCAGGGCGCGCACCGTCAAGCTCGCCGAAGCGCACGGCTGCACCTTCGCGGCGCCGCCGAACGGCCTTTTCGGCTGGGTCGATGTGGGCGTGGACACCGAACGCCTGGCGCAACTGATGGTCGACGACTGGCTGCTCGCGCCTGGTGCGCTTTTCCACGCCAGCCCGCGGCCAACCTCGCTGATGCGCATCAACTTCGCCACCGCGCAGGACGCGCGTTTCTGGAGCGCATTGGCGCGTGCGCGCGAATCCCTGTAACAGGCGCCCTCTGACTGAACGAGACTGGCATTCGCCTACAAGATGGCGTGAATCCTGCTGGTAAGCTTCAGTTACAGACGAAAACGACAGTGAAATGCACGGCGAATTGTTCGACTCCACCATTCCGTTCGGCGAACCCGAGCTGATGCGGGCGAGCGCCTACCGGCGCTACCTGGACGAAATGGATGCCAAGCTCGACCAGGCGAGTCTCGCCAGCGCGCGCATTTCCGAGCTGAGTCCATCGCTCCGCGCCGACCTCTACCGCTTCGAGATGGAAGATGGCGGCACTGGCGTCGTCGATGTGATGGCCGCCTGCGTGCGCCACGCCAAGCGCGTGACCATCCACCTGCAATGCGGCGCCCATGTGGTGCCGCTCACCGTTTTTCCGCAGGAACATCTGGTGCATTGCCCGATGGACATCGGCGAGCTGATCGGCAAGCAACTGCCGCAGCTCGAGGTCATGCACATCGAGCCGGCCGTGCTGCAGCCACCGGGCGAATCGGCTGACGCGTCGCTCGTGGGCGACCCGGCTGCGCACTATCCGCTCTCACCGCTGCTCTGGGAGTTGGCCATCCGCGGTGCGCGGCGCGAACTGTTGCCGGAGATCGTCGGCCCGGCCGTCTACCGCGTCTCGCCCGCACTCGACATCGCCGCGCTGCCGGCGACCGGCGTGCTCAGGGCGACCATCATGCGGCTGCGGCGCCAGTCGGCCAACCTCACCGACATCGCCGGCTGGCCCGGGCTGAACCGCGAACGCGCCTCGCGGCTGCTGAATGCGTTGTACCTGCAAGCCGGGCTGATCGTGAGCCGGGCGCACCCGGACGCGGTGCGCGAAAGCTGGTTCGGCGGGCTTTGACCCGGCGAGCGGGTTCAGGTTTTCGCTTGCGGTAGCCGCTGCAACAAGGCGCGCAATTCCGGGTCGGCCAGCGCCGCGCCAGCATCGTCGTCGGCATGCGCGCGCACCAGCCGCTCCAGGGTTTCGATCTGAGGCGTGACGGCACCGAAAAACCGCGCCTCGCCGCCCCGCGCGATCAACAAGGTCGGAAAGTTCTCGACCTCGATCGGGTCCAGCAGATCGGCCTCGTCTTCCACATCGATCCACGCGAAGCGCACGTGAGGCATGGCGGCGGCCACCTGCTCGAAGCGCGGCTGATATTCACGGCAGACGCCGCACCAGGCCGCGCACAGGCAGATCACCAGCAGCGGGGCTGGTGCGGCTGACGCAGACGTGGCGGCGGGTTCACTCATGGGTGTTTCAGGCGCGGAGCGCTGCCGCCATGCTTGGCAAGGCGATCAAAACGGTGCCTCGTCGGCGGTGGCGTCGCCCGTGGCCAACGCGGGTGCCAGTACAGCCGGTTTCTTCGACGAACCCGTCGCGGCAGCACCCGGGAGCACCGGCGAATCGCTAGCCGCGCCAATACCCGCCAACTCACCGCCCAGCGCATCGAGCAGATCGGGAATCAGCTTGCTCATCTCGCCGGTCGCAATCGCCGTGTCGGCATCGAAACCATCTTCCTTGTTCGACTGCTTCGATGTGGCCTCGAACACCACGTCGAGGAAGGCGATCTTCTTGATCTGCATGGTGTCGGTCAGCATGAAGGACACACGGCCCTCCCAGGTCATCGCGAGCTTGGTCGGCACCTTGCCGCCGATGATGTGGTCGCGCACCTCGTCGGTGTCCAGCGTGTGGCGCGAGTAACGGACCACCGATTTCATCTCGTCGGAAGACTTCAGCTCGCACTCGCGGTCGACGCTGAAACCCGCCGGCGGCTCGTGGCTGGTGAGCCAACCGGCCATCGCGGTGGCTGCAGCAGTTTCGGTCTGCACCAGCGAGACGGCAAAACCATCGAGCGCCTTCACCAGATGCGTCACCACCCCGTCGGCCTTGCCCTGGCTGCCGGCGTCCACCAGCAGCAAGCGGTGCTTCGGATCGATCCAGACGATGACCGCCGATTGTTTGGTGAAGGCCATTGGCAGCAGCTCCAGCACGGCCGCTTCCTTGATTTCCTTGGTTTGCTTCTTGCCGGGTTTGCGGCCGGTTTCTTGCTCGATCTTCTTCACCAGCGCATCGGTCTTGCGCTTGACGACCGCCCCGGGCAAGACTTTCGATTCGACCATCAGCTTGAGCATCCACTGCCCGCCGATCACTTCCACCAGCGGCCCGTGGGCCGTGCCACGCGGCTCGACCCAACCGACCGACTCAGGCTGCGTGGCGCCACACGGCACGAAGCGGGTCTTGCCCAGCCGCTCCTCGACCTCTTCCATCGAAGTGGCCCAGGCGGGCCCGATGCGATACACGGTCGCGTTTTTGAACACGGATCAATCCTTTGGGGCGGGTCGGAAAGGGCGCGATTATGGCAGTGCGGGACTTGGCCTTACGGCAACGCCGGCTCACCAAACTGCCACACTCGCGTCCCGTTGCTTACTCGTTTTTCAAATAACGAATCTCGCTTCGATACGTTTGCAGTGCAACAAAAGCTGCCTAACATCCGCGGTCCTCGTCCGCCCTCCCCTTACGGCTTCATCCACCCCGCTTCGAATCGCCCCGCATGCTTTTCTCCCGCACCCTGCTGAAGCGACACAGCGTTTTGCCCGGTTTCGATCTGGCGCTCGGTTTCACGCTGCTGTACCTCAGCTTCATCGTGCTGATCCCGCTCTCGGCGGCGTTCCTCAAGACCTTCACGATGACCTGGCCGGCGTTCTGGGACGCGGTGACTTCGCCGCGCGTGATCGCCTCGTACAAGCTGACCTTCGGCGCCTCGTTCGGCGCGGCGGTGCTCAACGCCTTCTTCGGGCTGATCGTGGCCTGGGTGCTGGTGCGCTATGAGTTCTTCGGCAAGCGGGTGATCGATGCGCTGGTCGATCTGCCCTTCGCCTTGCCGACGGCCGTGGCCGGCATTGCGCTGACCGCGCTGTACGCGGCCAACGGCTGGATCGGGCAGTACCTGGCGATGGTCGGCATCAAGGTCTCGTACACGCCGCTGGGCGTGTTCGTGGCGCTCACCTTCATCGGCCTGCCGTTCGTGGTGCGCACCTTGCAGCCGGTGCTGGAAGACGTGCAGAAGGAACTGGAAGAAGCCGCCGCCACGCTGGGCGCCACGCGCTGGCAAACCTTCACCCGCGTGATCTTCCCCATCCTCACGCCGGCGCTGATGACCGGCTTTGCGCTCGCCTTTGCCCGCGCGCTGGGCGAATACGGCTCGGTGATCTTCATCGCCGGCAACATGCCGATGGTGTCCGAGATCACGCCGCTCCTGATCATCACCAAGCTCGAACAGTACGACTACACCGGCGCCACCGCGATTGCGGTGGTGATGCTCGTGGCCTCGTTCCTGATGCTGCTGGCCATCAACACGCTGCAAGCCTGGACGCGCAAGCGCCAGGGCCGCTGATCGACCCGCGTTGACCGACTCTCGTCAGCCTTCGATGTCTTCCCCTCCCATGACCGCCGCCGACCTCACCGCCACCCCCAGACAGGCCGCCATTCCTCCGGCCGCCGCGCCACCGGCCCACGCCGCCGTGCCCGCCCGCACCGCGCTGGCCGCCACTGCCGAGCCGGCCTGGGTGCGCCGCACGCTGATCGGCGTGGCGCTGGTGTTCCTGGCGCTGTTCCTCTTCGTGCCGCTGATCGCTGTTTTCGTCGAAGCGTTCAAGAAGGGCGCAGGTGTCTACTTCGCGGCCATCACCGACCCGGATGCTGCCTCGGCCATCTGGCTCACGCTGATCGCCGCCGGCATCTCGGTGCCGCTCAACCTCGTGTTCGGCGTGGCGGCGGCCTGGTGCATCGCCAAGTTCGATTTCCGTGGCAAGAACGTGCTGCTGACGCTGATCGACCTGCCGTTCTCGGTTTCGCCGGTGATCGTGGGCCTGATCTACGTGCTGATCTTCGGCCTGCAAGGCTGGTTCGGCGAATGGCTGCGCGACCATGACCTGAAGGTGATCTTCGCGCTGCCGGGCATCGTGCTGGCGACCATCTTCGTGACCTTCCCGTTCGTGGCGCGCGAGCTGATCCCGCTGATGCAGGCGCAGGGCCAGGAACAGGAAGAAGCTGCGCGCGTGCTCGGCGCCTCGGGCTGGCAGATGTTCATGCGCGTGACGCTGCCCAACATCAAGTGGGCGCTGCTCTACGGCGTGATCCTGTGCAATGCGCGGGCGATGGGCGAATTCGGCGCGGTCAGCGTGGTCTCGGGCCACATCCGCGGGCAGACGAACACCATGCCGCTGCACATCGAAATTCTCTACAACGAATACCAGTTTGCCGCGGCCTTTGCCGTGGCCTCGCTGCTGGCCGGCCTGGCGCTGGTGACGATGGTGCTGAAGTACGTGGTCGAGCGCCGCGTGCGCAGCGAGATCCAGCTCGCCAGCGAAAACTCCGGCGCCACCGTTTGAACTGCCCGCGCCAAATGCAATCGAGATCCATCGAGACGACCCCATGAGCATCGAAATCCGCAACCTCAACAAGCGCTTCGGCGCGACCGTGGTCTGCGACAACCTGAACCTCGACATTCCCTCGGGCGAACTCGTTGCGCTGCTCGGGCCTTCGGGCTCGGGCAAGACCTCGCTGCTGCGCATCATCGCCGGGCTGGAGCGGCCCGATTCCGGCTCGGTGCTCTTCCACGGTGAAGACGCCACGCATGCCGATGTGCGCGAGCGCCAAGTCGGCTTCGTGTTCCAGCATTACGCGCTCTTCGCGCACATGAGCATCTTCGAGAACGTGGCCTTCGGCCTGCGCGTGCGCCCGCGCGCCACGCGGCCGAGCGAGGCCGTCATCCGCACCAAGGTGACCGAGCTGCTCAAGCTCGTGCAGCTCGACTGGATCGCCGACCGGTTTCCGCACCAGCTCTCAGGCGGCCAGCGCCAGCGCATCGCGCTCGCCCGCGCGCTCGCCGTCGAGCCCAAGGTGCTGCTGCTCGACGAACCTTTCGGCGCGCTCGATGCCAAGGTGCGCAAGGAGTTGCGCCGCTGGCTGCGCCGCCTGCACGACGAGGTGCATGTGACCAGCGTCTTCGTCACGCACGACCAGGACGAAGCCATGGAAGTGGCCGACCGCGTGGTCGTGATGAACCAGGGTCGCATCGAGCAGGATGGGGCGCCGGACGAGGTCTACGACCACCCCGCCTCGCCCTTCGTGCTGCAGTTCCTGGGCGATGTGAACCTGTTCCACGGCCGCTTCGGCCACACGCCGGGCGGCGTGGCTTCCGATGCGGATGTGAGCTACGTGCGGCCGCATGAGCTGGAAATCGTCGCCGAAGCGCACCCCGATTCGCTGGCCGTGACCTTGTCGCAAGCGCTGACGGTCGGCCCGCAAACCCGCATCGAGTTCAAGCGGCTGGACGACGGCAGCTTCGTCGATGTCGAAATGCCGCGCAGCGACTACATCACCCTGCGCGACCAGCTCGGCCTGCAAAACGGCAGCCGCGTGCACCTGAAGCCGCGACGCATCACGCGCTTCACAGCAGGCGCGAACCCCAACTCGCCCTGAATCAGCGCACCCGGCTGGCGCGTCGGGTGGATGACCGCACGCGGGCTACGGCTTGGTGCCCAGCGCTTCCCAACGTTCCAGCGCCGCCAGCAGTTCGTCGTCGATCGCCGCATATCGCTTTTGCGATGTCGCCACGCGATCGGGCTCCTTCGCGTACGAATCGGACTGCGCCAGGAACTCGCTCAACTGCTTCTGCTCGGCTTCCAGGCCTTCGATACGCTTGGGCAGTTCGTCGAGCTCGCGCTGCTCCTTGTAGCTGAGCTTGCGGGCCTTGGCGGCCGGTGCGGCCACCACCGCGGGCGCAGATTTGGCCGATGCCGACGCCTTGGGCCGGGCCTCCGCTGCGGCCGCCTTGGCCGCCTGCTCGCGCAGACTGCGCGCCCGGTCGGCCTGCATCTTCCAGTCTTCGTAGCCGCCTTCGTACTCGCGCCAGCGGCCCGGCGATTCGTCGCCTTCCCACACGATGGTGCTGGTGACCACGTTGTCGAGGAAACGCCGGTCGTGGCTCACCAGGAAGACGGTGCCGGCGTACGACTGGAGCAGTTCCTCGAGCAGCTCGAGCGTGTCGATGTCGAGGTCGTTCGTGGGCTCGTCGAGCACCAGCACGTTGGCCGGCAAGGCGAACAAACGGGCCAGCAGCACCCGGTTGCGCTCGCCGCCGCTGAGCGTTCTGACCGGTGAGTTCGCTCGCTCGGGCGAGAACAGGAAGTCGTTCAGGTAGCTCATCACATGCTTGCGCTGGCCGGCGAACTCCACCCATTCGCTGCCCGGGCTGATGGTGTCGGCCAGCGTCGCATCGAGGTTCAAGGTGCTGCGCATCTGATCGAAGTAGGCGACTTCAAGCTTCGTGCCCTGGCGGATCTTCCCGCTGTCGGGTTGCAGCTCGCCGAGGATCAGCTTGAGCAGCGTGGTCTTGCCGGCGCCGTTCGGGCCGATCAGGCCGACCTTGTCGCCGCGCAGGATCGTGGCGTTGAAGTCCTGGACGATGACCTTCTCGGGGAAGCGCAAGGACACATCGCGCAGCTCGGCCACGATCTTGCCGCTGGGCGCGCCGGCATCGACTTCGAGCCGCACCTGGCCCAGTGAATCGCGCCGTTTCTGGCGCTGGTCACGCAGCACTTCAAGGCGCTGGATGCGGGCCACGCTGCGCGTGCGGCGCGCCTCCACACCTTTGCGGATCCACACCTCTTCCTGCGCGAGCAGCTTGTCGGCACGCGCATTGGCGAGGGCATCCGAGGCAAGCTGATCTTCCTTCAAGCGCTCGTACGCGCTGAAGTTACCCGGGTAGCTGCGCAGAATGCCGCGGTCGAGTTCGACGATGCGCGTGGCCACACCATCGAGAAACGCGCGATCGTGGGTGATCAGCATCACGCTGCCCTTGAAGCCCCGCAGCAGGTCTTCCAGCCAGGCGATCGAATCGAGGTCCAGGTGGTTGGTGGGCTCGTCGAGCAGCAGCACATCGGGCACGGCAACGAGCGCCTGCGCCAGCGCCACGCGCTTTTTCATGCCGCCCGAGAGCTGGCCGATTTCACGCGCGCCATCGAGGTGAAGCTGCGCCAGCGTCGTCTCTACCCGCTGCTCCCAGGTCCACGCGTCGAGCGCCTCGATGCGTGTCTGCAAGGCATCGAGGTCGACGCCATCTGCGTGCTCTTCATAAGCCTGACGCACCGCGCGCGCCTCGGCCACGCCTTCGGCAACCGCTTCGAACACGCTGTGGCCCGGCTCGAACACCGGCTCCTGCGGCACATAACAAATGCGCACGCCCTGCGTCATTTGCAGCAGCCCGTCGTCGAGCTTCTCGAGCCCGGCGATGATCTTGAGCATCGAGGATTTGCCCGCGCCGTTGCGCCCGATGAGCCCGAGCCGCTCGCCCGTGTCGAGCGAAAAACCCGCGCCGTCGAGCAGAGCGACGTGGCCGAAGGCGAGGTGGGCGTTGGAGAGGGAGAGGATGGCCATGTCAGTGTCTGTCGGGCGCGACGATCTCGAGCCCGTTGAAGTAAGTTTCGAAGCGACGGCGATCACGCGTCAGCAAGGGCAAGCCGTTGACTGCCGCGTGGGCGCCGATCAAAAAATCGGGCAGCACCATCGGGCGCGTGCCGCCCCGCCGGCGGTACTGCAAATGCGCGCGCGATGCCAGAAAGAGCGCGCCGCGCGGTATTTCCTGCCATACCAGACCGAAGGCATCCACTGCGGCTTCTGCCGACGCCAGCGAACCGAAATCGGGACACCATTCGGCAAATACCATCGGGTTGATCAGCAACGGCCCGCGACCAGCCCAATGGGCCAATTGTTCGGACGACCAATCCTTCCACTGCGCATCACCGGTGGACACGTCCACCAGCACGCAGGCATCGACCAGAATCATTTGCCCGGTCGGTGCGGTGCAAAACCAGGGTCGGTGGCGTCTTCGTCGTAGCCGCGCAGCAGGGACATCAATTCATCGGTCGAGCTGCCGGCGTGGCCGCCGACGCCTTGCAGCTTGCGGTATTTGGCGAGCAGCGCTGCGCTCGGCTGATCTGCGCCCCCGCGCTTGGCTTTGGCGGGCTGCACACGAACCGTTCCATCGGCAACGATGCGGAACTCGACAGCGTCGCCCGGCGCGACTTTCAAATGGTCGCGGATCGGCTTGGGCAGCGTGACCTGCGATTTGGCGGTGAGGGTGTAGCTCATGATCGGCGGCAAAGGTATGACTTGTACGCCGATTGTAATACTCACCCTGCATGACCCTCAGCTCGCCAGCGCGGCCTCCAGCGCATCCACGAACATCTTCGCCACATCGAACCCGGTCTGGTTGGTGATCTCCTGAAACCCCGTCGGGCTGGTGACGTTGATCTCGGTCAGGCAATCGCCGATCACGTCGAGGCCTACCAGCAGCAGGCCGCGGGCGGCGAGGATGGGGCCGATGTGTTCGGCGATCTCGCGGTCTCGCGGGCTGAGGGGTCGGGCCACGCCCTTGCCGCCTACCGCGAGGTTGCCGCGGATTTCGCTGCCTTGCGGGATGCGGGCGAGCGAATGCGGCACGGGCTTGCCGCCGATGACGAGCACGCGCTTGTCGCCCTTGACGATTTCGGTGAGGTACTTCTGCACCATCACGGTCTCGGCGCCGCCCTTGTTGAGCGTTTCGGTGATGCTGCCGAGGTTGAGGCCATCGGGGCCGACGCGGAAGATGCCCATGCCGCCCATGCCGTCGAGCGGCTTCAGGATGATGTCCTGGTGCTCGGCGTGGAAGCGCTTGATGTCGGCTTCGGAACGCGTCACGAGCGTCGGGCCGATGAACTCGGGGAACTCGAGGATCGCGAGTTTTTCGGGGTGGTTGCGCAGCGCGGCCGGGCTGTTGAAGACCTTGGCCCCCTCGCGTTCGGCCTGGCCGAGCAGGTGCGTGGCGTAGAAGTATTCGGTGTCGAAGGGCGGGTCCTTGCGCATGATGACGGCATCGAGATCGGCCAGCGCCATGGGTTGCGTTTCGGGCGTGGCGAGCGCGAACCAGTCGTGCGCGTCGCCGGTCAGCGTGAACGCGTGCACTTGAGCGGTGACGCGGCCGCCGCGCTGCCACATCACGTGCTGCGGCTCGCAGGCGAGCAGCGTGTGGCCACGCGAAGCGGCCTCGCGCATCATCGCGAAGGTGGTGTCCTTGTAGGTCTTGAAGGTGCTCAGCGGGTCGGCAACGAACAGCAGTTTCATGATGGGTTTCTTCAGGGAAAGTCTTGCGGCTGGCGCCGATGCGCCAAGGCGTATCACGCCGTCTTGCGGGGCCGCCACTGTTGCACAAAAAGCGCGGCGGCGCCGGCCACCACGCCCCAGAAGGCCGAGCCGATGCCACCCAGGCTCACGCCGCTGAGCGTGACAAGGAAGGTGATGAGCGCCGCTTCGCGGTATGCATCGTCCTTCAGCGCGACCGCCAACCCGCCGCCGATGCTGCCCAGCAGCGCCAGGCCGGCGACCGCCACGACGAGTTCACGCGGGAAGGCCGTCAACACGCCGGTGACGGCCGCACCGAAGAGGCCGATCACGCAGTAGATGAGCCCGCAGCTTGCTGCCGCCATGTAGCGCTTGGCCGGGTCGGTGTGCGCCTCGCGGCCCATGCAGATGGCCGCGGTGATGGCCGAGAGATTGAGCGCGAAGGCTCCGAAGGGCGCCAGCACCAGCGTGGCGAGGCCGGTCAGCGTGATGATCTTCGAGATGGGCATCGGGTAACCGGCAGCGCGAATGGCTGCCACGCCGGGCAGGTTTTGCGACGCCATGGTCACGACGAACAACGGCAGCGCGAGGCTGACCGTCGCACGCCAACTGAACTCGGGCGATGTGAACACCGGCACCGTCAGCCCCCACTCGACAGCGCCCAGGTGCAATCGGCCGTTGACCGCCGCATGCGCAATGCCCACCAGCAGCACGCCCGGCACCGCATAGCGCGGCCACAGGCGCCGGCCGATCAGGTAAGCCGCGAGCATCGCCAGCACAAGGCCCAGCGCCGATTTGAGCGCGATGAACGCATCGAGCCCGAAACGCGTGAGCACACCGGCGAGCAGCGCGCTGGCGATCGGCATCGGGATGCGGTCGAGCACGCGCTCGAACCAGCCTGTCGCGCCGACCAGCACGGTCAAGGCTGCGCACACCAGAAACGCTCCGACCGCGTCGTGCATGCCGAACCCACCGGCCGCCCCGGCCGTGGCCAGCACCGCCGCGCCGGGCGTGCTCCACGCAATCATCACGGGCTGACGCAACCACAGCGAAGGCAACAACGAGCACAAGCCCATGCCGAGCCCGAGCGCCCACATCCACGAGCTGATCTGCGCCGGCGTGGCGCCCAGATTGGTGGCAGCCTGGAACACGATCGCGACGGAACTGGTGAAGCCGACCAGCACAGCAACGAAGCCGGCCGACGCGGCGGAGAGGGAGAGATCCTGGAGTTTCGGGCGCATCGGGGAAGGATAACTTCGGGCGCTCCAGGCG
Organism: Rhodoferax sp.; assembly: GCA_026224975.1. Classification (GTDB taxonomy): domain Bacteria; phylum Pseudomonadota; class Gammaproteobacteria; order Burkholderiales; family Burkholderiaceae_C; genus LMDS01. The sequence goes on along the minus strand of JAMFRW010000187.1, from coordinate 9,599 downwards.
AGGAACGTCGCCCCCGAGTGCCGCCGTGGTCCGCAGCGGTTGGCGGGATGTTCGCGAGATGTTAGGATGTTGAAACATCAACGCATCAGAGAACCCATCATGCGCACCACCCTCGACATTGATGCCACCGCGCTCGAAGCGGCGCGGCATTTGGCCGTTCATAGAGCGGAATCGCTCGGCACCATCGTCTCGGAGCTGATCCTGAAGGGTCTTCGTGCCGAGGCGCCTGTCGCTCGCAAGAGCGGTTTTCCGGTGTTCGGCGCGCGCGGCGGCAAGCCGATCACGCTGGAAGACGTGAAGAGCGCCGAGGACGACGCTTGATGGTCCAAAGCGCCGATCACGGTGAGGTCTGGCTGCTCGATGCCAACCTGCTGATCGCGCTGACGCACGCCTCGCATGTTCACTACACGGAGGCGCATCACTGGTTTGCGCAGAGGCCGTCACGCCGTTGGGCCACCTGCGCGTTGACGCAACTCGCCTTCGTGCGGCTGACCAGCAATGCGCGCGTGGTGGGCGCCGCGTTCAGCCCTTCGCAGGCGATGCAGGCGCTGGCCGACATGGTGGCGCAGCCCGATCACGAGTATTGGGAAAACGCGCCTGAGCCACTTCGCTTGGCCCCACTGAACAGCCCGGCGCTGGTTGGCCATCGTCAGATCACCGATGCTTATTTGCTAGGTCTTGCCGCGGAGCGTGAACAGCGCCTCGCCACGCTGGACCGCGGGTTGGTCTCGTTCGCGTTGGCGATCGGCCTGAGCGACAGCGTGGAACTGGTCGGCGGGCCGCCCATGGTGCAGGAGCAGCGAATCCCCTACCGCGTTGCGCGGCCGGTGGCGAAGAAGCGAAGCAGGAAGGTCTAAGTCGCGTCGATCTCGACGCCAACGCCCAAGCCCTAAATCTCCACCTTCGTCCCCAGCTCCACCACCCGGTTGATCGGCAGGCTCAGGAAGTCGGCTGCAGCCGTCGAGTTTCGGTGCATGCCGGCGAAGAGCTTCTCGCGCCAGTCCGCCATGCCGCCGCCCGGACTGGGGATGACGATGTCGCGGGAGAGGAAGTACGAGGTTTCCATGTCGTCGACGTTGCAGCCGCGGTTGCGCAGCAGGGCCAGGGCTTCCGGCACGTCGGGGTCGTTCTTGAAGCCGAAGTTGAGCGTGACCTGCCAGCAGTCGCGGCCGAGGGCGACGAGTTCGCAGCGCTTGTCGAAGCTGATCCACGGCACCTCGTGCTGCTTGACGGTGACGAACAGGTTGGTCTCGTGCAGCACCTTGTTGTGCTTGAGGTTGTGCAGCAGCGCGTTCGGCGTGATGCCCTGATCGCTCACCAGGAACACGGCCGTGCCTTCCACGCGTGTGGGCGGGCTCACGAACACGGCTTCGAGAAAGCTCTTGAGGTCGATGGCGTCTTCGCGCAGGCGGGCGGTCATGAGGCGGCGCCCTTGCTTCCAGGTCATCATCAGCATGAACATGATGCCGCCGATGACCACCGGGAACCATCCGCCGTCGAACACCTTGACGATGTTGGCGCCGAAGTAGACGAAGTCGACGATGAAGAAGAAACCGGTCGCGGCGAACGAGAGCGACCAGGGGTACTTCCAGCCGTAGCGGATCACGAAGAAGGTCATCGTGGTGGTGATGAGCATGTCGATCGTCACGGCGATACCGTAAGCCGACGCGAGCTTGCTGCTGGTGCCGAAGGCCACGACCGCGAGCACGATGCAGGTGTAGAGCCCCCAGTTGATGAACGGCACGTAGACTTGGCCGGTTTCCTTGACGGAGGTGTGCAGGATGCGCAGGCGCGGCAGGTAGCCGAGCTGGATCGCCTGCTTGGTGACCGAGAACGCGGCAGTGATCAAGGCCTGCGAGGCGATCACGGTCGCGCAGGTCGCCAGGCCGATCAGCGGATAGAGCGCCCAGGTGGGCGCCATCTCGTAGAACGGGTTGCGCACGTTCTCGGGGCTCACCAGCAGCATCGCGCCCTGGCCGAAGTAGTTGAGCACCAGCGCCGGCATGGCGAGGCTGAACCAGGCCAGGCGGATTGGCCGCTTGCCGAAATGGCCCATGTCGGCGTAGAGCGCCTCGGCGCCCGTCACGCACAGCACGACCGAACCGAGCGCGATGAAGGCGATGTGCGGATGGCCAAGCAGGAAGATCAGTGCGTAGTGCGGGCTCAGCGCCCACAGGATTGCCGGGTTGTCGACGATGTGCAGAAGACCGAGCACCGCCAGCACCAGAAACCACAGCGCCGTCACCGGGCCGAAGAACTTGCCGACGCTGCCAGTGCCCTGCCGCTGCACCATGAAGAGGGCGGTGAGCACCACCAGCGTGACCGGCACGATGTAGGGGTGCAGTCCCGGCGCCGCGACCTCGATGCCTTCGACGGCCGAGAGCACCGAGATCGCCGGCGTGATGACGCCATCGCCGAAGAAGATCGCCGTGCCGAAGATGCCGATGAGCAGCAGCCTGCGCCGCAAGGCCGGCCGGTCTTTCACGGCCTGCGAGGCGAGTGCGAGCATGGCGATCAGGCCGCCTTCGCCGTTGTTGTCGGCCCGCAGGATCAGCACCACGTACTTGATGGAGACGACGACGGTGAGCGTCCAGAACACCAGCGAGAGCACGCCGTAGATGTTCTCGGCCGTCAACGGCACATGGCCGTGGGCGAAGACTTCCTTGAGCGCGTAAAGCGGACTGGTGCCGATGTCGCCATACACGACGCCGATGGCGCCGAGGGTCAACGCGGCCATGCTGGAGGCGGAGGCGGGGCGGTTCTGATTCACACAGTCAGCCAGGAAAAATCAAGCGTCGCCCGGCGCGGTCGAGAGGGAGGGCTATTGTGCTCTGGGATCGGCTCGGCGAGCCGGGCACAGCGGCCGGGTGTTGCGCCGCGGGAGCAGCCTTATTCGTAGACCTCGGCGTCCGGGTCGGTGGCTTCGAGCTCGTAGCTCGCCGCGACCATCGCCAGCCGCGCGATCACGCCGTACATGTAGAAGCGGTTCGGCGCGCTCGCGCCCGGCTTGGCATTCGGCTTGGGCAGCTGGTTGTGCTCGGCAAAGGCCAGCGGCACGAAGCTCGCGCCTGGGGAATTGAGGTTTTCGTCGATCCCGCGCTCGGCGTTCACACGGTAGAAGCCGCCCACCACATAGCGGTCGATCATGTAGACCACCGGCTCGGCGACCGCATCGTTGACGCGTTCGTAGGTCGGCACGCCTTCTTGCAGGATGACTTCGTGCACTTCCTGCCCGTCCTGCACCACGCTCATCTTGCTGCGGGTACGGCGGCTCAGGTCGGCGAGCTCCTTGGGGTCGCGGACGGTCATCAGCCCCAGGCCGTCGGTGCCGGCATCGGCCTTGACGATGATGAAGGGCTTCTCCTGAATGCCGTATTCCTTGTACTTGCGGCGCACCTTGCCGAGCAGCGCTTCGGCGTTGCTCATGAGGCATTCGTCGCCGGTGCCATCGGTGAAGTTGACTTCGCCACAGTGGGCGAACAGCGGGTTGATCAGCCACGGGTCCATGCCGAGCAGCTTGGCGAACTTCTTCGCGATCTCCTCATAGGCGCGGAAATGGTTGGTCTTGCGCCGCATCGCCCAACCGGCGTGCAGCGGCGGCAGCAGGTACTGCTCGTGCAAGCCTTCCAGCACCTTGGGCACACCGGCCGAGAGATCGTTGTTGAGCAGGATGGTGCAGGGGTCGAAGTCTTTCAGCCCGAGGCGGCCGCGGGTGCGCACCAGCGGCTCGACGGTGAGCGCCGTGCCGTCGGGCAGCGCGATTTCGGTCGGTCGGGTGATGGCTTCGTCGAGCGTGCCGAGGCGCACGTTGAGCCCCGCCGTCTGGAAGATCTGCACCAGCCGTTGCACGTTGGCCAGGTAGAAGGTGTTGCGGCTCTGCCTTTCGGGGATGAGCAGCAGGTTCTTGGCTTCGGGGCAGATCTTTTCGATCGCCGCCATGGCCGCCTGCACCGCCAGCGGCAGCATCTCGACCGTGAGGTTGTTGAAGCCACCGGGGAACAGGTTGGTGTCGACCGGTGCCAGCTTGAAGCCGGCGTTGCGCACATCGACCGACGTATAGAAGGGAGGCGTGTGCTCCATCCATTCGAGCCGGAACCAGCGTTCGATGGCCGGCAGCGATTCGAGGATGCGCTGCTCCAGTTCGTTGATCGGGCCGGTGAGTGCGGTGATGAGGTGCGGAACCATGAGGACAACCCGAAAGGTCTGGCCGCGGGAATGCGCGGTGAGAGGATTCTAGGCATTTGGGGTTTCCCCGAACATGCGCAAGCCGGTGCCGCGAACAAAAGAAAAGGGCCGCGGATGCGGCCCTTTGTCAGATCGAGTCAGCTCGAAGGGGTTGCCACCGGCAACCCACTTGCCTTAGTTGTGATACGCCGTTTCGCCGTGGGCGCTGATGTCCAGGCCCTCGCGTTCGTCTTCTTCGTTGACACGCAGGCCGATGACCTTGTCGACGATCCAATAGGCCAGGAACGAGACCACACCCGACCACACGATCGTCAACAGCACCGCCTTCAACTGGATGAAGACCTGCGCGCCGATGCCGTTGGAGATGACACCAGCCGTGACCCAGTCGCCCACCAGACCGGGGCCGCCGAGCGATTGCGTGTTGAACACGCCGGTCAGCAGCGCACCGACGATGCCGCCGACGCCGTGGACGCCGAACACGTCGAGCGAGTCATCCGCACCGAGTATCTTCTTCAGGCCCGTCACACCCCAGAGGCAGGCGAAGCCGGCGATGAAGCCGATGATGATCGCAGCCATCAGGCCGACGTTGCCGCAAGCCGGCGTGATCGCCACGAGGCCAGCCACAGCACCGGAGGCCGCACCCAGCATCGAGGCCTTGCCCTTCATCAGCGTCTCACCGATGCACCAGGCGAGCACTGCGGCAGCGGTCGCACTGAAGGTGTTCATGAAGGCGAGGACAGCGCTGTTGCCGGCTTCGAGTGCCGAACCGGCGTTGAAGCCGAACCAGCCCACCCACAGCAGCGAGGCACCGACCATCGTCAGCGTCAGCGAGTGCGGCGTGAAGGCTTCCTTGCCGTAGCCGACGCGCTTGCCGATCATGTAGGCACCCACCAGGCCGGCAACGGCCGCGTTGATGTGCACCACCGTGCCGCCCGCGAAGTCGAGGGCGCCCATTTGCCAGAGGTAACCGGCCTTGGCGTTCATCGCATCGACGACTTCCTTGCCACTGTACGCATCCGGGCCCATCCAGAACCAGACCATGTGCGCGATCGGCGCATAGCTGAAGGTGAACCACAGCACCATGAAGGCGAGCACGGCCGAGAACTTGGCGCGCTCGGCGAAGGCACCGACGATCAGGCAGCAGGTGATGGCCGCGAAGGTCGCCTGGAATGCAGTGAACAGCATTTCAGGGATGTAGACACCCTTGCTGAAGGTCGCACCCATCGCGAAGGTGCCGGTCGCCGGATCGAACAGGCCTTTCAGGAACAGCCGGTCGAACCCACCGACGAAGGCATTGCCTTCGGTGAACGCCAGGCTGTAGCCGTAGATGCACCACAACACGACGATCAACGAGAACGTGACCATCACCTGCATCAGCACCGACAGCATGTTCTTGCTGCGGACCAGGCCGCCGTAGAACAGCGCCAGGCCGGGCACCGCCATCATGATGACGAGCAGGGTCGCGACGATCATCCAGGCGACGTCGCCCTTGTTGGGCACGGGCGCCGAGGCAGCCGAAGCCGCTTCGGAGGCGGCAGCAGCAGCCGGAGCAGCCGAGGCGGCAGCGTCGGGCGCCGAAGCGACCGCAGCCGGTTCGGCCGCGCTGGCAGGCGCCGAAGCGGCGTCTTGCGCGAGCACGGCACTTGGCGAGGCCGCAAAACCCAGGACCGCGAGGCCCAGGGCGAGAGAAGCAATCAGTTTTTTCATGGTCGTCTCTGTTTTCGCTTACAGGGCGTCTTTGCCGGTCTCGCCGGTGCGAATGCGCACCACTTGCTCGAGCGTGGAGACGAACACCTTGCCGTCACCGATCTTGCCGGTGCGGGCCGCACCTTCGATGGCCTCGATCACGCGATCGACGATCGAATCGTCGACGGCGGCTTCGATGCGCACCTTGGGCAGGAAATCGACGACGTACTCCGCACCGCGGTAAAGCTCGGTGTGGCCTTTCTGGCGGCCGAAGCCCTTGACTTCGGTCACGGTGATGCCCTGAACGCCAATGGCGCTGAGAGCCTCACGCACTTCATCAAGCTTGAAGGGCTTGACGATCGCGGTCACCATCTTCATGGTCGAACCTTTCTGGTAAGAGTGAACGAAGACGGCCGCCCGGCAACCGGAGCCTGCCGCCGGACGGATTACATGGACTTGGTGATCGTCAGGATCGCGCGACCCTTGTTGATGTCGCCGTAGGTGTCTTTCTTGTTCGCGCCGACATAAGCGCCGGCGACGGAGAAGCCCGAGCCCAGGTCGTACGTGAGGCCGACCTTGTAGTCGTAGTAGTTCACGACGCCGTTGTTGTCCTTGGCGCTGCCGGGGAAGCGCGTGTAGCCGACGTGACCATTGAGCGTCAGGCCCTTGGCGACTTCGTAGTTCGCAGCCAGGTCGAGGTAGCCGGTGTTGCGGGCATCGATGAAGCCGAAATACTTCTTCGAGACGGTGTGCGAGTACTTGAGCGTCGCAATGCTGTAGCTCAACGCGCCGTAGATTTCCGTCGTGTTGGCGACGCTGGCGCCCGGGTAGGCGTACTCGAGAATGCCGACGTCATAAGCGAGATCCTTGACGATCTCGCCCTTGTAGCCGCCGTAGAAATCCATCTCGATGTTGGCGTTCTTGCCAGAGGTGTTGAGCCAGCCGATGCTCGAGTTCCAGTTGCCCACATAGAAGCCGCCACCGAAGGTGTAGTCCACACCGCCCTGGATCGCCGGCTTGAAGTTGCCCGGGGTCTTGCTCTGGTCCTGGCCGCGGAACTTGTAGTTCGTGGTCAGGCTGAGGTTGGCCGTCAGCGGCGAGGGTGCGTCTTCGGCGTGGGCGGCAGCGGCGAAAAACGAGATCGCGGCGGCGGCGATGAGAGATTTATTCATTGAGTGCTCCGATGGTTTTTTCACTTGGGACGGGGAACAGTTCTGCACGATGCGTGCCAAGCGCGTTCGCAGCGGGGCAGCGGCGTCGTGAGCGATCCCCTGTGGCCAAGTCGAGTATTCGAGCACCACTTCGAAGCGCGCCAGATCAGCGCACTTCATTGGTGCATCATAAATATCACTATTGCCGAGTCCGTGGCGCACAATCACGGATCTGGGTGCGCGGTGTGACGCAATCTGCGGCGGCGGTCGCGCACTCCTACTGGAACAAAGCATGTCGCTTGCCGTGATCCACAGCCGTGCGCTCGATGCGCTGGCCGCACCCGAAGTCACCGTCGAAGTGCACTTGGCCAACGGCCTGCCGAGCTTCACGCTGGTCGGCTTGGCCGACACCGAGGTCAAGGAGGCACGCGAGCGCGTGCGGGCAGCGCTGCAGACCGCCGGGCTGGAGTTTCCCCACAACAAACGCATCACGGTGAATCTTGCGCCGGCCGATTTGCCGAAAGAATCGGGCCGCTTCGATCTGCCGATCGCGCTCGGCATCCTCGCCGCCAGCGGGCAGATCGACGCGTCGCGCACCGCGCAGTTCGAATTCGCCGGCGAACTCTCCTTGGCCGGCGACTTGCGCCCGGTGCGCGGCGCGCTCGCCATGGGCCTCGCGCTGCGCCGCGGCCCCGGCCAGCACGCGCCGCGCGCACTCGTCCTGCCGCTGGCGAGCGCGCGCGAGGCGGCGCTGGTCGAGGGCCTGGCGATCCACGGCGCAGCGCATTTGCTCGACGTGGTCCGAGCGATGCTGCCCGGTGACGCCGCGCTCTCCACGCCGCTCCCGCTCGCCATCGCGCATCCTCAAATCACCGCCGCTGTGCTGCCCGACATGCGCGAGGTCAAGGGCCAGGCCGGCGCCAAGCGCGCGCTCGAAGTGGCGGCGGCCGGCGGCCTCAGCGTCCTGATGATGGGCCCGCCCGGCACCGGCAAATCGATGCTTGCGCAGCGCTTTGCCGGACTGCTGCCGCCGCTTTCGCAAGACGATGCGTTGGAATCAGCGGCGGTGTTGAGTCTCAACGGATCGTTTTCCGCCGATCGATGGGGGCAGCGCGTGCTGAGGTCGCCGCATCACACCGCATCGTCGGTCGCGCTCGTGGGTGGTGGCTCGCCGCCGCGGCCCGGCGAGATTTCATTGGCGCACCACGGCATCTTGTTTTTGGACGAGTTGCCCGAGTTTCCGAGAGCCGCTTTAGAGGCCTTACGCGAGCCACTGGAAACCGGCCGCATCGTGATCTCGCGCGCCGCACGGCAGGCCGAATTCCCGGCGCGGTTTCAACTGCTCGCGGCTTTTGTGGAAACTCGTGCACGGGGGATCAGGGTCTGCGACGTGCGAAACGTACAAGGGATGGCCGTGCACGCGATGTGAACAGAAATATTGTGCATGCCCCAGCGGGCCTGACAAATACTCGAGTTGGCTTGCCCAGATCATGTTTGATCTTTCCAAGGCCCCTGCCAGGCCGCCGGAGGCGGCCCCGGTTGAAGCATGTATTTCATGGTTCTAACCCGCGTCTGTTGCGACGATGGCCCACGGCACCCTTCGCGTGGAAAAACCGCCGTTCTTGTCGCACCGTGGTCGGAAAGCCGTTGTTGGTGGGGAGGCGCAATACACGTTTCTCGCCCATTCCGCGCTCCGCACTGCCACAAGTGAATTGGTCCCAGCATTTGGGACAACATCCTTGGACCGCCCGCTCAGCGAATCAAAGTTCTCTGTACGGAAATCTCAATAGCCCCTAGCCCTTTGACGTGAGCAGTTCCCGAATCGGCGCTCCGATCCTCCACGGTCAGGTTACCTTTCGGACCCGCCGCCGAATCCGCACGGTCTTCTCACGCGGGCCAAGTCGAGCGTCAAGTTCGGATACGAACTCAACAAATGGCAAACCAAACGCACCTACCCACGTGCGCAGCTGAATCACGTCAAGACCGCGTTCCCCGCGTTCATATTTGCTTACCTCACTCTGTGTCAGCCCTAGGTGCGATGCAAGGTCCCCTTGTGTCCAACCTAGTGCTGCCCGTGCTTCAACGAGCATTGCTAGCAGCGTAGCTTGTTGTCTGGTGTAGATGGTCTTCTTCATGTGCTCAGGTTCGGAACATGAGCGACACGTTGAAAGCAAACCCGCCGAAGTCCAAATCGGACTAGTCTTACTAAGACTTTTTTGGCAGAATCCGAACGTCTCGACTTGCCATCGGAATCCGCATGTCTGCAACGAGTGCTGACATCGGGCCGTATGGCTGCTTTGAAACGGACGTCTGCTGCGATGTATCGCCATGACGAGGAGCGAAAAATGTTCGTCACGCAACTGCAGTTTGAACAGTGGATACCGGAGGGATTGGGAAAGGAGCATGACCGATACTGGAAGGCCTTCGCTCTGTCCATCGAGGCCCCCTGGTTCTTGGTAACCACGCGGCTCGAGGCCGACGGTGATTCCGTCATCCAGTCGTACGCAATCTCGTGGGAAAGAACCTTGATAGAGGTCGTGCAGAACAAAGACACTAAGTGCATCCTCTCGGTGCACT
>JAMFRW010000186.1 GCA_026224975.1 Rhodoferax sp. | reverse complement strand
AACTCGCCCGTCTTCAACTACCCGTACTCACGAACACGTGAAGCACTGTTCGCGCTGGCCCGCGCCGGCGCGCCCGATGCGCACACCGGCCACCTGATGCGCTACGTGAACCCGGTCGATGGCGGTTGGGCGATGCCGACCATGGCCACCATGATCCGCCTGCTGCCGGCGGGCTTCGCCACGAAGCCGTACCGATCGACCGACAGCATGGTCTTCGTCTGCGTCGAGGGGCGCGGGCACATCGAGGTGACGGGCGAGCGCATCGCCATCGACCCGCACGATGTGGTCGTGGTGCCGGGCTGGATGAACCACACCGTGCATGCCGACAGCGACCTCGTGCTGTTCTCGTATTCCGACCGCGTGGCGCAAGAGAAGCTCGGCTTCTTCCGCGAGCAACGGGCCTGACGCATCCCACATTCCAGACAGGAGACAAGACATGAAACTCGAGCGGACCATCGATGTCCAGGAATTCATCAACGCGCACAAGCTGTCGGCGATGCAGATCACGACGCTGCTGCTGTGCTTCTTCATCGTAGCGGTCGACGGCTTCGACACGGCTGCGATCGGCTTCATCGCCCCGGCCATCCGGGCCGAATGGGCGCTGACCGCGGGGCAGCTCGCGCCGGTGTTCGGGGCGGGTCTGGCCGGGTTGATGGCGGGCGCCTTCCTCTTCGGCCCGCTCGCCGATCGGTTCGGGCGCAAGACCATCCTGATGGTTTGCGTCGCCTTCTTCGGCCTGGCCTGCCTCGCCTCGAGTTTCTCGACCTCTCTGCCCATGCTGATCGTGCTGCGCTTTCTCACCGGCCTGGGCCTGGGCGGGGCGATGCCCAATGCCGTGACCCTGAGTTCCGAGTATTCACCCGAGAAGCACCGCTCGGTGCTGGTCACCACCATGTTCTGCGGCTTCACGCTCGGCTCGGCGCCCGGCGGCGTGCTGGCGGCGCATGTGGTGGCCGGCTTCGGCTGGCGTGCCGTGCTGGTGATCGGCGGGGTGCTGCCGCTGCTGCTGCTGCCGGTGCTGATGCTGGCGCTGCCCGAGTCGGTGCGCTACCTGGTCGCAAAGGGCCTGCGGCTCGACCATGCCCGTCGCCTGTTGCAACGCATTGCGCCCTCCAGGGAGCTGGAGACCTCCAGCTTTGCAGTGCCCGAGAAGGCACGCGCCGGCTTCCCGGTCAAGCACTTGTTCGACCCTGCGTTGCGCCGTGGCACGCTGTTCCTGTGGCTCGCGTTCTTCATGAGCCTGCTGGTGATCTACCTGCTCTCGAGCTGGCTGCCGACGCTGATCGCCTCCACCGGCATGACGCTCAAGGACGCTTCACTCGTGACGGCGATGTTCCAGGTGGGCGGCACGGTCGGCGCCATCGCCCTCGGCCAGTTGATGGACAGGTTCGAGCCCCAGTGGGTGCTGGGCATCACCTACGCACTGGCCGCAGGCTTCACCGCGATGATCGGCCGCAGCACCGGCGACACGATGATGCTGGTCGCGGCCGTGTTCGGTGCAGGGTTTTGCGTCTCGGGCGCGCAGGTCGGCGCCAACGCGTTGGCAGCGGGTTTCTACCCCACCGCCAGCCGCGCCACCGGCGTGAGCTGGGCCTCGGGCATCGGGCGCATCGGCTCGGTACTCGGCTCGATGGCGGGCGGGTGGATGCTCGCGCTCGGCCTGGGCCTGCCCACGGTTTTCGCCATCGTCGGCGTGCCGGCCCTGATCGCCGGGGCGAGCTTGCTGCTGATGGGCAGGGTCGAGCGGGTCAAGCTGGTGGTGGCCCACTAGCCAGGCCCGCCGCCTCACACATGCAACAACAAATGCTCCCTCTCCCAAGGAGAAATGACCTTCATGAACTCTTCGTGTTCGATCTCCTTGATCTCGGTGTAGACCGTCACGAAGGATTCGCCGAGGACGGCCGCGAGTTCGCGTTCCTGGCGCAGCAGCGTGAGGGCTTCGCCGAGGCTGCGGGGGAGTTGGTGGTCGCCGAGGTAGGCGTCGCCCTTGCATTCCGGGGCCGGCTCGATGCGGTGCTTCATGCCGAGGTAGCCGCAGGCGAGGGTGGCGGCGAGGGCGACGTAGGGGTTGGCGTCGGCGCCGATCACGCGGTTTTCGATGCGGCGGGCTTGCGCGGTGGCCACGGGTGAGCGGATGCCGACGGTGCGGTTGTCGCTGCCCCACTGGATGTTGATGGGCGCGGCCGTGAAGCGCGAGAGCCTTCGATACGAATTGACATAGGGTGCGAAGAGCGCCATCGCCGCGGGCGTGTACTTCTGCAGGCCGCCGATGTACCAGTAGAACTCTTTGGATGGCGTGCCGTCTTCGTTGCTGAAGATGTTTTGGCCGGTCGTGCTGCTCACGATGCTCTGGTGGATGTGCATCGCGCTGCCCGGTTCGCCGGCGATGGGCTTGGCCATGAAGGTGGCGTACATGCCGTGGCGGAGCGCCGCTTCGCGCACGGTGCGCTTGAAGAAGAACACTTCATCGGCCAGGCCGAGCGGCGCGGCGTGGAAGAAGTTGATCTCCATCTGGCCGGCGCCCACTTCGTGGATCAGCGTGTCGACGTTGAGCGCCATCTTGTCGCAGTAGTCGTACACGTCTTCGAAGAGCGGATCGAACTCGTTGACGGCGTCGATCGAATAGGCCTGGCGCGAGGTTTCGGCGCGGCCGCTGCGACCGACCGGCGGGCGCAGCGGCATGTCGGGGTCGGTGTTGCGGGCGACGAGGTAGAACTCCAGCTCGGGCGCGACGACGGGCGACCAACCCTCGTCGGCAAAGAGGCCGCACACGCGGCGCAGCACCGACCGAGGCGCGAAGGGCACGAGCTTGCCGTCCTTGTCGTAGCAGTCGTGGATGACTTGCGCGGTCGGGTCGGTGGCCCAGGGGACGATGCGCACGGTGGCCGGATCGGCCTGCAGGTGCATGTCGATGTCGTTCGGGCTGATGACGTCGTAGTACGGGCCGGTCTCGGGGAACTCACCGGTCACGCCCATCGCCACCACCGCTTCGGGCAGGCGCATGCCGCGGTCTTCGGTGAACTTGCCGCGCGGCAGGATCTTGCCGCGCGCCACGCCGGTGAGGTCGGGCACCAGGCATTCGACCTCGGTCACATGGTGCTTGTCGAGCCATTGTTCCAGCTCGGCAAAGTTGAAGTCGCTGCGGGATTCCATGGGGTAAGGCTCTCCGAGAGTGGACCAATGAAGTGGACTAGGCCAGTGTGTCACCTTCGGGCGGAAGGCGCGGGTGGCGCCGGAACCAGCGGTCGACCTGCTCGATCAGGTCCAGCCAATGGCTGGGGTGCCACTCCAGGCTGTGGTTGTCGTCAGGGTAACGCACCAGCGCCGCATCGACACCACAGAGCTTCAGCGCGGTGTAGTACATCTCCGATTGCGAGACCGGCGTGCGCCAGTCGCGCTCACCGCAGAGCACGATGGCCGGCGTGCGCACCTGGTCGACCAGGGAGAGCGGCGAGCGGCGCCAGTAGGCCTCGTGCATGCCGGGCTCCCACGGTGCGCCGGGCAGCCAGTAGAAGGGGAAGTAGTCGGGCCGGTCGACGGTGAGCACCTGGCTGGTCCAGTCGAGCACGCCGTAGATCACCGCGGCCGAGGCAAAGCGCTGGCTGTGGCCGATCAGCCAGGCGGTGAGCACACCGCCGGCCGATTCGCCTGCGACTTGAATGCGCTGGGTGTCGATGCCACCTCGCGCCACGGCCGCGTCTACAGCCTCGAGGATTCGAAGGTCATCGGCCCCGGGAAAGTCGTGCTGCAGTTCGTCGATGAAAGCCTCGCCGTAACCGAGCGAACCGCGCGGGTTGATCATCAGCACCGCGTAGCCGCGCGCCGCCCAGATCTGCGGCAGGATCGCCAAGTGCGGGCACCAGGCGAGGTAGGGGCCACCGTGCAGCCACAGGATCATCGGCAGTTGTTCGTCGGCGGGCACGCCGGCAGGACGGACCAGCCACGATTGCCATTTAGCGCCCGATGAGCCAACCGGCAGCCACACCGTTGCGATCGGCGCCACGGTGCGCTCGTCGAGCCACGCGGATTCGTTCGTCAGTACCTCACCTGCCGTGCCGCCCGGCGCCAGCAGCGCCACTTCATCGGTGCGCGCAGTGCTGCCGCGCAGATAGGCCACGCTGCCGTCGCGCGCGACCGAGAAGCCCTTCTGGTACATCACATAGCCGGTCGCGGCCGAGCCGCCGATGTCGCGCGCGAGCGTGGTCCATTGACCATCGAGGCCGACGCGCACCAGGCAGCCATCGCCTTCGTGCGGCACCAGCGCCAGGAGCCCCGAGCTGTCGGGCAGCCACTGGATGTGCGGGTGAACTTCCATTCGATCGGGGTGCGGCAGCGCCTTCACCTCGCCACCGTTGCGTGGCATCACATGGATCAGATTGGTGTGGAAAGACCGGCGCTGGTTGCGAAAGCCGACGAAGGCAATCCACTGGCCATCGGGCGAGATGGTCGCGTGGCAAACCGGGCCGGCCCAGTCGGTGAGTGGCCGCACCGAGCCATCGGCCACGTCGAATTCGTAGACGTTCGCGGCGATGGTTGTCTTCGGATCGAGTGGCCCTTCCTGCGCTGCGGGCCGCTGCATGGACATCACGATGTGCCGCCCATCCGGCGCCCATGAGATGCGGCCGGCGAGCGACATCTTGGTCACCTCGACCCGCGGGCCGCCGTGGTCGAACGGGCCGCTCGTGAGCTGCCGCACCGTGCCGTCGGCAACCGTCAGCAGGAAGATGTGGTGATGGCCCTCGGGCAGGTCGGCATCGATGCCTTCGACGCGGCGCACCAGCTTCTCGGTGTAGACGCCGGGCTTGCTCCATTGCGGCGTGCGCAGGTGTTCCCAGGCTGGCGCGTCGCTGGTGGCTGGCGCTGCCGGCGCTGATGGCACACGGCGGATGAAGGCGAGCTGCGCACCGTCGGGCGACCAGTCCAGCCCGCTCGGCCCCTGCGCCGATGCCAGCAACACATCGCGCGTGGCCGAGTCACGATGCCAGCGCTCGATGATGTAGCCCGCGCCTGCCGATCGCACGAAAGCAAGGCTGGCCCCATCGGGCGCCCAGCGTGGCTGGCTGCCTTTGCCGAGTTCGTGCCGCGCGCCGGAGCTTGTGTTCACCACGCAGACTTCGGTGAACCAACCGTCGGCCTGCAGATCGGCCCGCGTGCGCACATAGGCCACATGGCCGCCATCCGGCGAGATCTGCGGGTCGCTGGGCAGCGTCAGCGCGAAGTGGTCCTGGGGCTGCACGGCGGTGCGTTGGGTCTCGCTCATCGAGCATCTCCGGGGATGAGGTCTGGCGTCGGTTCAGGAAGGGGCGAATGGGCGCGCTTGCGGCGTTCACCGCGCCAGGCGAGCGTCAAATGCACGAAGAGCATCAGCCCGAAGAGCTTGACGATGAGCATGGCGTACTTGAGCGATTCGCTGCCCAGGCGGGGCTGCAGCATGTCGCTGAACAGGCCGATCAGCAGCGGGCCGCCGCCATCGCCCAGCAACGTGAGCGCCAGCAGAAAGACCGAGGCTCCCAGCACCCGCAGCTTGCGTGGCACCGAGCTGTGCAGCATGGAGAGCACCGGCCCGTTGGGCATGGCGCCGAAGACCGTGGCCGCCACATGCGCCACGAACGCGACCTTCAGGTTGGGCGCGAACAGCACGGCCAGGATGCAGGGGAAGGTCATCAGGTAAGTGGCCATGCAGAACGTCAACAGCCTGTCCTGCCGGCCCGAGCCGATGCGGTTGCCGAGCAGGCCGCCGATCAACAGGCCGAGCAGCGCGCCGCCGGCATAGGCACCGCCGAAGAAGGCCGCGGCCTCGTCCGGCGGCAGGCCGAACTGCCGGTTGTAGAAGCTCGGCATCCACTTCGACAGGCCCGACACGGCGAACGAAGCCCAGCTGAAGCCGAGCATGATGTGCATGAAGGTGGGCTCGCGCCACAGAGCGCGCAAGCCGGCGGCCCAGTGAAGACCGGGCTCACTGCTGGTGTCACCCGAAGGTTCGCTCTCGCCTACAGAAACCGGCCGATCCGGCACCAGCCAGCGCTGCAACAAGGCCACCAGCATGATCGCCACGCCGAAGCTCACGAAGGCCGTGCGCCAGCCGAACTGCACCGCGGTCCAGCCGCCCACCACCAGCGGTACGGTGCTGCCGATGAAGTCGCCGGCCGTGTAAGTTGCCATCGCACCGGCACGCCGCTGCGGCTGGTACAGCTCGCTGACGAGTGCCTGCCCCAGCGGCCACGCTGCAGCCGGCCCGGCGCCTGCAACAAGCCGCACGCCGATGAGTTGCCACAGCGCGCTGCAGCTGGCCGTCAACGCGTTGGCCAGGCCACACACCAGCATGCACAGCGCCAGCACGCGCGAGCTGCCGTAGCGCGCGGCCCAGTGCGAGACCGGCAATGCCAGCAGCGCCAGCGACAGCACCGAGCCATAACCCGTCAACAAACCGAGCTGGCCATCGGAGAAGCCGAACTCGGTCTTGATGAGCGGCAGCACCGCCGCCAGCAGCGTGCCGCCCGATTGGGCCATGGCGTTGACGAGCGTGAGCACGCCCAGCAGCAGCATCGGGCGCGCAACGCCCAAGGTGGCAGCCGGCCGGCCGCGCGCCTCAATAGTCATAACGCAGGTTCACGCCCACGGTGCGCGGCCGGATGGGGTACCACTCGGTGTAGTTGACGGCGCCGGGGTTCTGGTAGGTCGAATAGTTGACCGCGGCCGAAGACTGCCCGCGGCTGTTGGCGATGTTCTGCACATAACCCGTCACCTCCCAATTGCTCCAGGCAAACGCCAACCGCATGTCGACGGTGGTGTAGCTCGGCAGGCGCAACTCGGCATCGAGCTGGGCCTTGCGAGCCGCCACGTACTGCACCACCGTCGTGAAGCTGCCCGAGCTTTCGAACGGGCCGCCGAAGCGGTAGGTGCCATCGACCGTGGTCTGCAGCTTGGCCACCCCCGGCAGCCGCGTGCCCGAGCCTACGGTGATGCCGGAGGCGGAGACGAACGGCGCCTTGATCGTGGCATCGGTATAGGCCAGCGAGCCGTTCAGCGCGAAGCTCGAATCCGGCCGCCAGCCCACCGTCGCTTCCACACCGTTCGATTTGGCCTTGGCCACGTTCGAGATGATGATGAAGCCATCGGCATCGGCGCTCGAGACCTGGATGTCTTTCCAATCCAGCGTGAACACGCTCAAGCCGACCGAGAGTGAACGGCTGGGCTCCAGCCGCAAGCCGGCTTCGTAGTTCCACAACGAATCCGACTTGTAGGGCAGCGAGCCCACGGTGTTGATGCCGCCGAAGCGGTAGCCGCGCGAGGCCGTGGCGTAGGCCGCGATCTCGGGCGTGAACTGGTAGCGCGTGTCGATCTTGGGCGTGACGCCCTTGTCGGAATCGGTGAAGCGGGTGAAGGGCGCGCCGTAGTTGGAGCGCTCGAACTCCACATGCGTCTTGAAGTAGCGCGCGCCGGCGCCGACCGACCAATTCGGTGTGATCTTCCAGTCGAGGTCGGCGAAGACCGAGTTCTCGGTCGCGGTGCCGTGGCGCACGGTCTCGAAGTACACGTCGTCGGGCAGGTTCTCCGGGTCGTTGGCGCCCGGCAGCGTGATCACCTGGCCGCGGAAGAAGTTGGCCTTTTGATGGAACGCGCCCACCAGCCAACTCAGCGGGCCGGGCGTGGCCGAGGCCAGGCGAATCTCCTGCGTGAACGAGTTGGAATGGCGAGGCTCCACGTTGATCGCGCGGTCCACATTCGGGTAGGGCGTACCGCCATAAATCGTGAAGTCGGGCACCAGCAGATAGCTCACATCGTTGGTCTGGTTGCGCCGCTTGGTCTGGTAGCCGGTCAGCGTGGTCACCCGCATGCCGGCCACTTCCCAGTTGACCTGCAGGCTGCCGAGGCTGAACCTCGAATCAACGTGCGCATCGGTGGGCGTGCGCACCGTCAGTTGCTTGGGGTCGGGGCTCACGGCGCTGGTGCCATCCTGCGTGCTCTTCTGGTCGAGGTAGGTCGCGGTGATGTCGAGGTTGGGCAGAGGCTTCAGCCCGAGGATGATGCGGGCCGATTCGGCGTTGTTGGCGTTGATGTCGTTGCGGCCGCTCTGCAGGTTGTCCACATAACCCGCGTCCTCGCGTTTGGTCAGCACGAAGCGCAGGGCCGCCACATCTGGCGACAAGGGAATGTTGGCCATCGCATTGACGGTGTAGCCAGTGCCGCCGCCCGACACGCTGGAGACGCCGCTGAGCACGCTGAAGTGCGTCTGCCGCAAATCGGGCTTGGCGAACAGGTAGCGCACTGCCCCGCCCAGCGATGACGATCCGTACAGCGCGCCTTGCGGGCCGCGCAACACCTCGATGCGTTCCAGGTCGAAGGGCGACACGTCGGGCGACGAGATGAACACATAGGGGTCGGTGAACGGAATGTCTTCGATGTAGATGCCGGTCGGCGCCTGGCCGAAGATCACGTTGTCGGAAGAAGTGTTGGTGCCGATGCCGCGGATGCTGTAGAGCGCGCCATCGGCATTGCCCTTGTTGAACTGCACGCCGGGGCTGAGCTTGAAGACGTCTTCGGCGGTCTCGGCGCCGAGTTGTTCCAGCCGGTCGCCGGTGAGCGCGGTGACCGTGCCGGCCACATCGCCCTGCAACTGCTTGCGCTTGCCGGCGGTCACCACCACGCGCTCGAGTTCGGTGGACGGAGCCGCCTTGGTCGCAGCCGCGGGCGGTGCGCTGGCGGCTGCGGCGGGCGCTGGCGCGGTCTGCGCGTTGGCCGAGAACCCGACGGCCGCGCCGGCTGCCCACATCGACCAGTTGCGCGCGGTGCGACGATGGCGGTGGGACTGCGACTTGCTTATGGCCATGAGGCTCTCCAGAATGGTTGGGAGTGTCGGTACAGGCTCATGGTATGAACACATCGGTGAAATTCGAAATATCCCGCAGGGGATACGCGGCGAATCCGCACAGGGCCTAAAGCATGAAAACTTCGCCTGCTGTTTCATTGGCAACCCCGGTGGCAACCCTCGCTCCCCCGAGGCGCCGCACGCGCTTCGTGCTGGCGCTCGATGCCGAAGCCATGGCGCAGCTCGCCGCCGTCACCGGTCTGGTCGGGCAGCCCGGCTTCTATGCCGCGCTGGTCACCTTCCTGCGCTCGATGATCGGCGCCGAGGTGGGCCTGGCCCTCGTCTACTCGGCCGACCAGCGGCCGGCCTACCTCTCGGTGCAGGCCGATGCGGCCCGGCAGCGCGGCGCCCGCGAGGCGGTCTACATCGACGGGCCTTATGTGCTCGACCCGGTCTACCAGCTCTACCAGAAGGGCCAGGCCGATGGCGCCTACCGCATGGCCGACTACGTGCCCGACGACTTCTACGAGAGCGAGTTCTACCGCTGCTTCTTCCGCAACACCCACCTCATCGACACCATCGACGTGCTCTGGCGCATCGACGAACGCAGCACCATCGCCATCTGCCTGGGCCGCGAAGAAGGCACGCCCGCCTTCGGCACCGCCGAGCTGGCGCTCGTGCGCCACACGCTGCCGCTGCTCTTCGCCGCCATGCGCCGCCACCACGAGATCGCCGTGCCGCCCGCGCGCGACGAAGCCGACCGGTTGGTGCACCGCAAGGTCGAAAGCACGATGGCGAATTTCGGCTCGTCACTGCTGACCAAGCGCGAACGCGAGGTGGTCTTCTACATGCTCAGCGGCTATTCGTCGGAGCAGACCGCCCTGCGCCTGCACACCGCCGAAGGCACCATCCGCAACCAGCGCAAGAGCATTCACCGCAAGCTGGAAACCGGCTCGCAGGCGGAACTGTTTTCGCTGTTCATCCAGTGCATTCCGTT
>JAMFRW010000185.1 GCA_026224975.1 Rhodoferax sp. | reverse complement strand
CCCCTCGAACGCCGGCCGCACATACAGGTCGGCCACGTTCGCTGAGTTGGCGTTGGGTACCCAGCGGTGGAGTTCGGCGGCGGCGTTGATCGCGGCGATGGCGGATTGGGCGGCGATGGCGGGGTCGAGGGGGCGGATGGAGCCGTCCATCAAGCCGTCGACGACGACGCTGTTCATGCGTTCGGTGAGGCGGCGCATGGTCAGGCGCACCTGCTCGCGGTGGGCCTGGTCGGGCAATGCGCTGGTGGCCGAGGCGCGCAGCAGCGGACCTCCTTCGGAGAGCTGGAAGCGCACCATGGCGCGGGCTGCGGCGCAGGCTCGGCTCCAGCCGCTGCCGGGGCTGCTTTCGGCCAGGCTCAGCGCCTGGCGCATCACGGCGAAGGTGCGCTCGAAGCACTCGGTGATGAGGTCGTGCTTGTTGTCGTTGTGGTGATAGAACGAGCCCTTGGTGACGTTGAGCCGTGCCGAGATCTTGTCGACCGAGGCGCCGCGGTAGCCCTGCTCGTTGACGAGGAAGGTCGCAGCGCGCAAGAAAGCCTCCGACGTGCCTTCGACGCCGCTCTGCAAGCGCCACGCGGCCTCGCCTTCGGCCGCATGCCACACCGATGGAATGCCGGTTCCGGTGCTCGTTCCCGCCACCTCGCCGGTACCGGCGATGCCGTGGATCAGGATGTCGCTCACGCGTGCCGCCACACGCGGGTAATCGTCGGATTCGTGGCGCGCGATCCAGGTGCGGATCCAGGTCGAGATCGACAACATCATGTGGGCGCGCGCGTTGAGGTCGTCGCGGCTCAGGTGTTCGGTCTCGGCGCCCTTGAGCAAGGCGCGCACGCGGCGGAACATCGCCGTGTAGGCATCGAACACATCACCGGCCTGCGGCTCGGGCAGCGCGCGGATGTCGCTGAAGATCAGCAGCGGCGCGTGGCGGCCTTCTTCCATCGCGACCAGCAATTGCGCGTGCTGGTCGAAAAAGGCGCGCACGCGGTCGGGCACGCTGTTCTCTTTTGCGGCCGTCTCGGCCAGCGATTCGTAGGCCGCGATCGAGCGCAGGAAGCAGGCGGTCGCGAGGTCTTCTTTCTTGCGGTAGTAGTAGGTGACGCTGTTGGTCACCAGGCCCACGCTGCTCGCGATGCCGGTGAGCGTGGCGCCGCGCACGCCCTGCTCGTTGAAGAGCACGGCCGCGGCCGACAGAATGGCCTCCCGCTTCTCTTGATAGCGCGGCGTCTGGGTGCTTTGCGCGGGCGACGTCGGCATGGGTTGCAGGATCGGTGGAGTCATCGGGTGCTCGAGGGGCGCTGGATTATGACGAGCGCGGCCACGCGGTGAAGAGCCCGCGCAACGCGCTGACGAAGGCCAGCGGCTCATCCACCATCACATGGTGGCGCGCAGCCGGGATCTCGATCTGCGGCGCACCGGGCGGCAGCACGCTGGCCATGTACTCGACCACTTCCGCGTCGACCAGTGCCGAGTCGCCGCCCCACATCGCACCCATCGGGCAGGCCGCGTTGCGGATGCTGCGGGCCGGGTTGCCGGGCAGTGCCTCGGCCACGCGCGGGTCGAAGCGCCAGGTCCAGCCCATGTCGCCCGAGCCCTTGGCCACCGGCACCTGCTTGAGCGAGGTGCGGGCGATGTGGTCGGCGATAAACAGGTTGTCGCAGGCCTGTGGTGGGGCGAAGCGAAAGCGCGCCAGCGCTTCGGGCAGGCTCGCGTAGACCTTCGTCGGCCGCTGCGAAATGATGCCGCGAGCGTGGGTCTTGCGGCGTGCTTCGAGCTGTTCGCGCGAAAGGATAGGCATGTCGACGGTGAGCACGCCGCCGAGTTGCGCGCCGTGCAGTTCGGCGCAGCGCACGCTGGCGAAACCACCGAACGAATGCCCCACCACGATGGGCTTTTGCGTGCTCTCGAAGAGGCCGGTGGCGCGCATCACGGCCATCGCCTCTTCGGCCATGGTGTCGACGTGGTAGGCCTCGCGCCAGCCCGAGCCGCCCATGCCCGACCACGGGAGCGCCGCCACCCGGTGTGTCGCCGCGAAGAACGGCGCGATGAAGCTCCACCAGTCGGCATGCGCCATCTTGCCGTGCAGCAGGAGCAGGCCGGGTTTGCCGCGTTCGCCCCAGGTCAAGGTCTCGATCGCGGCGCCTTGCACCTCGGTGAAGCTGCGTTCGGGCGCCTGTGCAATGGCTTGGTCGAACCAGGTCGGGCGAGGCGGCACGGCGCCTTCGAAGGGTGCCAGCGGCGAAGCGATGCCGGGTGGCAAGACTTGCCTGGCGGGCTTGTCGGAGGGCTTATCGATCGACGAAGCGGCGGGGGTCGTTTCCGTATCGGGCATGCAGATTCTCGTCAGGCGAAATGTGAATGATGGCCCGCGTCAATCAGCACGCAGCGCAAAAGAGAAATGACCGAATGGAAATTAGGGTATGCACCTACTACCGAGTGTCACATCGCCAAAAGGGCCTTGCAATTGACTACCATTGGAAAATACAGTTTGCCAGACTTCGGGCGCCTCTGCTAATGTGGAGGACCCCATGGCGATGCACAAAAACACCAGGAGTTGCGATGTCCCTCTTCTCACTCGCCGGCAAGGTCGCCGTCATCACCGGCTCGTCGCGCGGCATCGGCAAGGCGATTGCCGAGCGCATGGCCGAGGCCGGTGCCAAGGTGGTTGTCTCCTCGCGCAAGCGTGAACCTTGCGAGGCAGTCGCTGCGGCGATCAATGCCCAACACGGTGCCGGTGCAGCCACGGTGATCCCGGCCAACATCTCGTCGAAGGACGACCTGAAGCACCTGGTGGACGAAGCCACGCGCCTGCTCGGCAAGATCGACATCCTCGTCTGCAACGCCGCCTCGAACCCGTACTACGGCCCGCTGGCTGGCATAGCAGACGACCAGTTCCGCAAGATCCTCGAGAACAACGTGATCGCCAACCACTGGCTGATCAACTTCACCGTGCCGCAGATGATCGAGCGGAACGATGGCGCGATCATCATCGTCTCGTCGATCGGCGGCCTGCGCGGCTCGCCGGTGATCGGTGCCTACAACATCTCGAAGGCGGCCGACTTCCAGCTCGCGCGCAACCTCGCGGTGGAGTACGGCCCGCACAACGTGCGCGTCAACACGATCGCGCCCGGCCTCATCAAGACCGACTTCGCGAAGGCCTTGTGGGAAGACCCGGTGATGCTCGCCAAGCGCACCGAGACCACGCCGCTGCGCCGCATCGGCGAGCCGGATGAGATCGCAGGCGCGGCGATTTTCCTGGCTTCGAAGGCCGGCTCCTTCGTCACCGGGCAAAGCATCGTCGTCGATGGCGGCGTGACCATTTGAGACGGGCACATACATGAGCGCCGACATGAGCGATACGCAAACAACCCTGGGCGATTTCCGCGCACAAACCCGCGCCTGGCTCACCGCCAATTGCCCCGCCGAAATGCGCCAGCCGATGGCCAGCGAAGACGACATCTGCTGGGCCGGCCGGCGCTGGACTTTCTCTTCCGTCGCGCAGCGGCAATGGCTGCAGCGCATGGCCGAGAAGGGCTGGACGGTGCCGACCTGGCCGCGCGAATACGGCGGTGGCGGGTTGAATGCCGACGAGGCCAGGATCCTCGCGCAGGAGATGCGCACGCTCGGCTGCCGGCCACCGCTGGCGAGCTTCGGCATCTGGATGCTCGGGCCGGCGCTGCTCAAGTTCGGCACCGAAGCGCAAAAGCGCGAACACATGCCGCGAATCGCGCGCGGCGAGATCCGCTGGTGCCAAGGCTACTCCGAACCCAACGCCGGCTCCGACCTGGCCGCATTGGCCACACGGGCCGATGACCAGGGCGACCACTACATCGTCAACGGCCAGAAGATATGGACCTCGTATGCCGACAAGGCCGATTGGATCTTTTGCCTGGTGCGCACCGACAGCGCCGCCAAGAAGCACACCGGCATCAGCTTCGTGTTGTTCGACATGGAGACGCCGGGCGTCAGCACCAAACCCATCCTGCTGATCTCGGGCAAGTCACCTTTCTGCGAAACCTTCTTCGACAACGTGCGCGTCGAAAAACACAACCTCGTCGGCACGCCGGGCGGCGGCTGGGATGTGGCCAAGTACCTGCTCACGCACGAGCGCGAGATGATCGGCGGTATTGGCGACCGGGCCATCGCCAAGCCGCTGGGCGTGGTGGCGGCCGGCCTTGTCGGCACCGATGCACAAGGCCGGCTCGATGACCCGCTGCTGCGCGCGCAGATCGCCGAGTTCGAGGTCGACGAAGCAGCCTTTCGCACGACGATGGAACGCTTCGGCGACATGGCCAAAGCGAAGCAGGCGCACCCTGCTTTTTCGTCTGCGCTCAAGTACTACGGTGCCGAGCTGAACAAGCGCAGGCACGAGCTGATGATGTCGGCCGGCGGCGGTGATGCGCTCGAATGGGAGAGTGATCGCTCGGACCACGGCGCGGCCGTGCGCACCTGGCTGCGCACCAAGGGCAACTCGATCGAAGGCGGCACGAGCGAAGTGCAGCTCAACGTGATCGCCAAGCGCATCCTCGAACTCCCCGGCGCTTGAACTGGACTGGACATGTCGTTGATCCTCACCGAAGAACAAACCATGCTGCGCGACGCGGCGAAATCGTGGGTGAGCGAGAAGTCGCCCGTTACCGCGTTCCGCAAATTGCGCGACAGCGGCAACGAT
>JAMFRW010000184.1 GCA_026224975.1 Rhodoferax sp. | reverse complement strand
CGCGCGGTACTGCGCGGCCATGTCGGCGAGGATGGTCGCGCTGATCAATTGATCGTCCGCATCCATCATGGCCACGAAGTCGCCCTGGCCCAGATGCGCCCGCAAGTGCACATGGGCGTTGCGGCCCTTGCCCCAGTTCGCAGTGTTGCGCACGAGGGTGTGGCGGCCGTGGAAGTAGTCCTGCAAAAACTGTTGCGCCACCTGCGCCGTCTCGTCGGTCGAGCAGTCGTCGACGAAAAGGATGTGGATGGCCGGGTGCGTCTGCCACACCAGGCTCTCCAGCGCGGCGGTCACGTAGCGCGCGCAGTTCCTGCCATTCATGAAGATCAATGCGCGGACGGGAGGGTGGGTCATGGGAGTCGATGATGAGCCGCACCGAACCGGGTGCCTACTCTGCAATGTAGGCTTTGGCCCGCGTCATGAAGCACGGAAAACACAGGTTCGGGCCGTGCAATTCGCGCCATGGAAGGAGGTCGATGCGGTTCATCATGAGAGCCTGCCCAATGGAAGACAGCCCCATGAACCAGCATGAGTTGAACAACGCTCGCCCCTACTTTCGCGAACTCGAGGCCAAGGAACGCGAGGCCTGCGTCAATGCCATTCCGAAGGTTCGGCTGGCCGAAAAGCACATGCGCAATTGCGAGCTGCTGCTGAACCGCGCGAAGCTGTTGGCCAAGTTGCCGCGGTGGGCGATCACTGCCGAACTCGGTGTCGACCACGCTGCTTTCAGCGAAGAGATCCTGCGCGTGGCACAGCCGCAAACGCTGCACCTCATCGACCTGTGGAACACCGACCGCTACCACGACGGCTTGTTCGAAGGCACCAAGGCGAAGTTCGCCAGCGCCATTTCGGCGGGCCAGGTGCGCATCCACCGGCAGAACTCCATCCAGGCGGCAGCCGACTTTCACGACGACTACTTCGACTGGATCTACGTCGACACCGACCACTCCTACGAAACCACGGCCCGTGAGCTGCGGAGCTACGCCGCCAAGGTGAAGCAGGACGGCATCATCGCCGGCCACGACTACACCATGGGCAACTGGGTCAGCAGCTACCGCTACGGCGTGATCGAGGCGCTGCACGAGTTCTGCGTCGAGGAGAACTGGGAGTTCGTGTACCTCACCATGGACCCGTTCGAATCACAAAGCTTCGCCATCCGGCGCATCCTCTGAAACGGTTCGAACCGGCCTGATTGCGAGACCCCATGAGCACCATTTTCGACACCCGAAGCGACACCAGAGCGGACGCCGCAACCCAGCAGCAGCTAGCCGCGCTGGCCACGCAAGTGACCCGGCGCGATGCGGTCATCGCCGCCCTGCAGGAATCCCTCGCCCAAGCTGCCAAGTCCTTGCACAGCGGTGGTTCGCTGCTGCAAGAGATGTCCGGCGTGGCCCAGGCGCTGGAAGACATCACGCGTGAGTTGGCCAAGCTCCCGCTGACTGCGCCGCAGACATTGGCCTTTGCCGACATCTGCACCGCCACCCGGAACTTCCAGGAAGCCGGCGTGCTGCTGGAAAGCGCCTTGCGGCAGGACCCGGGCAACACGGACATCCGCGCTCGCCTGAGCACGCTGCGCGGCGAAGCTCCTCCTGTCGTGGCACAACAAGTCGTCGCACAAGGCGTCTACTGCCCGTGCTGCAAGGGCCAGTTCCAGTTGTTCAAGCCCTTCGGCACGCCATCACGCGCGAACGCCATGTGCCCGAATTGCAGCTCGCTCGAACGCCATCGCCTGATGCAGCTCTATTTCGAGCGCAAGACCAACCTGTTCGCGGCGCCGCTCAAGGTGCTGCACTTCGCGCCCGAGGCCTGCTTCTCCAGCGTGCTCGACAACAACCCGCTGATCGACTACATCAGCGCCGACCTGTACGCGCCCAACGCCAAGCAGAAGATCGACATCACCGATATTCCCTACGCCGACAACAGCTTCGATGTGATCCTCTGCAGCCATGTGCTGGAGCACATTCCCGACGACCACCGCGCGATGCGCGAGTTGCGGCGCGTGCTCAAGCCCGAAGGCTGGGCGCTGCTGCAGGTGCCGATCGATCACCGCCGCGCCACGACCTTCGAAGACCCTTCGATCACCGACCCCGCGGAACGCGAGCGCCTCTTCGGCCAGCACGACCATGTACGCTGGTATGGGCGCGATTACGCGACGCGGCTGGTTAAAAGCGGCTTCGAGGTTCGCGTCGATGATTTCTTCGGCGAACTCGGTGATGATCTCGTTCGCCAATACGGCCTGATGGCCGGCGAAGACATGCACTTCTGCACCAAGACGACACGGCCATGACTCACCCGCTTCTGACCTTCGTGGTCGCCGCCTACAACGCCGAGGCGACGATTCAACGCACCCTCGGCTCGCTCGCCACCGATGTGGATGCCTCGGCTGTCGAGGTCCTGATCATCGACGACGGTAGCACCGATGGCACGGCGCGCATCGCCGAAGCCTTCTGCGGCATGAACCCCAACTTTCGCCTGCAGAGCCAGGCCAACCAGGGCCTGGGCGCGGTGCGCAACCGCGGCATCGCCAACGCGCGGGGCGACTTCGTGACCTTCTGCGATGCCGACGACATCTTCCTGCCGGCCAACCATCTGCAATTGGTGGGCGAAATGGCGCAGGCCTCGGCCGACATCGGCGTGGGCCTGGGATTCAGCATGATCGAGAACCGGTCGATGGAACCGTTCTGGGACAACGCCGTCGTGCGCGTGCTCAAGCAACTCGGCCCCGGCGAAGCGCAAAAGGCCATGAAGTTCCTGGTGCAGCCGAGCGCCTGCACCAAGGTCTTCCGGCGCAGCTATCTGATGGAGCACGACATCCGCTTCACCGTCGGCCGCTTGTTCGAGGACGTGGAGTTCACGACCTGCGCCCTGATCAAGACCGACCGCCTCTGCTTCTCCGACCTGCCGCTGTTCATCTATGACGTCAAACGCGCGGGCGCGATCACCACCGACACGTCGATGCGGCGCATGGAGATCTTCGACAACCTCGATCCCATCATCGAGGCGGCGAACGCCGCAGGCCTGTCGAGCGCACAAAGCCTTTGCCTGCTGACGGTGCTGATGCGCACCATGCTCTGGTGCATGGACAACGTGCCGCTCGACAAGATCGATGCCTTCAACCTCCGGCTGCTGCAGACCGTCATCCGGTTCAAGCTGCCGGTCGATGCCATCGACCAGCGCGTGCTCGAGCCGATGATTCAAGACCGCTGGGACCGCCGCGCCTTCGAGGCCGTCAAGGCCATCTGGCTCTCGAACCGCGATGGCCCGCAACTGATGCAGTTGCTTCGGGCCGCGCGCGACTGAGGATCAGCTCGGCCGTGATTCGGTGATCAGGCTTTCGAGCAGCTTCTTCAACTGCAGCGTCTTGCGAGGGCCCAGCGCTTCTTCGATGGTTTCGTGGTGCGCGTCCACGCGCTCCTTCAGGCGGGCCACGACCTCCAGCCCCAGATCGGTGATGAAGACCCACACGCGGCGGTTGTCGAAATCATCTGCGGCGCGCTGCACCACACCGCGGCTCACCAGCTTGTCGATGTTCTTGGTGAGGGCCGGGCCGTTGAGCAACACTTCTTCGGCCAGCTCGCCCATCGAATGGCCTTGCTCGTCCGACAGCACATGCAGAATGCGCCAGTGCTCTTCGGTGAATTCCTCGTCGCCGAGCGATTGACTGAGGCCGATGCGCATGCGCCGGTGGGCCGAGGCCAGCAGGTAAGCCAGGTACTTCGAAATGTCTTGAGCAGGCATGGTATTTGCGCTATGGTTTTCTCTTGTACCCGATTCTATCGTCAAGTGCTTTCTCTGGAAAGTATTTAGTCCAAACCCGGGCGCCGGCCCGTGCGGAATCGCCGGATTGGTGCATCCGTGGAGTGCCCATGCAAGCCCATTTTTCGACACCTTCGATGGCAGAAGGCCGACCCGCCACCGCGTTGCGCACGCTCGATCGCGCGCCCGCCGGCGTGCCCGCGCGGCGCGGCGGGCGGCCACGCCGTGGCGATGGCCAGCGCGAACCGCGCGGGGGCGGCTCTTCTGTGTTTCGCATCGGCCTGTGCGCACCGATGCGTGGCACCGCCGGCATCTGGGGGCCGTCCTGCATCGCTTCGGCGCAACTGGCCGAAGCCGAATTGAACCGGGGTGCGGGCGTGGCGCGGCGGCCATGTGAGCTGCAACTCGTCGATGCCTCCGACGAGTCGCCCGATGTCGAAGACACGCTGCGCGAGATGGTCGACCGGGGCGAGGTCGATGCGCTCGTCGGCATGTGCATCAGCTCGGTTCGCCAACGCATCGTCGGTGCAGTCGGCGGCCGCGTGCCGTTCGTCTACACCTGCCTCTACGAAGGCGGTGCATCGAGCCCCGGGCTCTTCGCCATCGGCGAAACCGCCGAGCGCCAGTTGCGCCCTTCGATCGCGTGGCTGAGCGCGCGCAACCGCGTGAAGCGCTGGATGCTGGTCGGCAACGACTATGTGTGGCCGCGCGTCTCGCACCGCATTGCGCAGCAATGCATCGCCGAAAGCGGTGGCGAGGTCGTGGCCGAAACCTTCGTGCCCTTCGGCGTCGACGATTACTCCGAAGTGCTGGACCAATTGCGCAAGAGCCGCGCCGATGCGGTGCTGATCTCGATGGTGGGTCAGGACGCCGTCAACTTCAACCGCGCCTTCGGGCGCGCCGGCCTCGCCGCCCGCGTGCTGCGGCTTTCGTGCGCGATCGAAGAGAACCTGCTGCTGGCGATCGGTGCCGAGAACACCGAGAACCTGCATGTGGCACTCGGTTATTTCTCGTCCCTGCAGACCGATGCCAACCTCTCGTTCAAGGAGCGCTACCGCGCTTGCTACGGCGAACGCGCACCCACGCTCAACTCCATCGGCCAGTCGGTCTATGAAGGCATGCACTTCCTCGCCACCCTGCTCGACGACGAATCGCGCGCCTCCGGCGACGCCGGCGGCCGGCAAGCGCCGCTGCCCTACGCCAGCGCCCGCACCGCCATCTACATGGGCGCCGGCGCCAACCATCAGCCGATGTACCTGGCGCGCGCCGAAGGGCATTCGTTTCAGGTGCTGGCGCGGTTCTGAATTTCGGGGACTGCGGCGACGGTGCGGCGAGTCCCGGCCCCCTCGGCCGCTCCGATTCGACGATCTGGCTGCCGTGATGTAACGCTTTCCACCGATCGGGAAATGCCTCTTTCAAGTTCCCGGCCGCTCGCCGATAACCTTGGCATGCAACCCACATCCAACCCCAGAATCGTTGCCGACCAGATGATGATGGCCGACCGCATCTTGAGTGCCTTCGCCAATGGCGCGATGCCCATGCACCCCGCCGGCTACCACGAACTTGCCACCTGGGTGAAGGAGTCGTTCCGCTCGCTCGAATCGGGCGCCCTGCGCGGCCTGCGTGAGGCGGCGCCGCCGGAGCTGCGCGACATCGTCGAGAACGTGCTGCACGAGCGACAGGTGATCTCCTGGGCCTTCGACGACATCGTCGGGCTCAGTTCGCTGTCGGAGTGCGTGTCGCTGCTGCGCCGCTGCCGGAACAGGAGCCACTCGGCCCAGCCGTGACCGCATCGGGCCGTTCGACCATGCCGCGCGTTTCACCCCCCGTTCACCAGCACCGCACCTGGCGCCACTTGCAGCGCGCCGCGGTCGCCGCGCACCGCCAACTGGCAACGGTCACGCAGGCGCAGTTCACCGCGCTGATGGTGCCCGCGGCCAGCATCGCGGTCTGGATCCTCCAGCAGGCGCCGCAGCTAGCGCAGCGCGAGCGGCTCGACATCCTGATCGCGCAGTGCACCGATTTCCAGGCGCTCGACAACGGCCGCTGGTTGCAGTTCGTGCCGTGGCTGCTGGGCCGCCCGGCGATGCAGGTGCGCTTCGCCCTCGTCGGCCAGGCGATGGCGGACGACGTGCTCACGCCCAGCGCACTGGAAGAACATCTGCGGACGCACTCTTCGGCCGTCGTGCGCGGCTTGGCGCCGGCGCGCCTGCATCAGGGCACGATCCAGCGCTGTCTGGAGGCCGCGGCGGCTGAGCCCGGCGACGGTTTTTCATCGCCCGACCTGTGCATCGTCTTCTCACCTGTGTTTGCGATGAGCCATGCGACGCTGCTGGCCGAGGATGGCCTGCTGCCGCTGCTGCGCCAGCGTGTGCCGCTCGCACTGTTTTCGAGTTCCGAGGCCGAGCAATTGGTCGACCGCTATGTGCTCGATGCTGCCGGTCTCGTGCCGATGGACGCCGAGTGCTGGCCCAACCCCTGGGCGCTGCCGCTGGTCGGATCGAACCGCACAGGCGTGCACGCCAAGATGGGCTGGGCGGCCGAGTTCGATGCCGCGCCCGGCACAGTACCCGACCACGTGCAAGCCGATCCGGGCCGTTTGGCCGACTTGGCCGAGGTGCTGGCGAGCGTCCACGAAGCAACCGACCCGTTGGGTGCCGACGCGCTCTTGAGCCTGGGCGAGCCGATGCGCACCGCGCCGTCGCGTGATGACGCCGCTGATGCCGACGCCAACGGCGCACCGGCTGTGCTGCTGCGGCTGCCCCACGGTGTGGCCGTGGACGCGGTCAACGGCCACCTCTACCAACTTCAGGACGATGCCGCCTTCCTGCTCGACGGTATTCCCAGCGTGCCGGCCGCCGCGCTGGAAGCCTTTCCGGAAGACGACCACTTGTTACAGCGTGCCGTCTGGGCCGTGTCGGTTCACCGCGATCATGTGGCGCCCTATGCTCAGCCACTCGACGAAGCCTTGCGTTCGCAGTTCTCGGCGCTGGATGAATCGCCGGGCAACTGATCGCGTCGATCAATCGCCCTTCGCCAGTTCGACCGGCAACGCTTCCGCCAGAAAGTCGTAGACCCGTCGCACCACCTTGTTGGAGCGGATCTCGCGGTGCACCGCGAGCCAGCACGGCAGCGGCGGGATCGCAAGCTGCGGCAGCACGCGCCGCACGCCCGGCCAGTGCCGCGTGGTGTAGTGCGCCAGAAATCCGATGCCCGCCCCTTGCGCGACAAGCATGCCGTAGGCCACCTGGTCATCGGTGCGCAGCGCGAACTTCTCCTGCGACATCGGCAGCCCCATGGCGGCAAAGCCGCGCTCGATGGTGTCATCGCCCGCATAGCCGATCAGCGTGTGGCGGGCGAGGTCGCCCGGTGCCCGCGGCGTGCCGGCGCGCTGCAGGTAGCGCTCGTGCGCATACGCGCCGATGCCCACGCTGCCGAGCTTGCGCGCGACCAGCGAGGTCTGCTCCGGCCGCACCATGCGCACGGCGATGTCGGCCTCGCGGCGCAGCAGGTTGGTGATGCGGTTGCTGGCCAGCAGCTCGAGCTGGATGCCTGGCTCCTGCGCTTGCAGCTCGGCCAACAAAGGCGGCAACAAGTAAGAGGCCGCGACCATGCTGGCGGTGATGCGCACCGTGCCGGTCGTCTGCTCGCGCTGGCCGGCGACGCTGCGGGCAAGTGCTTCCGCCCCGGCCTGCATCTGCCGTGCAGCATCGGCGATGGCCAGCGCCGCCGCCGTGGGCGATACCCCGCGCCCAGTGCGTTCGAAGAGCGGTGCGCCGAGCTGTGATTCGAGTTCGGTGACGTGGCGGCTCAGCGTGGGCTGCTGGCTGCCGGTGCTGCGCGCGGCACCCATCAGGCTGCCGGCGTCGAGCACCGCCAGAAAGCTTTTCACCAGCGCCCAGTCGAATCGTTCGAGGTCGTTTGCCATGCAAAAGTGTATGGCTGAATTGCACGGTTCGGCAATTTTCGGATGAGGTCGGGGCGCGCAAACTTCTCTTCGTCGAACCTCTGCTTCACAGCCCTCACTGGAGCCCTCGCCATGAACACCTCGCTGAATACCGTGCCCTCCAATCCCCGGACCGTGCTGATCCTCGGCGCCAACGGCCGTCTGGGCTGCGCTGCGGCGCGAGCCTTCGATGCCGCAGGCTGGCGCGTGCTGGCACAGGTGCGCCGTGATCCGTCGCCGAGCTTGCCCGTCGGCGCCGTGCCGCTGCGCATCGGCACGCAAGACACCGCCGCGCTCGCTGCCGCAGCAGCGGGCGCCAGCGTCATCGTGCATGCACTCAACCCGATCTACACCCGCTGGGAGGCCGAAGCGCTGCCCGCACTGCGCCTGGGCCTGGACCTCGCCGACCGACTCGGTGGGCACTTCATGCTGCCGGGCAACGTCTACAACTTCGGCGCCACCATGCCGGCGCGGCTGCGCGAAGACACGCCCGCCCGCCCCAGCACCCGCAAGGGCGAGATCCGCGTGCAGATGGAATCACTGATCGCCCAGCGCGCCGCCACCGGCCGCTTCACCGCGAGCGTGCTGCGCGCTGGTGACTTCTTCGGCGCCGGCAAGGGCAACTGGTTCGACATGGCCATCGTCAAGTCGCTGCGCGCCGGCAAGCTGGTCTACCCGGGGCCGATGGACGTGCCGCATGCCTGGGCCTACCTGCCCGATCTGGCCGATGCTTTCGTGCGCGTGGCCGAGCAGCCGGGCCATGCGCAGTTTGCCAACTGGCACTTCGAGGGCTATACGCTCACCGGTGCGCAACTGCTGGCGGCGTTGGAGGAGACGGCGTCCGGGCTGGGTCTGGCACCGGCGCGCGGTTTTCGGCGCGGGGGCATGCCGTGGGGCCTGATCCGTGCGATCGGCGTGGTGATGCCGATGTGGCGCGAATTGGCTCGCATGGCCTACCTGTGGCGCGCGCCGCATGGACTCGATGGCCGGCGCTTGAGCGCGCTGGCTGGCGATGCGGGCGCCGCCACGCCGCTGTCGGTGGCCTTGCGTGAATCGCTGTTGGCGTTGGGCTTCGGCGCAAGCACGGTGCCGATGTCGAACGCACCTCGCAAGCGCGCCGCGACAGGCGCTCAGCGCGCAGCCGTCTCGACCGCCAGCGGCTCCCAGAAGTAGCTCACGCGCTGCCGCGGCACCAGGTCCTCGCGCACCGAGCGCGGCATGGCCTTCGGCGGCAGGCTGCGCACGATGCTCAGCCCCGGCGCGCGCTCCAGGTCGGTGAGCAAGCCATCGGCAGAAGGTCGCTTGGCGTCGTGGATCAGCAGCCGGGGCTTGAGCGGCCGATGCGGGTTGACGCTCACGACCATCGCAAACCGGTCGTCGCTGAGCTGCACCATCGAGCCTGGCGGAAACACACCGACCAGCCGCACGAAGCTGGCCAGCAGCGAAGGCTCGTAGGCGTCTTTCTCGCGCGCGAAGAGCCTGGCCACGGCTTCGTGCGGGGTGATGGCGCGCGAAGGCCAGTGCGGGTTGCACAGCCCGTCGTAGCGGTTGACGAGGGCGACGATACGCGCTGGCAAGGTCATTTGCTCGCCCGGCAACCGCCGCGGAAAGCCTGCCCCGTCGGCCCGCTCGTGGTGCATGGCCAGCACCAGCATGGCGCCCTTGGAGAGCCCCATCTTCTGCGCCCGCGTCACGCCGAGCGCCACATGCGAGCGGTACAAGGCCGCGTCGGCAGGCGCCATGTCGGCATCGGCATGGCGGGCCGGCCCCGGCAGATCGAGTTTGCCCACGTCGTGCAGCAATGCCCCGACGCCTAGTTCGAGCAGGTCTTCTTCCTTCAGATCGAGCGCGCGGCCCAGCAGCAGCGACAACACACCCACGTTGACCGCGTGCAGGGCCGATTGATCGCCAGCCGATTCGGTCAGCAGGCGGATGCAGGAGGGGCCGTCGTCGATCATCTTGCGCGTCAGCGCCAGCGCCAGCCGTTCGGCGTCTTGCCGTGCATGGTCGGGGTCGGCCTCCACGCCCTCGAAGATGCGGGCGGAGGCTGCCGCCGCTTCGGAGAATTGGCTGTCGCACATCGCCTGGCTTTGGCGCTGCCGAGCCAGTTCGTCGCTGCGGTTCTCGATGGTCGTCGGCGCTGGCGACCTGGCATCGGCCGGTGATTCGGGCGCTTGTGCCGGATCGATGCTGAGGCCGGGGCTCCAGCGCACGTGTTTCAGGCCCAGGGATTGCAACAAGACCAGTTGCTCTGGCGACTCGATGACGAAGTTCGACAAGCGGAAGGGATGATTCATCCAGCCGACATCGAGGTGCACGAACATGCCCACGCGCAGCGCGGCCACGGCAATCCTTTCCTGGGCAGTCGGGCGGTTCATGGCGGTTTTGTCGGGGATAGCGAATTCGCAGATATTCTCGTTGGCATATCGGTCAAAAGCGCAGCAACCTGAATCTGGCGGTCGAACTTTCACCCCGAGCAAGGGTTGCGAATTCGCCCCTTGGCGCCCCACAATTCAGTTACCTTATAGAACTGATACTTACTTTTTGACATGAGCGCCCCGGTTCCCCATTTCGTGAAGCGCAGCCCGTGCGGTGGTATTCGGCACCATGCCGACTAGCCTGCCACACAGCGCACATTCGAACCCGATCGGAACGCCGCCCCGCGGCGCCGCGGTGGGCGACGACACCCGATCCGCTCTGCACAAACTGCCCGGCGCGGTGTTTCAACTGCTGCGTTCGGCCGCCGGCGCATGGACTTTTCCCTTTGCCAGCCGCGGCTTCGAAAA
The DNA here is from genome assembly GCA_026224975.1 of Rhodoferax sp. Lineage (GTDB taxonomy): Bacteria > Pseudomonadota > Gammaproteobacteria > Burkholderiales > Burkholderiaceae_C > LMDS01. The sequence continues at coordinate 462 of JAMFRW010000184.1, read as the reverse complement.
CGCCTTCATGACCACGGCCGCCGGCCTCGCGGAAGACGCCATGCTGGCGGCGCGCCATGTTCCGCCCGACGATCTGCAAAGCCTGAGGCAATACCTGCGCCAATCGCGCGATTCCGGGCAGACCTGCAAGGCGCGCTTTCGCGTTCGCACGCCGAGCGGCCAGCACAGCTGGTTCGAGGTCATCGCCTCGCCCGAAATGTCGTTCAGCGGCGGAACCATCTGGCACGGCATCCTGATCGAGGTGACGGCCGACCAGCGCGCCAACAGCGAGCTGCGCACGCTGCATCAGCGCTGGACCCTGGCGGCGAGTGCCGCTGGCATCGGTGTCATCGAGTTCGACGTGGCGGCCTCGCGTCTGGCGCTCGATGCCATCGCCTGCAGCCACCACGGCCTGGCGGGCGAACAGCTCACGCTGCCACTGACGGCGTGGCTCGATCGCGTGGTGCCCGAAGACCGGCTGAT
>JAMFRW010000003.1 GCA_026224975.1 Rhodoferax sp. | reverse complement strand
CACGCTGCTTGTCATCAACGACAACAACTACCCCGGCAGCAGCATTGCCGTCGATCCCACGATCAAGAGCGGCCGCTTATTGACCGGTGCCGATTTCGACATCGAATCCGTCCGCAAGGACAAGGCTGGCAACCTCTGGTTCGGTGAAGAATTCGGCCCGTACCTGGTGAAGGCCGATTCCACCGGCAAGGTGCTGCGCAGCGAGATTGCGCTGCCCGGCGTCAAGAGCCCGGACAACCCCACGCTCGGAGGCGGCACGGCCAACCTCAACCGCTCCAATGGCTTCGAAGGCATGGCGCTCAACAAGAGTGGCGACAAGCTCTACACGCTGCTCGAAGGCACGGTCGCCGGCGACGCGGCCAAGAGCCTGCGCATCAACGAGTTCGACCTGGCTTCCGAGTCGTTCACCAGCACGGTCTTCAAGTACCAGCTCGATGCCCGCGGCACCAACATCGGCGACATGACCGCCATCGACGACCACAGTTTCCTGGTGATCGAGCGTGACGGCAGCTCGGGCAACCCCGATGGCTTCAAGAAGATCTTCAAGATCGACACGGCCCACCTGGACGCCAACGGCTTTGCCACCAAGACCGAAGTGGTCGACCTGATGAAGCTCGCCGACCCGAACGACCTGAACGGCGACGGCAAGACGACTTTCAATTTTCCGTATGTGACCATCGAAGACGTGCTGATCCTCGATGCCAACACGCTGCTTGTCATCAACGACAACAACTACCCCGGCGGTGGCGGCCGCGGTGCGTTTGCCGACAGCAGCGAGTTCCTGCGCATCTCGCTGGCCGCACCGATTCCCGAGCCAGAGACCTATGCGCTGATGCTTGCAGGCCTGGTCGCTGTGGGCGGCATCGCGCGGCGCAAGGCGAAGCGCCAGAGCCGCGGGTGATAACGCGAGGTCACTTGGCCGGCAAGGCGTAGGCGATGACCGAATCGCCCGCCTTGGTGCCGGTCGAGCCGTGGCCGCCGGCGACGACGAGCAGGTACTGCCGACCATCGGCGCCGGTGTAGGTCATCGGCGTGGCCTGGCCGCCTGCCGGGAGGCGTGCTTCCCAGAGTTGGCTGCCGCTGGTCACGTTGTAGGCGCGCACATAGTTGTCGAGACTGCCCGACAGAAACGCCACGCCACCGGCAGTGGTGATGGGGCCGCCGAGGTTGGGCACGCCCATCTCGAAGGTGAAGGGCAGCGGCGAGAGATCGCGCACCGTGCCGTTGCGGTGCTTCCACGCGATCTGGCCGGTGGTCAGGTCGGCGCCGGCCACATAGCCCCACGGAGGCGCCTGGCAAGGGATGCCGATGGGTGAGGTGAACGGCCCCAGTTCGATGGCAAACGGCGCGCCGAAGTTCTCGTTGAGGGCCGGCAGGCTGCCTTTGGGCGGGCCATCGGATTGCACCATCAGCGATGTGTCGTTGGGGCGCGGCACGAGCCGCGAGACGAAGGCCAGGTAGGTCGGCGTGGTGAAGGCGATCTGCCGCTGCGGATCGACCGACACGCCGCCCCAGTTGAAGGTGCCGAAGTTGCCCGGGTAGATGAGCGAGCCTTGTGTCGACGGCGGCGTGAAACGGCCTTCGTAGCGCAGCCGCTGGAAGGCGATGCGGCAGGCGAGCTGGTCGAACATCGTCGCGCCCCACATGTCGCGGCCGGTGAGTTTCGGCGGTTCGTACGACAGGGCCGACTTCGGCTGCGTGGGCGCGCTGTGATCGCCCTGGGCTGCACCTTGCGGTGCGGGCACTTCGGTGACGGGCAACACCGGCGTGCCGGTGCGCCGGTCGAGAACGAAGAGTTCGCCCTGCTTGGTGGGCTGCACCAGTGCCGGCACCGTGGCGCCGGCGATGTTCAGGTCGACGAGACTGGGCTGCGAAGGCACGTCGTAATCCCACAGGTCATGGTGCACCGTCTGGAAGACCCAGCGCACCTTGCCGGTGGCCAGATCGAGCGCGACCACCGACGACGAATAGCGCTCGACCGCAGGGCTGCGATTGCCACCCCACTGGTCGGGCGGCTGGTTGCCCATGGGCACATAGACCATGCCGAGCTTCTCGTCCACGCTGGAGATCGACCAGCTGTTGGGCGAGTTGGCGGTGTAGTGCTCGCCCGCGGCGATCGGCGTGGTGGTGTCGGGGTTGCCGGAATCCCAGTTCCAGACGAGGGCGCCGGTCTCGATGTCGAACGCGCGGATCACGCCCGATTGCTCCTTGGTCGAGAGATTGTCGAGCACGGTGCCGCCGATGATGACGAGCTTGTCGGTGACGACCACCGGCGAGGTCGAGTAGTAGGAGCCGGGCATGAGGTTCGGCATGTTGGCCCACAGATCGATCTGGCCCTTGCCACCGCCGAAGTTCGAGCACAGGGTGCCGGTCTTCGGATCGAGCGCGACCAGGCGGCCATCGGCGGTGGGCATGAAGAGCTTGGCGGGGCAAGTCGGTTGCGCGGCCGGGGCTGAGGTTGCAGTAGCTGCCTTCGGCGCCTGATACGACAACCCACGGCAGGTCAGATGTTGCAAGGCGAGCTTGTCCGCCACCTGCGTGTCGTAGCGCCAGATCTGCGCGCCGGTGGTCGCATCGAGCGCGATCACCGATTGATGCGGTGTGCACAGGAAGAGGCGGTTGTCGATCTTCAACGGGGTGACCTCGTCGGTCGTCTCCACCGGGTCTCCCGGCTTGCCGCGCAGGTCGCCGGTGTGGAACTGCCATGCGACCTGAAGCTGGTTGACATTGGCCGGCGTGAGCTGGTTCAGCGGCGAATAGCGCTGCCCGTAGCCGGTGCGGCCGTAGGCATGCCATTCGCCGGGCGGCACGCCGTCGGGCGTGGCGCTCACCTGCGATGCCGCCAGCTTGCCCTCGAGGTCATGCGGATCGCGCAGCCATGAAAGGCCTGCCACCACCAAAGCCACCGCCAGCACCGCGACCAGGGCAAAGCGGCTGCTGTGCGGTGCACTGGCGCGCCCGCTCACCCATGGTGTGAGCAGCAGCAGGCCGATCACGAACCACACATCGAGCCGCGCCGCGAGTGGCCACCAATCGAGACCCACCTCCCACAGCGCCCAGGCGATGGTGGCCGCCACCAGCGCTGCGTACAACGTGATCGCCCACGGTGAGCCGCGCCTCAGCAATTCGCCGACGATCAAGAGCGCCAGCGCGGCGATCACGTAATACCAGGAGCCGCCGATCGCGGCCAACCAGGCACCGGCCGCGCCCAGCGCCAGCGCCATCAGGATCAGTACAACGCCCACGACCTTCGGAACCCGCAACACACCACTCGAAGCCATCTTCTTCCCTTCGATTTCGATGGCAGCGACGGTACAGGTGGCCGCGCCGAACGCCGGTAGGACGACAGCGGGTCGTGCATGTAAAGAAGCTCGGCGCCGACGTTCGACCGATGCAAAGTACAAATAGCGCTTTCGCCGGACAATGCGCCCGATGCAACCCATCATTTCCATCTCCGACGTTTCCAAGACCTATGCGACCGGCTTTCGCGCGCTCGACCACATCGATCTGGCCATCGCACCGGGCGAGATCTTCGCGCTGCTCGGCCCCAATGGCGCCGGCAAGACCACGCTGATCGGCCTGACCTGCGGCATCGTCAAGCTCGACCAGGGCCGCGTCTCGGTCGGCGGGCTCGACATCATCGACGACTACCGCAAGGTGCGTGCGATGATCGGTCTGGTGCCGCAGGAGCTGACCACCGATGCCTTCGAATCGGTCTGGGCCACGGTCTCGTTCAGCCGCGGCCTCTTCGGCAAGCCGCCCGACCCGGCGCACATCGAGAAGACGCTGCGGGCGCTCTCGCTCTGGGACAAGAAAGACAACAAGATCATGACGCTCTCGGGCGGCATGAAGCGCCGCGTGATGATCGCCAAGGCGCTCTCGCACGAGCCGCGTGTGCTCTTCCTCGACGAGCCCACCGCCGGTGTCGACGTGGCGCTGCGCAAGGACATGTGGGCCATGGTGCGGGCGCTGCGCGAATCGGGCGTGACCATCGTGCTCACCACCCACTACATCGAAGAAGCCGAAGACATGGCCGACCGTGTGGGCGTCATCAGCCACGGCAAGATCATCCTGGTGGAAGACAAGGTCACGCTGATGCGCAAGCTGGGCAAGAAGCAGCTCACCGTGCAGTTGCACGGCCCGCTCACGCAGATCCCCGAGAGCCTGGCCCGCCACCAGCTCACGCTGAACGAGGCTGGCACGGCGCTCTCTTATGCCTACGACCCGCGCGCCTCGCAAGGGGCTGTGGCTGCGCTGCTCGAAGACCTGCAGCGCGCCGGCATCCGCTTCGAGGATTTGCAAACGACCCAGAGTTCACTCGAAGACATCTTCGTGAGCCTGGTGAAGGAATGACGATGGACTTGCGGATCAACACCCACGCGTTGCGCGCGATCTACCGCTTCGAGATGGCGCGCACCTGGCGCACCGTCACGCAGAGCATCATCTCGCCGGTGCTCTCCACAGCGCTGTACTTCGTGGTGTTCGGCTCGGCCATCGGCTCGCGCATCGAGCACATCGGCGGCGTGAGCTACGGCGCCTTCATCGTGCCGGGGCTGATCATGCTTTCGGTGCTGACGCAGAGCATCTCGAATGCGTCCTTCGGCATCTACTTTCCCAAGTTCACCGGCACCATCTACGAGCTGCTCTCGGCGCCCATCTCGCACATCGAGATCGTGCTCGCCTACGTGGGCGCGGCGGCCACCAAATCGGTGCTGGTCGGCTTGATCATTCTGGCGACGGCGGCGATGTTCGTGCCGATCCAGATCGAGCATCCGGTGTGGATGTTTCTCTTTCTGGTGCTGACGGCGGTGACCTTCAGCTTGTTCGGTTTCATCATCGGCATCTGGGCCGATGGCTTCGAGAAGCTGCAGTTGATCCCGATGCTGATCGTGATGCCGCTGACCTTTCTCGGCGGGCCGTTCTACTCGGTCAGCATGCTGCCGCCGCTGTGGCAGAAGCTCTCGATGCTCAACCCCTCGGTCTATTTGATCAGCGGCTTCCGCTGGAGCTTTTTCGGCACCTCGGAGATGCACGTGGGGCTGAGCTTTTCGATGACGCTGGTCTTCTTCCTGATCTCGCTGTTCGCGGCGACCTGGATCATGAAGACGGGCTGGCGTTTGAAAGCCTGACGCTCTTTCGTCAGGTCTCGAGCGCCCGGCCGATCAGCCGGCGTGAGCCGTCAGCCTGAAGACTGCCACCACGCCCGAAAGCTTGGCCGCCTGTTCCTTCAGGCTCTCGGCCGCGGCGGCCGATTCTTCGACCAGCGCTGCGTTCTGCTGCGTCATCTGGTCGAGTTGCGTCACGGCGGTGTTGACCTGGCCGATGCCGTCGCTCTGTTCTGACGCGGCAGCCGTGATCTCGGCAATCATGTGCGAGACGCGCTGCACCGAGCCCACGATCTCGCGCATCGTCTCGCCGGCGTCCGCCACAAGGCGCGAACCGCCTTCGACCTTCTCCACCGATGAGCCGATCAGGCCCTTGATCTCTTTCGCGGCAGCGGCCGAGCGCTGCGCCAGGCTGCGCACTTCGGTCGCGACGACCGCAAAGCCGCGGCCCTGCTCGCCGGCACGTGCGGCTTCGACGGCAGCGTTCAGCGCCAGGATGTTGGTCTGGAAGGCGATGCCGTCGATCACGCCGATGATGTCGGCGATCTTCTTCGACGACTGGTTGATGTCTTCCATGGTCGAGACCACTTGCGAGACCACCACGCCACCGCGAGCGGCCACTTCCGCGGCGGACACGGCCAGTTGATTGGCTTGGCGTGCGGCATCGGCCGACTGCTTGACGGTGCCGGTGAGCTGCTCCATCGAAGAAGCGGTTTGCTGCAGGTTGGAGGCGGTCTGTTCGGTGCGGGCGCTCAGGTCCTGATTGCCGGTGGCGATCTCGGCGCTGGCCGTGCCGATGCTGTCGGTCGAGGCGCGCACGCTGCTCACCATCTGGCGCAGGCTAAGGTTCATTCTGCCGAGCGAGGTCATCAGGCCGGCGATCTCGTCACGGCCTTCGCTGCTGAGCTGGTAGCCCAGATCGCCTTGCGCGACCGCATCGGCCAGCAAGGTGGCTTGTGCCACAGGGCGGGTGATCGAGCGGGTGAGGAAAGCCGCCGCGGCCGCGCCGAAGAGCAGCGCGATCACGCCGACGATGGCGATGCCGATGCGGGCCTGCGAGGCTTCGGTCTCGATGGCAAGGGCCGAAGCGTCGATGGTCGCACGCTGCAAGTCGAGCAGCGCCTGCATGCGCTCCACATACGTCTTGGAGGCCGGGATGAAATCGGCATCGAAGATGCGGTTGGCGTCTTCGGGATGGCCTTCGCGCTTGGCCTTCATGATCGTGTCGCGCGCCACGAGGTAGACCTTGCGGGCATCGTTGACCGCGGCCATCACGGCCGTTTCGGCCTCGGTTCGGGGAAAGCCGTCGAGCGCCTTGCTGATGTCGTTGCCGCGGGCGGTCGACTGTTTGGCATCGGGAGCGAAGAGCGTTTCCAGGCTCGCATCGCTGCTCTTGGCGATGGCGGTGGTGCGGCGCACGCCGACGGCCACGTTGCGGAACCACTCGTCCACCAGCCGCTCCTTGGCCAGCGGCGTGGCCATCATCTCGCGCGTGGCGTTGGAGAGGGCCGAGAGGCGCCAGATGCCGATGGCCATCATCAGCGCCAGCAGCGCGAGGATCACGCCGAAGCCGCCGCCAAGACGAACACCTATACGAAGATCGTTGAGTTTCATGCGATGCCGATGTTGAAATGAAAGAGGCCTCGGGGGAGAGGCGGGTGCGTAGTTATCGGCCTGCACCCAAAGCCCTTGAATCGATAAAAATGATGGGCCCTGCGTCGGTGCTGCGTTTGCGGTGCTGTCCGACACCCGCGGGGCGCGAATCGCGGCACACTCGCGGGCGAACCCCATTGGCGACACGCATGGGCGCAGTTGCCGCAGCCTTTAGACAAGCCAAGCACGACGATCACACCCCGCCACTCCGGAGAAGCCATGAACATCACCACTCTGTCCGCCCGCTCTGTGTCGAAGGCGAAGGCCGTCGGCCGCATCGCCGGTGCTGCAGCACTGCTCGCCTCACTCGCGGCCTGCGTGACCAGCCAGCAGACCATGCCGATGCCGCCGCCACCGAGCGCCGTTGCGATGCTGCAGGCCAAGAGCAGCAGCAGCGTGGGCGGCAGCGTGTCGTTCGCGCAGGAGGGCGCGAAGGTGCGCGTGGTGGCGCACGTGACCGGCCTCAAGCCCGGCCAGGAACACGGCTTCCATGTCCATGAAAAAGGCGATTGCTCCGCCCCCGATGCGATGAGCGCCGGTGGCCACTTCAACCCCAGCAGCCACCCGCATGGCCCGCAAAGCGCGCCGCACCATGGCGGCGACATGCCTTCGCTCAAGGCCGATGCCAAGGGCAACGCCGATGCAAACTTCCTGATCGACGGCGTGGTGCTCGGCACTGGCGGCGCCGACCTGATGGGCAAGGCCGTGGTGGTGCACGCCATGCCCGACGACTACATGACCCAGCCGACCGGCAACTCCGGCGGCCGCATCGCCTGCGGCGTGATCGCCACGCCGACGGGTGTGGACGCGACGGGCCAGCCTGTATCGGTGCCGAAGACGATGTGATCCCCCGGGGGGCGCGCTGATGGCGTGCCGGCGAGCGCTTCGCGGGCGCTAGCATCGGGTCTGGATTCGCACCTTGTCCTGACCCGGAGCCCCGCATGATCGTTCGTCACCTCAACCGCTCGCCCCGCAGCCAATCGCGACGCGTCAGCCGCCACGCCGCCGGCCTCTTGCTGGCGTCCCTCGCCTGCCTCACCGCCCAGGCGCAATCCACCGCCACCAGCGACCGCTTCACCACTGAAGTGAGCGGCGCGGTGACCCGCATGTACCCCGAGCTGGAAGTCATCTACAAGGACATCCACGCCCATCCCGAGCTGGGTTTCGAAGAGGTGCGCACCGCCGCCAAACTGGCCGGCGACATGCGCGCGCTCGGCTTCGAGGTGACCGAGAAGATCGGCAAGACCGGCCTGGTCGCCATTCTCCGCAACGGCGCCGGCCCGACCGTGCTGGTGCGCACCGAGCTCGATGCCTTGCCGATGGAAGAGAAGACCGGACTGCCGTATGCGAGCACCGCCAAGGCGCTCTCCAACGGCCGCGAAACCTTCGTCGCCCACAGTTGCGGGCACGATGTGCACATGACGAGCTGGGTCGGCACGGCGCGTGCGCTCGTGGCGATGAAAGACAAGTGGCAGGGCACGCTGATGTTCGTGGCGCAGCCGGCCGAAGAGCTGGTGAGCGGCGCCAAGGCGATGCTGGCCGATGGCCTCTTCACCCGCTTCGCCAAGCCCGACTTCGCCTTTGCGCTGCACACCGCGCCCATGCCTTTTGGGACCATCGGCTACACCGCCGGTGCGATGACCTCCAACTCCGACGGCCTCGAGATCACCTTCAAGGGCCGCGGCGGCCACGGCTCGGCGCCCGACAAGACCATCGACCCGATCACCATGGCCGCGCACTTCATCAATGATGTGCAGACCGTGGTGAGCCGCGAAAAAGACCCGCAGGAATTCGGCGTGGTGACCATCGGCGCAGTGCAGTCCGGCACTGTCGGCAACATCATTCCCGACAGCGCCGTCTTGCGCGGCACCATCCGCTCCTACAGCCCCACGGTGCGCGAGAAGCTCCACACCGGCGTGCGCCGCACCGCCAACGCTGCCGCAGCCATGGCCGGCGCATCGGCACCCGAGGTCTCGATCACACCGGGCGGGGCGGCGGTCTTCAACACCGAGGCCGTGGTGACGCGCACGGTGGCCGTCTTCAACGCGAGCTTCGGCGCCAAGAACGTGATCCGCGTGGCGCCGAGCACCGCCAGCGAAGACTTCTCGGCCTTCATCGACGAAGGCGTGCCCTCGATGATGTTCCTCATCGGCGTGACCGACCCGAAGCAGTTTGCCGATGCGCAAAAGCCCGGTGGCAAGCCCTTGCCGTTCAACCACTCCCCGTTTTTCGCGCCGGTGCCCGAGCCTTCGATCAAGACGGGGGTGCAGGCAATGACGCTGGCGGTATTGAATGTGATGCCGGTGCGCTAGGCGGCCGGGTTCAGCCGCTCAGATCACTTGCCGCGAATCGACAGCAGCTCGACCTCGAACTGCAGCGTCGCATTCGGCGGAATCACACCGCCCGCACCGCGCGTGCCGTAGGCGATCGCCGCCGGGCAGGTCAGCTTGGCCTTGCCGCCGATCTTCATGCGCTGTACGCCCTCGGTCCAGCACTTGATCACCCCGTTCAGCGGAAACTCCGCCGGCTCGTTGCGCGCGTAAGAGCTGTCGAACTCCTTGCCATCGGGGAAGGTGCCGCGGTAGTGCACCTTCACCGTATCCGACGCTGCCGGCGACGCGCCTGCGCCGTCTTTCAGCGAGCGATACACCAGCCCGCTCGGCGTGACCACAGCACCCGCCTCCTTGGCAGCAGCAGACGCGGCCGCATCGGCCTGGGCGAAGACAGAAGAAGCAGAGACAAGCGCCAGTACACCGGCGCAGAACATCGATTTCACGGATTTCACAGAGGCCACAGGCGGCTCCAAAAGGTTGGGTAGGTTGGCGACGAAGCCCTGCTGTCTTCGGTCGCGCCGCGGAGCTTACCCCGAGGTACAGCCGGGTTCGATTCGAAGGACTTGATCGATCTTTCAGCGCGAGACTGTGCTGCCAGTCGCTGTTCTGGTCACCCGCGCCTGCCAAGCGATGAAGAGCGGCGCGCCAAGAATCTCGAGTGCCGTGAAGGCGATGAACGGCACCGGTGGCAGGGCGAGAAACAGCATCGAAAGCAGCCGCCCGATGCCACCGAGGAAGATCATGCCCCAGACGGCGCGAAACAACACGGTCTGTCTCTCGATGTTCGGGATCAGCCAATAAACCGCCAACCCCAGGCCAAGCCACACGCCACCGAAGAAACGAAGGTTGCTGTCGAGCAGCGCGTTCGCCGGCAGATGGGCTGATGCGTAGATCGGGTCGGCGAGTCCGAACATGGTGACGATGCCGGTCAGGACCGGAATGGCGCCGAGGACGGCCGTCGCGATTTGCAGCGGGCGTTTGGTCATGACGCGTCGTAGCACTTCAGTTCGACGACATTTTCGTCAGGGTCGGCCAGATAGATGGAAGTGCCGTCACCTCGGGCACCGAAGTTGATCTGCGCTTTCGCACCGTGCACGACTTGGTGGCTGTCCAGAAACGCCATCACCTCGGACTCGGAGAAATTGGCGTAGCTGAGGCAGAGGTGGTCCATGTTCCGTCCCTCATCGCCCGGTCCAGCGCCGCCCTTCTTGCCGGTGGGGCCGTCCAGCGCCACGAGATCGATCATCGAATCACCCGCCCGCAAATGCACCAGGCCGAGGTCATCGCGCCGCTTGGCCACCGAGCAGCCGAGAACCTTGCAATAAAACGCGATCGAACGTTCGAGGTCTCTTACGCGAAGCACGACGTGGTCTATGCGTTGGAGTTGCAGCGGTGACGTGGGTGAGGGCGTGTTCATGGAAGCCTCGATCAGTTTGCCGCCGGCGGGCTTTTCGATGCGCTTTCGAGTTGCGCGCAGGCGGCGATGTAGTCCGAAATTACCGCATGGAAGTTTGCCTCGAAGTCCTCGACCGAGTCGCCGTGAAACGTGATGATGTCGTCGATGCCGAGCACGCGGCCGACGATGATCTTGTCGTCCGCGTCGAAGATCATGCTGGCCTGATAGCCCCTGTACGACGGGGTTGTGTTCATGCTGTCATCGCAACATGAAAGTCGCGTGCGAGCAGCGAATACATCGTCATGTCGTAATGCACATCCTGCCAGAAGCCTGCATCCCGAAGCAATCCTTCACAGACAAAACCGAGGCGCTCGACAAGCCTGATGGAAGCTCGGTTGTCTGGATGGATCAGCGCCTCGATGCGATTCAGGGACATGTGCTCGAAGCCCCAGGGAAGAATCGCCGACAAGGCTTCGTTCATGAACCCGGAGCCCTGGCGCACAGGCGAAAGCTCATAGCCGAGATAGCAAGACTTCCAATCGCGATTCCACTTGAACAGTCCACAGGTTCCGATGAGTTGATTCGTGCCTCGATCGACCATGGCCCAACGGATGCCGGGGTTGGGCGTCTTTCGCCACCCGGCGAATGTTTCGACCAACTTCTCGGCTTGTTCGACCGTGGTCAACGGGTCTGTCCCGAACCAGCGCATCGCGGTCGCATTGCCGTGAATCTCGAAAAGAGCGGCGGCGTCCGAGAGGACGATTTCTCGGAGCGTCAGGCGTTCGGTGGACAGAAGTGGGAAGGGGATCATCTGAGATATGGGGTTCACCGCGAGATTGATCGAATCCTAACTTGTGATTTCAGCCACTGGCCAAGATCGCAAGTCGAAACCTCCCCGACGAACTGCGGACCCGGACTGCTCCGAGGACGCGAGCGTGGCGGTCATCGACCCATGGCAAGCGTGATCACGCCAATCAATTCAATGCCCATGCTCCCCACCCGCCCCCGTCAACTGCTGTCTGAATACATCGATCCCCACATACCCATGGCTCACCATGTGCAAGTGGTTCCCATGTTCGGCGAGCACGGCCGGGAAGCCGCGGATGCCCCAGGCTTGGGATTGGTCGAAGTCGGCCTGGGTGGCGTCGCGCATGGCTTGGGAGGCGAAGGCGCGGGCGAACTCGGGGCGTGGGATGCCCAGGGCCTCTGCGAGGTCGGCCAGCACTTCGGGGCGAGTCACGTCCAGGGCGTCGGCGTAGAAGGCGTGCTGGATGGCCTTGAAGTAGCGCCACATGAGCTTGGGCCAGTGCGCGCGCACGGTCACTGTCGCGCGGCTGGCGGGTTCGGTGTCGTAGACGAAGCCGGGGGCGTGCAGGGCGGTGTTCGGGGCCTGGGCGAAGGGCTGGCCGCTGGCTTCGGCCACGTGGTGCCAGTGGCCGAAGATCTCGTCGGCCTTGCCGGGCGCCATGGGATCGGTGGTGCCGGGGCGCAGGCCGCCCATCACGAGCGCGAGTTGCAAAGGCGCAAATTCACCGGGCTCGGCGAGCAGCGCGTCCATGGTCTTGGCGAAGCCGTAGCACCATGAGCACATGGGGTCGGCGATGTAGATGAGGTTCATGGATTCGATGCTACCGCGAGCCGGCTGCCGCATACTCTGCCCACCCCGTTTTGGAAAGTGCGCGAGACCCCCATGACCTTGATAGAGCAGATCCTGGCCGGCATCGTTGTCGCCGTGTGTGTGGTGATGCTGGTGCGCCTGTGCCTGGGCGCGCGCCTGCGTTATCGCTTCGATGCGGCGGCGCGGCGGGCTTGGTTTTCGGTCAGGCGCACGGCGCTGCGGCTGCGCTACTGGCGCTCGTCGAGGAAGAACGCCGAACGCGTGGCCGAGGAGGCGATTCGCCGGGCGCGCGGCGGCGTCAAGCGCGAGGGCAACGTCTATAAACCGAAGTCGTTCAAGGGGCCGAAGAAGCCGCACTGAGGCTTCCACCCACGCGCGGCACCTGCCCGTGGCGGGCAAGTTCGCTGGCCACTTGCAGCAGCAGGTCGAGGTCGAGCTGGTTCGAATCGCGCGGCATTTCGTCGAAGTGGCACAGGGTGCCGAGCAGCACGCCTTCGGGGTCGAGCAGGGGGATGCCGCAGTAGCCGCGCACTTCCTTCCGGGCGGGGTGGTCTTCGAGCCGGTCGTCGATGAGCGCATCGAGCGTGGTGAACTGGCCGCGGCTGTCGCGCACGAAGCAGCAGTAGGTGGCCTTCTCGGGAATGCCGGGGATGCTGTGGACTTCCGGGTTCACGCGGTCGACGTAGTAGAGGCTGTGCGCGAAGCCGGCGTCGAACCGGAACACGCCGGTGTAGCGGTAATCGGTGAGGCCATTGAGGTAGACCAACGCCTCGCGCATGCCGCGGGCTTGCAGCGTCTGCTGGAAGGCGGCGAAGGCTTCGGCGGTGGGGATATCACTCATCTCGACCTCATTTACCCCAACTGTCTTTCAACGTGGTGGTGCGGTTGAAGACGAGCTTGCCGCCGACATGATCGTGCCGGTCGGCCACGAAGTAGCCGTGGCGTTCGAACTGGAACTTGTCGTCGGCCACCGCGCTGGCGAGCCCGGGTTCGACAAAGCCGGTCACGACCTTGACGCTGTTCGGATTGAGCACGGTGATGAAGTCGCGCCCGCCGGCTTCGGGTTGCGCTTCGGTGAACAGGCGGTCGTAGAGCCGCACTTCGGCCGGCACGCCGAGGCTCGCGCTCACCCAGGTGATCACGCCCTTGACCTTGACGGCGTCCGCCCCGGGCGTGCCGCTCTTGGTGTCGGGCACGAGCTTGGCGAGCACGGCGGTGACCTTGCCATCTGCGTCTTGTTCGAAGCCGGTGCACTCGATCACATAGCCGTACTTGAGGCGCGATTTGCTTCCGGCCACTTCCGCGCCGGCGGCATCCACCCGCGGTGGCGAAAGGCGAAAGAAGCCTTTGCTCGGCAAGGGCATGAAGTCTTCGCGCTCGATCCACACCTCGTTCGTCAACGCGAAGTCACGCTGGCCGCGCTCGTGGTGGCCGGGGTGAATGGGCGCGTGGCAAGGCTCCTGGTGTGATTCGCTGCCGAAGACTTGGCCGAAGTTCACCAGCTTGACCTTGAGCGGGTCCAGCACCACGCAGGCGCGCGGCGCCTTGGGGTCGAGGTCGTCACGCAGCGCGATCTCGAGCGAGCTGTAATCGAGCCAGCCGCCGGCCTTGCTCACGCCGCTGCGCTCGGCCAGCAACTGCAGGCTCTCGGGCGTGTAGCCTCGGCGGCGCAGGCCCACGAGCGTCGGCATGCGCGGGTCGTCCCACCCGGTCACATGGCCTTCGTCCACAAGCTGGCGCAGCTTGCGTTTGCTGGTGACGACGTGGCCGACGTTCAGGCGGCCAAATTCGTACTGGCGCGGTGGCGGGGTGGTGAGCAGGCCGCCTTCGGCCAGTCTTTCGAGCAGCCAGTCGTAGAACGGCCGCTGGTCTTCAAATTCCAGCGTGCAGATGCTGTGGGTGATGGCTTCCAGCGCGTCTTCAATCGGGTGCGCGTAGGTGTACAT
>JAMFRW010000183.1 GCA_026224975.1 Rhodoferax sp. | reverse complement strand
CTGGTCACCCTGACCTACCAGATCACCGCCTCGCTGCTGCAGCCGCTCGTCGGGCTCTACACCGACAAGCACCCCAAGCCCTGGTCGCTCTCGGTGGGCATGGGCTTCACACTGTGCGGGCTGGTGCTGCTGGCCTTCGCGCCGAGCTATGGCGTGCTGCTGGTGGCGGCGGCGCTGGTGGGCACGGGCTCGTCGATCTTCCACCCTGAATCGTCACGCGTGGCGCGCATGGCCTCGGGTGGGCGGCACGGCCTGGCGCAATCGATCTTCCAGGTGGGTGGCAACGCCGGCAGCGCGGCCGGGCCACTGCTCGCGGCGTGGATCATCTTCCCGCACGGCCAGCGCAGTGTGGCGTGGTTTTCGATAGCGGCCTTGCTGGCGATCGCCGTGCTGTGGCGCGTGGGCATCTGGTACGGCGTGCAGCAGCGCGCGGCCAGCCAGAAAAAGCGCGCCAGCGCCGCGGTGAGCCCGCTGCCACAACGCCAGGTGGCTTTGGCGCTGGTGATCCTGATGGTGCTGGTGTTCTCGAAGTATTTCTACCTCACCAGCCTCACGAGCTACTACACCTTCTACCTGATCGCCAAGTTCCAGCTCTCGGTGCAATCGGCCCAGGTGCACCTGTTCCTCTTCCTGTTCGCGGTGGCGCTCGGCACCATCCTCGGCGGGCCGATCGGTGACCGCATCGGCCGCAAGCGGGTGATCTGGGCCTCGATCCTCGGCGTGGCGCCGTTCACGCTGGTGCTGCCGTATGCGAGCCTGGTGCAGACCGAAGTGCTGAGCCTGATCATCGGTTTCATCATCGCCTCGGCTTTCTCTGCCATCCTGGTGTTTGCGCAGGAGTTGATGCCGGGCAAGGTGGGCACGGTGTCGGGCCTCTTCTTCGGCTTTGCGTTCGGCATGGGCGGTATCGGCGCCGCGGTGCTGGGCACACTGGCCGATTCGCATGGCATCGAGGCTGTGTATCGCGTCTGCGCCTTCCTGCCCTTGCTCGGCTTGTTGACGGCCTTTCTGCCCGACCTGGGCCGCCCGCCTCGCGCGGCCAAGGTCGCAGCAACTGCCTAGGCTGCCGGCGCGGTGAACATCAGCAGCGAGCGGCCGGTCACCACGTAGACATCGCCGGGCTGGTATTCCGCTGGCGAGTCGTTCTCTGGCGGGTCTGTCTGCAGCTCATGCGTCTTGGCAGCGGTGTCGAGCACGGCTGTCCAGGCCACGCCATCTTCGCGCGGTGGCAAGGTGAACTCGACGGCGCCCTCCCAGGCGTTGAAGACCAGCAGCACGGTCACATCGGCGGCGCGGCGCTTGATGCCGGAGACCGGCGCCTTGCCGTCCAGCAGCATGCCGAAGCAGCGCAGGTGCGGGTCGTCCCAATGCTCGGAATCCATCTCTTCCGAAGCCGGGTTAAGCCAGGTCACGTCCTTGACGCCGAGCGCTTCGTTCCAGTCGCCGTTCAGGAAGCGCCCGCGCCGCAGCACCGGCAAGGTGGCGCGCAGGTGGGTGAGCTGCTGGACGAAGCGCATGAGCGATGCGCCGGCCGGTGATTCGGGCAGTGACCAGTCGACCCACGAGATCGCGTTGTCCTGGCAATAGGCGTTGTTGTTGCCTTGCTGTGTGCGGCCGAACTCGTCGCCGGCCAGCAGCATCGGCGTGCCTTGCGAGAGCAGCAGCGTGGCCAGCATGTTGCGTTGCTGGCGGGCGCGCAGGGCATTGATCTCGGCATCGTCGGTCGGGCCTTCTGCGCCGCAGTTCCACGAGCGGTTGTCGCCGTGGCCATCACGGTTGCCTTCGCCGTTGGCATCGTTGTGCTTCTCGTTGTAGCTCACCAGATCGGCGAGCGTGAAGCCATCGTGCGCGCTGATGAAGTTGACGCTGGCCCACGGCCGCCGGCCGCGGTGGTTGAACTTGTCGCCACTCGCCGTGAGGCATTGGCCGAGGGCTGGCACGGAGTTTTCGTCGCCCTTCCAGTACGACTTGACGGTGTCGCGGAAGTGGTCGTTCCACTCGGCCCAGCCGGGCGGGAAGCCGCCCACCTGGTAGCCGCCGGGGCCGCAGTCCCACGGTTCGGCGATGAGCTTGACGCTGCTGAGCACCGGGTCTTGCCGGCAACTGTCGAGAAAGCCGCCACCTTCGTCGAAGCCATGGGGCTCGCGGCCGAGGATGGTGGCCAGGTCGAAGCGAAAGCCGTCCACATGCATCTCGGTCACCCAGTAGCGCAGGCTGTCGTTCACCATCTGCAGCACGCGCGGATGGCTCAGGTTGAGCGTGTTGCCGGTGCCGGTGTCGTTGATGTAGTAGCGCGGGCCCATCTCCTCGCCGTCGGACGGCATGAGGCGGTAATAGCTCGCGTTGTCGATGCCCTTGAACGAGAGCGTGGGGCCCATCTCGTTGCCTTCGGGCGTGTGGTTGTAGACCACGTCGAGGATGACTTCGAGCCCGGCTTGGTGGAAGCGGTCGACCATGGCCTTGAACTCGTCGATCACCGGCTCGGCAAAGTAGCGCGGGTCGGCGGCGAAGAAGCCGATGGTGTCGTAGCCCCAGAAGTTGGTGAGCGTCTTCTCGGTGAGAAAGGGCTGGTTGAGGAAGGTGTGGATGGGCAGCAGCTCCACGCTGGTCACGCCCAGGCCGCGGATGTGCTCGATGACTGCATCGTGGGCCAGGCCGGCGAAGGTGCCGCGCAAATGCTCGGGCACGGCCGGGTGCTGCTTGGTGAAGCCACGCACATGGGTCTCGTAGACGATGGTGCGGTCCCACGGCACGCGCACCGCGGCCGGCTGCTTCCACTCGAAGCGCGAATCGACGACCACGCACTTGGGCACGAAGGGCGCGCTGTCACGCTCGTCGTAGCTCAGGTCGCCATCCGGGTGCCCGACGATGTAGCCGAAGAGTTCCGGCCCCCAGACCAGCTCGCCCACATGGGCGCGTGCGTACGGGTCCATCAGCAGCTTGTTGGGGTTGAAGCGGTGGCCGGCCAGCGGCTCGTACGGGCCGTGCACGCGGTAGCCGTAGCGTGTGCCGGGGCCCAGGCCGGGCACGAAGCCGTGCCAGACCTCGTCGGTGTATTCGGGCAGCGTGACGCGGCCGATCTCGGTGGTGCCGGCGTCGTCGTAGATGCAGACCTCGACCTTGGTGGCGTGCGCCGAGAAGATCGCGAAGTTGACGCCGCCGTCGACACAGGTGGACCCGCGAGGGTGCGGGCTGCCTTCTCGAAGCTGTGCGGGATCGAACGGCTGGCTCATGAGCACTCCGAAAGGTTGATGTGTGGTGACGCGTTGACGGTGCGGCCGCGGGATCGCCGAGGCCGGCTTCATCGTAGGGCGCATGTCGGCCACGGCATGACGGCTTACAGCGCGGTCGGATGGCTGCGGGCGCCCGACGCGGTGTCGGCCAATGCCTACGCGATATCGCGGACTCGGTCCCATGGGCAAGCGGCCCGACGCGACCCACCATATTCCCCGATACGCTGCGCCGCGTGCTGTTCGGGACGCGCCGCAGTTCGTTCACCGCCCGGACACATCGAGGTGACCATGAACACATCATCCAATACAGCGCATGCCACGTCTGCCGAGTACGACCGCCTGCGCCACGAACTCGATTTGCTGATGCATGCGCCGCAGAGGGACCGCGCGGCGATCGAAAGAACCATGGCGCAGCTCGATCAGGCGCATGCGGATTGCAGATCGGCATATCTCGCGATGCACGAGGAGGGCGACGTGATCGCTGGAGCGGCGTTGAGGCCGGAAAAGGCTTCGCCGACAGCGCCACATCAGCGCGCGGCGGGGCATGCGCCGGGGGCCGGACACCACACCCAGGAAGGCCCGGCACAGCCCGGCGAACTGCCTGCGCATTGGGCCGCGACCTGACCCAGGGCCTGCCATTGGGCTGATCCCGGACGGGGACGCTTTCGAAAGCTGGCACGATGCGCGTCTTATTCGAACGAAGACGCCGTCACCATGCTGAGTTGGATTTTCAAGAAACGTGAAGCCAGCGCCGCCGCGCGCCCCGATGCCGTGGCCGCGCGCGCCGCCGAAGCGGCCGCCGTTGCAGAGCAGGCCGCGCAAGCCAAAACACAGGCCAGGGCCGATGCCGCGGCCGGTTGGTTGAATCGACTGGAGAAGGCACGAGGTGACGATGCCGCGCTGTTGGCGGTGGCGCTCGAAGCGCCGGGTGCCGATATCAAGCGCCAGGCCGTCGCCGGGATCGCCGGCGAGGAGACGCTCAAGCGCGCCGAACGCGAGTTCCGTACGCATGATCGGCGGGTGCATCGGGAGGCCAAGCAGCGACTTGATGCGGCGGTGGCGCAACGGGAAGCGCGGGAGCGTGCCGATGCGCTGATCGGCTCTGCCCGGGCGTTGGCGGGCGAAGAGACCATTCCGCTGAACCGCCTCGTGGAGATCGACCGAGGCTGGAAGGCGCTGGATGCGCGCTTGCTGGATGGCCCGCAGCAGGTGGAGTTTGCGGCGCTCTCGTCGCAACTGACGGCGCTGACGCATGAGCGCGGGGCGCAGCAGCAACGGCTCAAGCGTTGGATCGCCGATTCGGCCAAGGCGTTTGCGAATGCGAAGCTCGTCTCGGCCGAAGTCGTGGCGGGTGAGCGTGAGCGAGCGGAGCTGGGCGGTTCGGCCGCCGAATTGCGCCGCTTGATCGACGCGGCGCCTGCGGATGCTTCGGTGGCGGCCACGGTCGAGGCGTTGACTTTGGCGCTCGACACATCGGGTCAGGTCGAGTTGCGGCTGGCGATGCTGGATGAGTTCGCGCATCCGGTGGCTGCGGCGGCGGAGCGTGTGGCGGTGGTTGCAGCTCAGCCGGTTGTCGCCGCGCCTGTGTTGCCTTCGGTCGAGGCCGAGGGTAGTGCTGAGGCTGAAGTCGCGCACGTCGACGAAGGCGTTGAGCGGTCGACATCCGCAGAAGCAGCAACGCCTATCGCCGACGCGTCGATTTCTTCGACGTCTGACGCGGCGGTTGACGCAGCTTTGACGCCACTCGTGATTCCTATTGCGCCGCCAGCGCCGCCAGCGCCGGTCGCGACGCCCGCGAGCCGCTGGAGATCGCTGCCGGCCATCGCCGACTCGCAACTCGCCGCGGCACTCAACAACCGATTCGACGCTTGGCAGCGAGCACAAGCTCCGGCGCGCGCGGCGCGTCCCGCCGTCGATCCGCGCCTCGCGGCCGTTGCCGAGCAGCGCGAGGCGGCCAAGCAGCAACGCCACCAGGAGCGCGGCGCGGCTGTCGCCGGGTTGGTGCAGCAAGCCGAAGAAGCGTTGGCGGCCGGCCACCTGGCGCAGGCGCACCAGCACCTGGTGGCCATCGACACAGCGTTGGAGCGCGGCACGGCCGGCGAGGCGCTGCGTGAACGGATCAACGTGCTGCACGGTGAAGTTGCGCGGCTCAAGGGCTGGCAGCATTGGAGCGGCGGGCGGGCGCGTGATGATCTGGTCGTCGAGGCGGAGACGCTGGCCGAGCTGATCGGTGGGCCTCGCCAGGGCACGGTTGCCGACGATCCGCAACACGAGGCCGCGGAGTTGGCCCAAGTCGACGAGGCCGCAGGCGATGCGTCGATCGCCGCGCCGTCTGCCGAAACGAGTTCGGCGGGAGAGGCAATCGTCGCGCCGGAGGCTGTCGAGCCGACCCCGGCCCAGCGATCGGCCCAAGAGGCCAAGCCGCTCCGCCAACCCAAGCCTCCGAAAGTCCCCATCAAGGAACTGACGGCCATCGTCGACGACCTGCGCAAGCGGTGGAAGGAACTCGACCGCTTGGGCGGCGCCACCAGCCAGACGCTGTGGCAACGCTTCGATGCCGCGTTGCAAATCGCCTATGTGCCCGTGGCCGAGCACCTCGCCAAGCTCAAGGCCGCGCGCCAGGAGAACCTGGACGCACGCACGCGTCTGCTCGAAACGCTCGACGCCGTGCCGCTGGTGCAGCAAGGCCCCGAACGAGGCGCTGAAACCTCCGCAGAGCCTTCGGAAGACGCTTCAGCCGCGTCGCTCGCGACCTGGAAAGACCAAGCCCGCGCGCTGGAAAATTTCCAGGCCGAATGGCGCAAGCTCGGTCCCGTCGAGCACACCGTGCCGCACAAGGCGCGCGACCGCTTGATGGCCCGCCTGCAGATGAGCCTGGCGCGCGTGGAAGCACCGCTGCAACAGGCTCGCCGAGCCGCGCAGGCCGAGCGCGAAAACCTGGTCGCCCGTGCTCGTGCGCTGGCCGATGAGATGGCCGCGAACCCCCAGAGCCGCGACGCGATCCCGCGCGTGCGCGAGTTGCAGGCCGAGTGGCAGCAACATGCCAAGTCGCTGCCCTTGGCGCGCCATGCCGAAGGGCAGTTGTGGGCCGATTTCAAGGCGGCGACCGATGCGGTGTTCGAGCAGCGCGATGCTGCCATCGACGCGCGAGGCGCGCAGTTCGCCGCCAATCTGGCGGCGCGCGAGGCGCTGATCGTGCGGCTGGAGGCCTTGCAGCCAGACAGCCCGGCCCATGAGATCAGCCGCGCGCTCGCCGATGTCGACTCGCAATGGCGCAATGCCGGCGAGGCGCCGCGGCGCGACGCTGCTGCGGTCGAGGCGCGCTTTCGTGCCGCGCGGGAAACGGCGCAACTTCACCTCGCGAACCGAGCGCAGCGGACGTGGAGCGCGACCTGCGATGCGCTGCTGGTGAAGATTGCGATTTGTGAATCGCTGGAATATGCGGGTGGAGCTGCTTCGCCATCACTTGCGTCACCGGAAAGCGCGACGATGGAGGTGCCAGGAAGCGAAGCCGAGGTGGTAGACGGAGGTCCGGCTGCAAACTGGCCTGATGTGCCGCCGCTGCCGGCGCCGTGGGAGGCCGCGCTGCTGCGTCGGCGTGACCTTGCAGCATCGGCAGACAGCGCCAACGCTGCGAACGGCGCAGCGATCGACACCTTGCTGCTGCAGCTGGAAAGCGGCCTGGACGCGCCCTCGCCACCCGCATTCCAGGCCTCCCGGCGCGACATGAAGCTGCGTGCGCTCAAGGCCGCGCTCGAAGGCCGCCAAGGCGCATCGACGGCCGGGGAGAGCGTTCAGCAGTGGATGGCCGCGCTACTGGGCCAGCCCGGCATGACGGCCGAGCAGCGCGAGCGCCTGAGGCGCATCGTGGCCGCGCTCCGCACCACGGGCATGCCTGTGCCCGCGCGGTCCTGAGTGTTGCAAGTCGAGTGAGGGTGGTCAACGGCTGGTCGCCGCCAGCACCGCCTGCCACGACGAGGTTTGCACGCCATGAGACATCTGCTGCGCGCCATCGGATGGGAGCGCAACCGCAGAAGGCTGAGCCGATTCGGGGCCGTCGTTCGGCATCAGGATGGCAGTCGCGGCGAGGGCGCCGAGTGCGCAAAGCGGCACACGCCATAGAGGGAACTTCATGGCCACCTCCTTCGCAGGAGCGGGGTCGCGCCGCGCGCGAATTCCCAGTCCTCGATACAACTCTAGGAGGGCAATCCGGGCGCACCTCTATCGTTTGTACTCACCTTTTTCGAAAGAGAGGCGCGCACAAAAAAAGCGGGCCGAAGCCCGCTTTTCAGCTGCACAAACCTGAACTCAGGCTTGCTTGGCTTGACGACGACGCGTCACGAAGCCCACACCGGCCAGGCCGGCGAGCATCAGCGCGTAGGTTTCTGGTTCCGGCACAGCGGCAACGGCCGTCAGCGAACCGCTGTACGACACAGGGGTCTTGGCGGCGAAGCCCATGCCCGTGACGTTCAGCGTGAACGGCGCGTTGGCTTCGGTTTCCAGGTACGCGAAGGAGAACTTGCCGCCCTTGGTGGTGCCCACGTTCGAGATCGAATCAGCGGCAACGCCGTTCAGCGTCAGGCCGGTGATCCACAGCGATTGGCCGCTGAAATCGAGCACGATGTCGTAGGCGCCGGCAGCGATGCCGGTGAACGAGATCGAGTCGCTGAACGAACCTGCGGCGATCGGAGCCGGGTTAGTGAAATCGGCCACGCCGCCGACGAAGGTGGAAGTACCGGTGGCGGCAAAGCTGCTGGAAGCTGCGGCGACGAGGGCGACAGCGGCGAAGATGGAATGAAGTTTCATGTGTTTTCCCTGGAAAATGGACTGCTAAGAAGGATCGTTCGTCGAAGGCGTCCGACCACGCCGGCTCAACTCACAGGCAGGTTGTATCTTTCGGATACAAAACCGCGAACCCCCGCTTCCCGGGGGATAACCCTGGTACGTGACATAGCTCACAGACGGCGACCGAACTGCCTGTCAAAAGCGTGTCCGGTGGCCGACATCGCGCATCGATCCTTCACTTTCGATCGTTGTTCTCTCGGCGATTTCCACGGCCAGCGCCTCCGCGTGGCCAGCGCCGGGCGGGTCCAACTGCTTGTAACAAGCGCCGAAATCCCTCACCATCGGGCCAATTCGATATCTTCGAAACGATCCGTGAAGGGTGAACGTGGCCGCGATCGCCCCGGAACCGCACATCGATGCCAGTTTCACGCTCGATGCCGCACAGCTTGCCCAGCGTCGGGCGGCGAGTGCGCGCCGCGTGCACACGGTGCAGATTCCGGCGATCCGCGCCTGCGGCTTCGTCATCCTGTGCGTACTGGCGGTGCTGCAAGACTTGCGCAGCGGCGATCCGTTTCCGCCACAGCATCTGTTGGACCTGCTCACGCTGAACCTCGTCTACGCCGCGGCGAGCTGGGTCATCTTGCGGGCCACCCACGGCCGCACCGGGCGCATCGACCTGAGCCTGGTGTGGATGCATCTCGATGTGCTGGTGTGGCTGGCCAACCTGCACCATCTCGAGCAAAGCCACCTGTTCTTTGCCTACCTGCTGCTGATGCGCGTGGCCGATCAGGTGGGATTCGGGTTCTGGCGCGCCATCTACTTCAACCACGTGGTGGTGGTGGCGTACCTCGGCTACGCGGGGTGGCTTACGGTCTTCGAGCCGGCGCAGGCGCACTGGACCGATCGCTTGCCGATCGCGGTGATCATCTACCTGCTCGGCACCTATCTTTCCTTCACCGGCCTGGTGATCGAGCGCATCCGCGTGCGCATGCGGCAGTCGGTGCGCACGGCGCGGGAGCTGGTCGAGCGGCTGGAGCAAAAAACCCAGGCGCTCGAATTACAAGCTGCGCAACTCGACCATGCGCGCCTGCAGGCCGAGCAGGCCAACGTGGCGAAATCGCAGTTTCTGGCGGTCATCAGCCACGAGATCCGCACGCCGATGAACGGGATTCTGGGCACGACGGAGCTGCTGCTCGGCAGCACGCTCACGGCCCACCAGATGCACTACGCCAAGACCGCCTACCGCTCGGCCACCGCCTTGCTTGCGCTGATCGACGATGTGCTCGACCTCTCTCGAATCGAAGCCGGCAAACTCACTCTGCACACCGCCAGTGTCGACTTGCGGGCGCTCGTGACAGAGGCGATTGACCTGATGGCCACTGTGGCGCGTGACAAGCCCGTGACGCTGAGTTGCACGGTGCCGCCCGACCTGCCGCCGCGCATGGAGGCCGACCCGGTGCGCTTGCGGCAACTCCTGGTCAACCTGCTGCACAACGCCGTCAAGTTCACCGAGCGGGGCAGCGTGCGCCTGAAAGTCGACATAGTCCACGAGGTGCCGGGCGCGCTGCGCCTTCGGTTTGCTGTGCGAGACACCGGGATCGGCATTGCGCCCGACCAGCTCGAATCGGTGTTCGACGCCTTCACCCAGGCCGATGCGTCCAGCACCCGGCGCCACGGCGGCAGCGGCCTGGGCCTGGCGATCGTCAAGGAGCTGGCGAAGATCATGGGCGGCGAGGTGAAGGTCGACAGCACGCTCGGTGCGGGCTCGAATTTCAGCTTCGAGGTGTCGCTGGCAAAATCCGCCGACGTGGCGGCATCGGCCGAGCTCGTTCCCCGCCGCAGCGAGGCCGGCCTGTCGGCATATGTGCTCCTGGTGGAGGATGACGCTGTCAACCAGATGGTCGTCGGCGAAATGCTCAAACGCCTGGGTTGCACCGTCGACCTGGTGAACGACGGCGCCGCGGCGTACGCGGCCGCATTGGCTGTGCGCTACGACATGGTGCTGATGGACTGCCACATGCCGGTGATGGACGGCTACGAAGCCACCCGCCATATCCGGACCGGCGAACAGGCGCGCGGTACACGCATGCCCATCATCGCGCTCACCGCCGACGCGCTGGCGGGTGACCGCGAGCGCTGCCTGCAATGCGGAATGGACGATTACCTCACCAAGCCGATCAGCGGCGCGGTGCTGGCCGCGGCCGTGGAGCGCTGGACCGGGCAGCGCACGCCACCGCAGTCGCAGTGGTGAAACGGCGATTCAGGAGCCGTTTTCGGCACCCCCTCGATCGTGGGGGTAACTTCAAAAAGCAAACAAAAGTCAATAAAAACAAGGGCTTGCCGACATTGCTGTTACTAGAGTGAATCACCGATAATTGTTTGTAAGTTGGTGCGTCAGAGGCTGTGGCCAAACGTACCTGCTCGAACGTCATCTGGAAGTTTGGCTCCTCGCTCAGGGCCGATCCGTTTTTCCTCGCATTGACGCGCCCGTCCGGCGCGCTTTTCAGATCTCTCCCTGGCGAAACTTGCAAAGACCACCATGTCCGACCACCCCACCGAAACCCCGCTGGACCAGCCGCCCGCAGATCACACTGCCGCAGTTGCCCATGCGGTCAAATCCGCGCGTCGCCGTCGGCTGCTGAAGCTCGGTGCTTCCGGCGTGCCGGTGGCGTTAACCGTCGCGAGCCGCCCGGTGCTGGCCTGGAACTGCAACACCACCTCGGCCTGGGGCTCGGCGCAAATGATGCCGAATGCGAGCACCACGGCGCGCAACGGCCTGACCAAATTGCCCGACGAAACGTGGACCATCACGAACTGGAAGAACAACACCACCCGTTCTACGCTCACCCAGCCGTGGGCCAAGTTCCTCACCTACAAGAACTCCTCGACTGCCTTCAAGAGCCAGCTCGTCACGGCGCTCTATGGCGCTTCGGGCCCGTTTCCCACCGGCGTCTACAGCACGGACAAGATATATGACGTGATCTGCGCCAGCCGTGGGACTTTCGCCCAGTACATGATCGTCGCCAAGCTGAATTCGGTGCTGATCACCAACGTGGCAAGCTGCCTCAAGTCCAACGGTGTCGATCAGTTGTCGAAAATGCAGGGCGGAAGCTATGCGCCGCCGAACGGGGGTTCTGCCTGGTCGCAGGTGATGATCCAGGATTACCTGGCGGGCAACTACATCGTGATGCCCTGACCGTCTGCCTTGGGCGCCGATGTGCCAGTGGAACTGGCGGGCACCGCGACCGTCTGGTCGGCGTGCCCTGAAGGGCAGCTCCGGTTCAAGGAGTGGCCGGAAGACGACGGCGATGGCGAGGCCGTCGTCTATGACATGGCCAGCGGCGACACCCACGCCGTCGAACCGCTGATGCTCGAATTGCTGCACACGCTTGCGCCCGGGGCGCCGCGCAGCACAGAATCCCTGACGATGGAAATCTGCACCCTGTTCGACGCGGAGCCCGGCACCGCGCTGGCCGAACAACTCACCTCGCGCGTCGAGCAAAGTCTCGTCCAGCTCCAGGAACTCGGCCTCGTCGCCGTTCGGCCCGTTTGAAGCTTGTCGATGTGCCGGGCGCGGAGCTCGAGCGGCTTCTGCGCCGCGGCGAACTGCTGCTCGATCTGGCGCCCTTCGTCGCACGAATTTGTTCCGACGTGGAGAGCGCAGCGCGCGACATCGCTTCGATGTATGGCGAGTTCGAGATCCTCTCCCCCGACACCTTTGCCGATTTCCATATTCGCGTGGCGCGCGAGCCCAGGCTGCGCCGCTGGTATCGCCCACAAGCGAGGTTCTACTTCGACGGCCAGCCGGCGTTCGCCCCGCTGCCTGCCGATCAGGCCTTCCCGATGATCGAATGGGGCCTCAATTGGTGTGTCGCGGCGCACGCACATCAATTCCTGATCATCCACGCGGCCGTGATCGAAAAAGGCGGCCGTGCCGCCGTGCTGCCCGCGCCACCGGGTTCCGGCAAGAGCACGTTGTGCGCAGGGCTGGTGCAACGCGGCTGGCGCCTGCTCTCGGATGAACTCGCGCTGGTCAACCTGCAGACGGGCCTCGTGCGCGGCATGGCGCGGCCGGTCAACCTGAAAAACGCATCGATCGATGTCTTGCGCAACTTCGCGCCCAACGCCGTGATGACGCCGCCGGTGCCGGACACGCTCAAAGGTACGGTCTCGCTGATGCAGCCACCGCGCGCCAGCGTGCTGGCCCGGCGTGAGCCCGCGCTGCCGGCCTGGGTGGTGCTGCCCAAATACGTTCGCGGCAGCGCCGCGGTGCTAGAGCCCCACAGCCGCGCACGCACCTTCCTGCTGATGGCCGAGCAGTCGTTCAACTACGACATCCACGGCCTGCGTGGTTTCGAGGCGGTGTCGGCCTTGATCGACCGTTGCGCGAGCCTGCAATTCAGCTACAGCGACCTTCATGACGCTGCCCGTGTCTTCGAGGAACTGGCGGCGAGCGCCTAGAACCAGCATGACGCCGCGCAACCTCATCCGGCAGGCCTTGCTGTTGCCGCAAACACTGTCTGCTTTCTCCGCACTCGATTGGGATGTGCTGATCCGCCAGGGCCGACGCGCCAACCTTCTGGCGCGGCTCGCCTGCCTGTTGGCCGAGCGCGGCGAACTCGACGCCGTGCCCGAGGCGCCGCGGCAGCACCTGCTCTCGGCGATCCGGCTGGCCGAGCGCCAGACCATTGCCGTGCGCTGGGAGGTCGAGTGCATCCTGAGGGCATTCAGTGGCGCCCGGCTGCCGACGATCCTGCTCAAGGGCGCTGCCTACCTGCTGGCCGGCCTGCCAGCCTCGGTGGGGCGTGTGTTCTCGGACGTCGACATCATCGTGCCCCGATCGCTGATCAACGAGGCCGAAAGCGCGCTGATGCAGCACGGCTGGCGCGGCGCCGAGGTCACCGTCTACGACCAGCGTTTCTACCGCGAGTGGATGCACGAGATCCCGCCGATGACGCATGTACGGCGCGGCACCACGATCGACCTTCACCACAGCATCCTGCCCGAAACCGCCCGCGTCAAGGTCGATGCCGCCGCGCTGCTGCAAGGCGCTGTGCCACTCGAAGGCCAGCCTGGCGTACAGGTGCTCCAGCCGGTGGACATGCTGTTGCACAGCGCCGCGCACCTCTTCCACGAGGGCGAGCTCGAAAACGGCCAGCGCGATCTGTTCGACCTCCTCAGCCTGTTCGAGCACTTCGGCCGGAGCCCGGCGTTTTGGGCCGCGCTCGCGCCGCGCGCCCGCACCCTCGGTCTGACGCGCCCGCTCTATTACGCCGTGCGCTACACCTCGACGATGCTGGGCGCCGAGATTCCCCAGGCTGTCGTCGAAGCCTCCCGCGGCGACGCACCGGCCGCGCCCATCGCCCGGTTGATGGACTTTTTCTACGAACGCGCGCTGCGCCCCATGCATTCGACCTGCGACGACCGCTGGACGCGCGTCTCTCGCCTCGCCCTCTACGTCCGCTCGCACTGGATGCGCCTGCCCCTGCATCTGCTGGTCTACCACCTCGGCCGCAAGGCCATCGTGCGGCCCCTGGTGCCCGACGAAGCCGAACGCATGGCCGCAGAGCAGGGTGGTCCACACTGACACTCGCGCCTAACGGCGTTAACCTCTGCCTCTCGATATCTTCATTCGCAAGGAGCAGAGCATGAGCAAGCGTGATGTGGTGGTTCTGAGTGCAGCCCGGTCGGCGATCGGCACCTTCGGTGGTTCCCTCGCCGACATCGAACCGGCTGAACTCGCCGGCACGGTGATGAAAGAAGCGGTCAGGCGCTCTGGCGCCGACCCCAAATCGATCAATTACGTGACGGTCGGCAACACCATTCCGACCGAAAGCCGCTTTGCCTATGTGGCCCGCGTGGCGTCCATCCAGGCCGGCTTGCCGATGGATTCTGTGGCGATGGCGGTCAACCGGCTGTGTTCGTCGGGCCTGCAGGCGATCGTGACGACGGCGCAGAACATCCTGCTCGGCGATTGCGACTATGGCGTGGGTGGCGGTGTCGAAGTGATGAGCCGCGGCGGCTACCTCTCCACCGCGATGCGCAACGGGGCGCGCATGGGTGACACCAAGCTCATCGACACCATGACCGCCACGCTGACCGACCCGTTCGGCGTCGGCCACATGGGCATCACCGCCGAGAACCTCGTCACCAAGTGGGGCATCACGCGCGAGGAGCAAGACGCGCTCGCCGTCGAATCGCACCGCCGCGCGGCCGTGGCCATCGCCGAAGGGCGCTTCGAATCGCAGATCGTGCCCATCGTCAAGCAGACAAAAAAAGGCGAGGTCACCTTCTCCGTCGACGAAGGCGTGAAGGCCTCGACCACGCTGGAGACGCTTGCCAAACTGCGTCCCGCGTTCAAGAAAGACGGCGGCTCGGTGACGGCCGGCAATTCTTCCGGCATCAACGACGGCGCCGCGTTCTTCGTGATGGCCGATGCGGCCGTGGCCGCGGCTGCCGGCCATAAGCCGATGGCGCGCCTGGTCTCGTACGCGGTCGCCGGTGTGCCGAACGAGATCATGGGTGAAGGCCCGATCCCGGCGACCAAGATGGCGCTGAAGAAGGGCGGCCTCACGCTCGACCAGATGGACGTGATCGAGAGCAACGAAGCCTTTGCCGCCCAAGCCATCGCAGTCTCGCGCGGCCTCGAACTCGACATGAAAAAGGTCAACCCGAACGGCGGCGCGATCGCTCTTGGCCATCCCATCGGCTGCTCCGGCGCGTTCCTCGCGACCAAGGCGGTTTACGAACTGCATCGCAGCGGCGGCCGCTACGCGCTCGTCACGATGTGCATCGGCGGCGGGCAGGGCATTGCGGCGGTGTTCGAGCGGCTCTGAGGCCGCAGTGACAAGATAATTGTTTCGAGTTGGCGGTTTCGAAATAATTGCGTCAATTTAATACTATCGACATGCAAAGGGCGGCGACGCGCGGATGCCGTGCCGCCCATTTACATATTGATGTCGAGTTTGTGAGCAGCGTTGGCATGTACTAGCCAATGCTTACAGCTTCGAACGATATCGCTCCCTAGAATTTGCGCCAAATAGCACCGGACATGTTGCGCCGGCATGCAAGAAAAAGGGCGTTTTCCATGCAGGTATCTTCCCGTGCTTCGACGGGCGGCACGTCGTTCGACGGCGCCCTGGACACAGCCGTCCCCAGCTTCTCCACACTCGACGTTTCACTCAAGCAGTACCGTCCGCTGGTCCGCCGGCTGGCGTTTTCGATGATGTCCCGGCTCTCGGCCAATGTGGAAATCGATGATCTCATCCAGACTGGCATGATCGGTCTGGCCGATGCGATCACTCGCTTCGACCCGGCGTTGGGCGCGGAGTTCGAGGCCTTTGCCACACCGCGAATCCGCGGCGCCATGCTCGATGAATTGCGCGCTGCCGACCACCTATCGCGTGGCACGCGCAGGCAACAGCGTTCGGTCGATGCCTCGATCAACCGGCTGGAGCAGCAACTCGGGCGCCCGCCGCTGGAGAGCGAAATCGCTGTCTCGCTCGACCTCAGCCTGCCCGAATACCAAACGCTTCGCACCATGCTGCGGGGCTCGCAGCTCGTTCATCTGGAAGACCTGTCGGACATGAAAAGCGAACACGGCACCGACGATTTTCTGGACCACATCGTGGCCGACGAATCCGCCAACCCGCTTGCCCGATTGCAGGACCGCCAACGTCGCACCGCGCTGGTTCACGCCATCACGCGGCTGCCCGAGCGTGAGCAGCAACTGCTGAGCATGGTCTGCGAACACGACATGAACATGACCGAGGTCGCCGAGGTGCTGAAGGTCACTGTCTCGCGCGTCAGCCAGATGCATTCGCAGGCGGTGACGCGGTTGAGGTCGCGGCTTCGGGCCTGGTGAGGGTTCAGGGCAGGGCGTCGCTCAGGCGCGGCACCGGCCCATCTGCAACTGCAGCCACGCGCTCTGCCGCTTTCCCCTCCGCACCTTCCGGCACCGCACGCGCAGTCGAGGGGGCGCTCCTCACGCAATTGCGTCCGTTGCGCTTGGCCTCGTAAAGCGCCTCGTCGGCACGCCTCAGTGCTTCGGCCAGGTCATCTTGCGGCTTGCACACCGTCAGCCCGATGCTGATGGTCACGCCTCGGTTCGGCAGCCATTGTCTGGCGTCGATGGATTCGACGACGGCGCGGGCGCGTTCGGCGATGGCCAGGGCTTCGTCATGCGTCGAGCCGGGCAGCAGGACGATGAACTCTTCGCCGCCAAGCCGGCCGAGTTGGGCGTGTGTGGGCACGGCGCCACGCAGTGCGGCCGCCACCGCACGCAGGATCGCGTCCCCCACCAGATGGCCGTGTTCGTCGTTGATGGGCTTGAAGAGGTCGAGGTCGGCGATGAGCAGCGAGCACGGTTTGCCGGCGGCGACGATGGCTTGCAGCGTGCTCAGTACGTGGCGTCGGTTGGCAAGTTGTGTCAGTTCGTCGGTCATGGCGAGGCCGCGCATGCGCTGGCTGGTGCGGTAGTGGCGCCGCACCAGCATGGCGAGCAGTGCGACGAGCACGGCGGCGAGCGCAAGCGCCACGGCGCGCAGGCCGCTGGCGCGTTGCTCTTGCGCCAGCGCGCGGTCGGTCGCGATCTTCTCGCGCTTGAGCAATTGGTTCTCGCGATCGGTCACCGCGGTGTCGAACTCGACCTTGAGGCTGGCGTAGCGCTCCTCGATCTGGCGCTTCAGCAGCCGGTCCGACAGCGCGGCGAACTGGCTGGCCCGTTCGTAAGCGGCCTTGTAGTCACCGAGCGCCGCGTGGCTGGCCGCGAGCTCGTTCAGGGTGCTGGCCGCTTCGACTTGTGAATCGGCAGCCTGGAACACCGTCAGCGCGTCGGCGAGGCTCGCCACGCTTTCGCCCAGCCGATGGACCAGCCTCAACGCGACGCCGCGCTGCAGGGCGATCTGGGCACGCAGGCGCTCGTCGGGCGCTTTTCGCAGCAAGGCGGCGGCGTGGTCGAGCAGCAGCAGCGCCGAGATGCCATCGCCTTCGGCGTTGGAGACGCTCGCGAGGCCACGCAGGCCATAGGCCTCGCCACGCGGGTAGGCGATCTGCTGACTGAGCCGGAAGGCAGCCTCGAAGGCATCACGCGCGCCCGGCCAATCGCCCAGCCGTTCGAGTGCACGGCCCAGGTTGTGCTGGGTCACGGCTTGCTCGCGCACCAGACCCGCGCTGCGCTGCGCCTGCAAGGCGTCGGCAAAGTAGCGCCGTGCCTGTGCATGGTCGCCCATGCGATCGTAGAGCGTGGCCACCGCCATCAGCGTGTTGAGCGCTTCTTCGGGCAGGTGCAGGCGTTCGTAGATGTCGTTGGCGCGGCGCAGGTCGGCCAGGCCGTTGGCGAGTTCGCCGCGCAGGCCTCGCAAATAGCCGCGCTGGTAGAGCGCGTTGGCCAGCACGTCGTCGGTGTGGGCAGCTTCGGCCAGCGAGACGGATCGTTCGTAGAGCGACAGCGCGTGAGCGTTGTCACCGGCCAGCTCGCTCAGGTCGCCTTCGCAACCTGCGACTTGCGCGGCGAGCGCCGGCCGGGTCGTGCGTGGCAACAAACCCCGCGCCAGTTCGAGGTGCTGCTGCGCGGCGCTGCGGTCGCGCTCGGCGTTGTAGTCGCACAGCAGAAGGTGCGCATCGGCTTCCAGATCGGCATCGGGCTGTTGCGCCAGCAACTCCAGCGCGTGCTCGGCCAGCGCGCGGCTGCGTTCGGGGTCGTTGCGCATGGCGGCGCGGCTGCGTTGCAACGACGTTTGCGCAGGAGACGTCGGCCGTGCAGATGCGGCCTGGGCCGCGCTGATAGCCGATGACGCCGATTCCGCCCACGCGCACGGCGCCGCCGGGAGCAGTGCCAGCATCGACGCCGACACCAACGCGAGCAGGGAACGGTTCATGCGGTGAACAAACGGCGAGTCGGGTGGCCCTCGATTCTCGCAGCTTGCGGTGGCGGCCTGCGAAGGGGCGTTGCGTTGCCGGAGCGATAGCTACCTTCTCCGCTTTGTCACCAGGAACGCCGACGGCCCCTGCGGTAACCCCGAATCCCGACGATGATTGCGGCATGCGTCACCTCCGCTACGTTGATTTCGAAACCTCGCGCGCGCAGCGCATGGAGCGTGCCGCATGAACGCACTTCGCGGACTGGCCTGGCTGCTGCTGTTTCAGGCCGCCGGCGAAGGCATCACGCATTCGATCGGGCTGCCGTTTCCGGGGCCGGTGGTCGGGCTGGTGCTGATGCTGATCGGCCTGCGCTGGGCACTGGTGCGCGAGCCCGTCGCCGCTGCGGCCGATGCGCTGCTGGCGCATCTGTCCCTGCTGTTCGTGCCGGTGGGCGTGGGTGTCATCACGCATTTGCCGCTCGTCTCGCAATATGGGCTGCAACTGCTGGTGGTCATCGTGCTGTCGACCTGGCTGGGGCTGGCGGTGACAGCCGTGGTGCTGCGCTACCTGTTGCGTACGACATCGCCCGAGCCCGCGCCAGCGTCGTCGAAAGATCGTCGGTCATGACCGACTTCGTACAGCTCTGGGTCTACCTCGCCTCGACGCCTCTCTTCGGCCTCACGGCCACGCTCGTGACCTATGTGACGGCCGCAGCGTTCTACGACCGCACCGGCCGCGCCCCGTGGGCCAACCCGGTGCTGTGGTCGGTCATGTGTCTGGGCTGCCTGCTGGTGTTCACCGGCACGCCGTACCCCACCTACTTCGCCGGTGCGCAGTTCGTGCATGTGCTTCTCGGGCCGGCGGTCGTGGCGCTGGCGTGGCCGCTGTGGCAGCGGCGTATGGAGCTTCGCAGCCGCGGTGTGGCCCTGGTGCTGGCCGCACTCGTGGGGGGCCTGGTGGCGGGCGGCAGCGCCGTTGCGCTGGCGTGGGCGTTTGGCATGCCGGGCGACGTGGTGCGCTCGCTGGCGTCGAAATCGGTCACGGCGCCTGTGGCCATGGGCATCGCCGACAGAGTGGGTGGCGTGCCGGCGCTGGCGGCGGTGTTCGCGGTGGTCACGGGACTTGTGGGCGCGCTGTCGGGCAAATACATCTTCGCAGCGCTGGGCGTCGACGCCTGGGCGGTGCGCGGCTTCGCGCTGGGCACGACTTCGCATGGCCTGGGGGCAGCGCGGGCGCTGCAGGTGCACCCCGATGCGGGTGCCTACGCCGGCATCGCGCTCGGCTTGCAGGTTCTCTTGGCCTCGTTGCTGATTCCGCTGCTGTTTCGTTGGTTCGGCTAACGCGGACGCCGCAGGCAGCCGCGCCTTACCGCGTCCTCAAAGGTCCCGTTTCGCGACGATCATCGCCGCGTCTTCCGGCGGAATCTCGCGAAACTCCGGGCAGGCTTCAATGGCCAGACTGGCCGCCAGACGCACCGTGATCCCGGGCCTGGAGTTCATCAGCCGCACCACGAACCGGCCGATCCAGTCGAGCGAGTTCAGCGGGGCCACGCTCGCCGGCTTCGGCGACCCGCTCCTCAGCCTGGCCACTGCGCCAGGGAGTAGACGACGATGTCCAGACCCAGCCCTGCAATGCCGGCGCCCACGAACAACGCGAGCCGCTTGCCGATGCTCAGGCGTTCTACGCCGTCATCCCACACCGCCGGTGACGCCGGCCGAGCCGTGGGGCTGGCTTCGCGCAGTGCGCGGCCTATGGGTGGGCGGAGTGTGTGAAACATGAATTTATTGTTCGTGTTTCGTGCTGCCCACAACACCCGAGGTCGCGGGGGGCGCGGGTCACGCCGGCCGGTGCCGCGTGTGGAATTCCCGCCGACCGGAGGCTTGGGCCGGGGCAGGGCGCGCCGATCGCGCTGGTCTCGCTGATCGACGGGCATCGCCAAAGGTTCAAGTCGCGGATCGGGTTGCAAGCCGCCGAAACGCCGCGCGAGCATGCGTTCTCCGCCCACGCGATTCAGCAGCCCGACGCGGTGATGATCCTCGCCGATGCGCGCGAAGACGATCGCCTTGCGGCCAACCCGCTGGTCACCGGCGACCCGGGCATCCGCTTTCATGCTGGCGCGCCGCTCGTCTCCTCCAGCGGCCATGCCTTGGGCACGATCTGCGTGATCGACAGCGAGCCCCGCGGCCAGCATGCCGCCAGCCGGGGCTTCAACCCTCCAGCGCCGCCACTTCGGCCGTGAGCCGCGCAGCGGTTTCGGCGGTGCCTTGCAGCAGGTTCTGCATCAGGCGGATCATCAAGGTCGGGCGCTCTGCCTCCAGGCGGGCGAAGGCGCTTGCCGAGAGCGCGCCGCACGTGACGGCGGTGTCGGCGCGCACGTCTGCCGACCGCACGCCGCCCGCAATCAGGGCCGACTCGCCGAAGCCCATGCCGGCCGAGAGTGTCGCGAGCCGCTTGAAGCCGCCTTGTGGCAGCTCGACGATCACGCTGACCTCGCCGCTCATCAGGAAGTAGAGCGCGTCGGCGGCGTCGCCGCGGCGCACGATGCTGGCGCCGGCTTCGAACTGCCAGCGCTCCAATTGCATGTCGAGGTGGGCGATGTCGGCCTCCGAGGTGCCGTCACACAGCCGGTGTTCGGCCAGCCCCGAGAGCGCAGACGCCACATGCGCTTGCGCATAACGTTCGAGCAGCCCGCGCTCGCACCATTCGAGGCCGAGATCGAGCTGCGGCTGGAAACTCACACACCGTGCGCTGCGCGGATCGAGTTCCACGCCGAATTCCGAGAGCATCTCGCCACGCCGCACCCGCGTCAGCACCAGGTGTTGGCCGCGCGCAGCGCAGCAGGCCACGAGGCTTGCGAGCATGCGGGTGGCGGCCAGGTCGATGTGGGTGACGCGCTTGAAGTCGAGCACCGCAAAGTGAAGTGCATCACCCGCGTCGATGATTTCACGCAGCACGCGTTCGGTGGAGGCAAAGCGCACGTCGCCTTGCAGTTCGTAGACCACGACGCGCTCGCCGTGCTCGTCGAAAACGCGCCGTTCGCTCTCGGGCCGGCGCCGCTTGGAGCGCACGCCCGCCATCGTGTAGCGGGCGCGCACGGCCGAGGCCAAGGGTCGCGGCGGCTGCAGAAAGTGCAGCCCCAGGTCGGCCGAAATCGATTCGCAGACCTTCACACCGCGCACGCTGTTGCCGCGCGCGTCCAGCGCCGGCGAGAACACACCGATGCCGAGCTGCCCCGGCAGCACGGCGATCACGCCGCCACCCACGCCACTCTTGGCCGCCATGCCCACGCGGTAAACCCACTCGCCGGCAAAGTCGTACATCCCGCAGGTCGCCATCACGCTCAACACCCCGCTGACGAACTCCTCGCGCACCGCACGCTGGCCGTTGATCGGGTGCACGCCACCGTTGGCCAGCGTCGCGGCGATCAGCGCCAGATCGCGACAATCGACGAGCACCGAACACTGCTTGAAGTACAGCTCCAGCGCGGGTTCGGGGTCTTCGGTCACGATGTCGTAGTTGCGCAGCATGTGGCCGATCGCGCGGTTGCGGTGACCGGTCGCACGCTCGGATTCGAACACCGCTTCGTCCACTGCCAACGGCCGCCCGGCGTAGGCCGAGATCGCATCGACCACGCGCGCCAGCCGCTCCTCGCGGCCATCGCCTGTCACCAGCGACGAGGTGGCGATGGCGCCGGCGTTGATCATCGGGTTCAGCGGCCGGCCGGTTTCGGGCTCCAGGCTGATCGAGTTGAATGCTTCGCCGGTCGGCTCCACGCCGATGACGCTGTGCACCCGCTCCCGGCCGCGGTCTTCCAGCGCCACGCCGTAGACCAGTGGCTTGGAAATCGATTGAATCGTGAACGCCTGCCGCGTCGCGCCGACCTCGTACACATGGCCATCGACCGTCGCGATGACGATGCCGAAAGCGCCCGGATCGGCCTTGGCCAGCTCGGGGATGTAGCTCGCGACTGCCCCCTCGGCGAGCCCCGAGAACTGCGCATGCAGACGTTCCAGATAGGCCTGGATCGGTGACACCACGCGGGCGCCGGAAGAAGGGTTTGTCATTCCGCCGCCGATGCAACTTCCGTGCGCAGCGCCGGCCTTCTTCATGCGAGTGCAAAGAACCGAGTGCGGAAGGTGCTCGCTGGTAAGGTTGCGCAGATCACTGCCCCAAGCATCGCCGATGCGGCATCCCGGCTCGACCAAAGGGATTTCGTGGACGAAAAGGATTTAGTGGACGAACTCAACGCACTGCAGTCGCTTGGCCTCACGCTGCCCAGCCCCGCCTACATCATCGGCGCGGTCGTTTTCGGGCTGATCGGGATCGGCGTGTACCGCCATGGCAAGAAGGTTGCGCGACCGCGAACTCGGTGGCTGGGGGTGGCCTTGATGCTGTACCCGTATGCGGTTTCGGCGACGTGGCTGCTGTATGTGGTGGGATGTGCGTTGTGTGTGGCGGTTTATTGGGATCGATGAGGCCTCGGGTTGAGGAGGCTGGCCTCAGCGGACTGGTGCGAGACGGCCACCATGTCGGCCTGGGGAACGCCCGGCGTCCGCAGCGTCATCGACAAGCTGACCCTGGAATACTGACCCGATCGGCAACGGCGCCTGGCCCCGCGGCCGGGCTTCATTCGTGCCGCAAGGCCTCGATCGGGTCCATGCGGGCGGCGCGCCGCGCCGGGAAGTAGCCGAACACCACGCCGATGGCGGCAGAGAACACCATCGACAGCAGGTTGATCGACACATCGAACGCATACGGCACGCCCATCACGCGTGAGATGCCGTAGGAGGCCGCGGTCGCGATGACGATGCCCACCAGCCCGCCGAGTGCCGAGAGCACCACCGCCTCGATCAGGAACTGCAGCAGCACTTCGTTCTCGAGCGCGCCGACCGCCAGGCGCAGGCCGATCTCGCGGGTTCGTTCGGTCACGCTCACCAGCATGATGTTCATGATGCCGATGCCGCCCACCAGCAGGCTCACGGCGGCCACCGCGCCGAGCAGCGTGGTCAGCACCTGGGTCGTGCTCGACAGCGTGTCGGCGAGTTGCTGGGTGTCGAAGATGTTGAAGTTGTCGTCGTCGCCTTCGGCCAGCTTGCGGCGCTCGCGCAGGAGTTGCCGCAGGCTGGTCTTGAGCGGGGCGCTGTCGCTGCCTTCCTGCATCGAGACCAGCAGCGT
>JAMFRW010000182.1 GCA_026224975.1 Rhodoferax sp. | reverse complement strand
TGGTGGTGACGATCTGGTCCGGCGAGGCGACGATGCCGTGGTCGGCCAGCTTGGTGGCGAGCGCACGGCGCAGGCGCAACTCGCCGGCCGGCTCGCCATAGGTGAGCGACATGGCGCCGAGCTGCAGGCCGCTCGTGACCTTGCGCAGCGCGCCCGCCAGCATCGGCAGGTCGAGCCAGTCGGCCGGCAACGTGCCGAGCCCTGGCATGGGGTGGCTGCCGGGCGGCTGGAACATGCCGCGGATCAGCGAGGTGGCGCTCATCGGCAGTACATGGCGGGCCGGGCGCTCGGGCGCGGTCCCGGCCGGGAGCGTGGCCGATCGTGCGGCATCCGGCGTCGCGCCGCGCACGTAGAAGCCGCGCTGTTTGCGTGCCTCGATCAGGCCGAGTGCCAAGAGCTGGTCATAGGCCGCGACCACGGTGTAGGGGCTCACCGCGTGCCGCCGAGCGCACTCGCGCACCGAAGGCAGCCGCGCGCCCGGCGCCAGCAGGCGCTGGCGGATGCGCTCGGCAAAGCGGCCGGCGAGCTGCTCGGTGAGCGTCGTGTCGGCCTCGCGCGAGAGGCCGGTGGTCGCCGATGCGCTTGCGTGTTCGTCCAGCATGCAAAACCTCCGTGTGCCGGCTTCTCAGCCAATACAGATGATGTCAATTCAAGCAAAAGTGTGCTGGGTCTGTGTTGGTCACAATCGTACACTGGCTCGATGCCTTCCGCCAACTTTGCCGACATGTCCTGCGTCCCATGACCACCCGCAACGAAACCCGAGGCCTCTGGCTGGGCCTGCTTGGCGTGGTGATCTTTGCGATGACCCTGCCGATGACGCGGCTGGCCGTCGGCCCTGTCGCCGATCCGCAGTTGCCGCCCGCCTTCGTCACCGCCGGCCGGGCGGCGTTTGCCGGCGTGCTCAGCGTGCTGTACCTGTGGTTCACCGGCGCGCCGCGCGTGCAGCGTCGCCATCTGCCGGCCTTGGCGGTCTCGGCGCTCGGTACGGTGGTCGGTTTCCCGCTGTTTTTGAGCCTCGCGTTGCGGCAGGTCGATGCGATGCACGCCGCAGTCGTCACCGGGCTGATGCCCTTGGCGACCGCCATCGCCGCGGCCATCTACTTTCGGCAGCGTCCGTCCAACGGCTTCTGGGCTTGCGCCGTGCTCGGCTGCGCGATGGTGCTGGCGTTTGCGGCGCATCAGGGCAGCGGCAGCTTGTCGGCCGCCGATGGGCTGCTGATGCTGGCCGTCGTCAGCACCGCCATCGGCTACGTGGCCGGCGCGCGCGTGGCGGCCGAGTTACCGGCCGAGCAGGTGATCTGCTGGGTGTTGACGATCAGCCTGCCGTTCACCGTGCCGATCGCGCTCGCGCTGTGGCCCGCGATGCCGGTGCGCACCAGCGCCTGGGGCGGGTTTGCGTACGTCACGGTGTTTTCGATGTGGCTGGGCTTCTTTGCCTGGTATCGCGGTCTGGCCCTGGGTGGCGCGGTGCGCGTGAGCCAGGTGCAACTGGTGCAGCCGTTTCTGGCGCTGCTCTTCGCGGTGCCGGTGCTGGGCGAAAAGCTCGAAGCCGGCACGGTGCTGTTTTCTCTGGCGGTGATCGCCATCGTGTTCGTCGGCAAGAAGATGCCGGCGCATGCGCCCACTCTGCAAAGGACCTCGTGATGTCTTCGATTCGCAATGCCGCCCCCGCTTCCGCGCTCGCTTCGTCACCGTGGCAACTCGCCCGCCGCGCCGAGCGCATGAACCCGTCGGTGCTGCGCGAGATCCTGAAGGTCACCGAGCGGCCCGGCATCATCTCGCTCGCCGGCGGGCTGCCTTCGCCCGACAGCTTTCCGATCGAGGCGATGCGCGAGGCCAGCGCCCGCGTGCTGACCGACTCTCCACGCGAAGCGCTGCAGTACGCCGCCAGTGAAGGCTACGGCCCGCTGCGTGAATGGGTTGCGGCGCACATGAACGCGCAGGGCTTCTCGACCGAAGCGGCCGGCGTGCTCATCACCACCGGCTCGCAGCAGGGGCTCGATCTGGTCGGCAAGGTGCTGATCGATGCCGGCGGCACGGTTGCCGTGGAAGAGCCCACCTACCTCGGCGCGCTGCAGGCGTTTTCACCGTACGAGCCTCAAGTGATCTCGCTCGCCTGCGACGAAGACGGCGCGCGGCCCGAGGGGTTGGCAGCCGCCCGCGGCGCGCGCTTTGCGTACCTGCAGCCCAACTTCCAGAACCCGACCGGCCGCTGCATGAGCGAAAAGCGCCGCGCCGAACTCGTGCGCACCGCGCAAGCCATCGGCCTGCCCATCGTGGAAGACAACCCCTACGGCGATTTGTGGTTCGATGCCGAACCGCCCGCGCCGCTCGCCTCGCGCTGGGCCGAAGGCACGGTCTACCTCGGCTCGTTCTCCAAGGTGCTCGCCCCCGGGCTGCGGCTCGGCTACGTCATCGCTCCGCCATCGATGCGCCCCAAGCTGCTGCAGGCCAAGCAGGCCGCCGACCTGCACAC
>JAMFRW010000181.1 GCA_026224975.1 Rhodoferax sp. | reverse complement strand
CGTCTACTTCACCTACGGCCTGCGCCATTCGCGACTGAACACCGCCAAGGGCGACTGAGTCCGCGCGACGGCCCATTCAGAGATCGCCGATGAAATAGCGCTTGAGGCCGGCCAGGATCATCTCCACGGCGACGGCGTTGGCCACATCGACCTCGAAGCCCGTGAGCTTGCCGTTGTCGACGAAGTTGAACGGCGCGAACTTGCCTTCGGTGGCGATGACGATGGTGCCGCTCTTGCGGATGTCCTGGATGGAGCGCGCCTGCACGGCCGACCCGGCCAGCAGGCCGGCGACGGCCACGAGCGCCACGCGGCGCGACAACGGGAGGAACGGGGTCTTGCGTCGGGTCATGGGAGAAATCCTTCGTCGCGGGGACGTGTCGAATGCGGGGAAATGCGGTTCAGAGATCGCCGATGAAATAGCGCTTGAGGCCGGCGAGGATCATCTCCACCGCGACGGCGGTCAAGACCAAACCCATCAGCTTCTCAATGGCGGCCACCATCTGCGAGCCCAGCACGCGCCGGATGCGGTCGGCCGCGAGCAGCACCACGCCGCTGACGGCCAGCGCCGCGGTGAGCGCGCCGATCCAGGTGACCAGGTGGTCGGGCTGGCGCGAGGCCAGCAGCAGCACGGTGGCCATCGCCGACGGGCCCGCCAGCAACGGCACCGCCAGGGGAAAGATGAAGGGCTCGCGGTGGCTGACGTCGGCGCCGTAGATCTCGCCGCCGCCGAAGATCATCCGGATCGCGATGATCACCAGGATCACCCCGCCGGCCACTTCGAGCGACCGTTCCGACAACCGCATCAGCGTCAGGAACCCCTGGCCCGACACCATGAACAGCACCAGCACCGCGAACGCGATCAGCACCTCGCGCACCGCCACGAAGGTGCGGCGCTCCGGCTTCACGGCGCCCAGGATGGAGATGAACACGGGCAGGCTGCCGAACGGATCCAGCACCAGCAGCAGCAGGATGAACGCAGAGAGAAATGTGTGATCCATGGGGGCGCAATTGTCTTTGAACGGGAGCGGATCCTGGTGGCGCCTGCACCACAAGGATTACGCAAGAAGCGGGCCGTTGTTCAGCGGTGCAAAGACAGCGCGGTTGTCACAAAACGCTCGACTGTAGCCGCCGGATCGAGAAATAAGTGTTCCAAAGATTGCGTGGCTAACCCTAAGATACGCACGTTTATTTCATGGAATATAGCGTGAGCACAGCTTCGACTCCTTTGGATGCCATCGACAGAAAGATTCTTGAAAACCTGCAGGCCTCGGGTCGGATGACCAACGTGGAGCTGGCCGCCGCCATCCACCTGTCTGCGCCGCAATGCTTCCGCCGCGTGCGCTCGCTGGAGGAACGCGGCGTGATCCGCGGCTACCACGCCAGCGTCGAGGCCGCGTCGCTGGGCCTGGACGTCATTGCCTATGTGAGCCTGAACAGCGTGGGCAACGCCTTCGGCCAGGTGCGCGAGATCGAGGCCCAGCTGCGCGACTTCCCCCAGGTGCTGGAGTGCCACATCGTGTCGGGCGACTGCGACTACCTGCTCAAGGTGGTGGCGCGCGACCTGAAGACGCTGTCGCACTTCCTCACCGACCGGCTGATGCAGGTGCCCGGCGTGGCCAACGTGCGCTCGATGATCTGCCTGGAGGAGATCAAGCCGGCCGCCCCCCTGCCCTGCGGCGCTTGAATTCGAATATGGACGAGTGTAGTATTCGTTCATGCCCAAGCCCTCCCACCGCGAAAAGCTGCTGCACGTCGGCATGCAGGTCGTCCACGAACGCGGGTTCGCGGGTGCCAGCGTGCGCGACATCGTGCAGGCCGCGGGCGTGCCGCAGGGCTCGTTCACGAACCACTTCACCTCCAAGGAGGCGTTCGGCCTCGAGGTGATCGACCTGTATTTCGCCAACGCGCTGAACAGCATGAGCGAGACGCTGCGCAACGACGACATGCCGCCGCTGCAGCGCCTGCGCCTGTACATCGACAACGGCAAGAACCGGCTCAACAAGGACAGCATGAAGAACGGCTGCCTGTTCGGCAACTTCACCGCGGAGGCCAGCGACTGCAGCGAGCCGATCCGCCTGCGCCTGGTGGAGGTGTTCGCCGAGGTGCAGGGGGCGATCGCGTACTGCCTGCGCGCGGCCGTGAAGGCGGGCGAGTTGTCGCCCACCACCGACTGCGACGAGATCGCCGCGTTCATCGTGGCGTCGCTGCAAGGCGCCAACCTCCTCGCCAAGGCGCAGCGCAGCCCCGTGCCGGTGGAGCGCTTCAAGGAAGTGCTGTTCGGCAGCGTACTCAAGCGCATCGGCTGAGGGCGGGCGGCCAGAGGGGCCTGGCCCCGAGCGTGCTGGAGCGAGGTCAGGCCCCTGCCCCGATCGCGGCGTGCAGTGTGGCTTTCGGCACCGCCCAGGCGCGATCGGGGCAGACGCCAGACCCCGCCGGGGGCGCCTCGCGCAATGGCTGGAAAAAGAATGCGTACAAGCGTATTTTTCTGTTGACTCAATTAATACGGTCGTACATACTCATTCCATCGACCCACTCGATGCACCGTTTCAAGGAACTGCCATGACCGCTCCCGTCGTCCTCATCACCGGCGCCCTCGCCGGCATCGGCCGCGCCACGGCGCTGGCCTTCGCGCGCCAGGGCGCCCGCCTGGTCGTCTCCGGCCGCGACGCCGATGCGGGCGCCACGCTGCAGCACGAGCTGGCGCAACTCGGCGTCGAGGCCGAGTTCGTGCGGGCCGACGTGCGCCACGAGGCCGACGTGCGGGCGCTCGTCGACCGCGCGGTGACGCGCTTCGGCCGCCTCGACGTCGCCGTCAACAACGCCGGCACCGAGGGCCAGCCGGGACCGCTGGTCGAGCAGACGGCCGAGTCCTATGCCGCCACCTTCGACACCAACGTGCTGGGCACCATCCTCAGCATGAAGCACGAGCTGCACGTCATGCTGGCCCAGGGCTCGGGCAGCATCGTCAACCTGTCCTCGACCATGGGCAGCCGCGGCGTGCCGAACGCCTCGCTCTATACCGCCAGCAAGCATG
>JAMFRW010000180.1 GCA_026224975.1 Rhodoferax sp. | reverse complement strand
CTGCCCCGCGCACTCCAGCAGATGGCCGACGACGGTGGCCTGGCCGAGCCGCTGCCAGTCGTCCATGACCCAGCCGAATTCATGAACGAGCGGTGCCATGAAGAGCGCCGGGTCCGCCGCGCGGCCGGTGATCACGACCTGTGCGCCGAGAGCCAGCGCCTCGACGATCGCGCCAACGCCGAGGTAGGCATTCGCCGAGACGATGCGGTCGCCCAGCGCCGCGGCTTGCGTGCCGGTTTCTTCGAGGCGATAGTCGCCACGCTTGACCACGTCGAGCACGTCGTCACCGGTCACGGCCGCGATCTTCAGGCCGTTCAGACCGAGCCCGCGGGCGATCTCGGCTGTCTTGCGCGCGGCAGCCGCCGGATGTGCTGCGCCCATGTTGGTGACGATGCGAATGCCCTGTCGGCCAGCGATGCCGAGCACAGCGCGCATGCGGGCTTCGAGCAGCGGGTCGTAGCCGGCCTCCGGGTTCTGGCGGCGCGCCTGCTGCGCCAGCGCGATGGTGCGCTCGGCCAGGCATTCGAAGACCAGATAGTCGAGCCCTCCGTGCTCGGCCAGTTCGATCGCCGGTTCGATGCGGTCGCCAGAGTAGCCGGCGCCGGTGCCGATGCGGAGGGTTCGCAAATCAAGGCTCCAGAAGTTGTTGGGGCATCATGGCAGCACGGGGTTGGCAACCGCCGCAGCAATCGCCGCATCGGCATCCACCCGCAGCATGAAGCGCCGCGCCACCAGATCGTTGGCGGCGTTCGTCACCGCCGTCACATAACCTGCCTGTGTGCCGTAGCGTTCTTCGAGCGAAGGCCGCGGGTCGGCCGCCGCGGTGCGCGCCGCTGCCGTCTTGGCATACGGGAAGTACGCGCCGAAGAGGCCGGCCAGGTCGGTCACGCCCGGCTTGGCGGTGTAGTTCCAGCCGGTGTTGGTGCCGAGGCCGGCGGCCACATCCAGGCTGCGGATGCCGGCCGCGTCGTTGCCATCGGTATCGACCTGGGGTACGAGGATGGCGTAGTCGCGGCCCAGGTAGGCCGGCGGCAACTGGGTGGCGATGCCGGTCTCGTCCTGCGGCTTGTATTGCGAGCCCCAGTCGAGCAGCGGGTAGCTGGTGGCGAGGCCTGTGTAGGTCACGCCGGGAATGGCGGGGAAGGCCACTTGCGCCGGCCGCACCAGCGTGGCATCGGCGAGCTTGGGCACCTGGCTGTCGGGCGGCGTGGTGCCGGAGACGACCCATTCTTCGAGGTCCTGGTACAGCGCCCGAACGACGCTCGTTGCGGCGAGGTTGTTGTTGGTCGCGTAGAGCGCACCGGCCGATGCCGCCGGCAGCGTGCCCAGGCCGAGCAGGTGGTGCGAGCTGGCGTAGAAGTAGATGCGCGCGTTGGCCGGCTGCACCAGATCGGCCGTGCCCCAGGCATCGGTCAGCAGCGGCGAGCCTTGCAGCACCCAGAACTCGGTGCCGCTGAAGCCGATGAAGAGCTTGGGGCAGGTCTTGCTCGCATCGCAGCGCTTCAGGATGCCGCCATCGCTGCGCTGCGACACCGCGTCCACATAGGCAGGGTCGAGGCCGCGTGTGCCGGCCTGGCCGAAAGCCGTGTGGTCGGTGCGCACACCGCCGCCACCACCGGGGATGGCAAAACGCGTGTTGAGGTTGGTCTGGCGAGCGGCGATCTGAGCGTAGACGCCATCGAACACCTGCTGGCCGCTCACGTCCTGGTTGAAGCCGAGGTGAACGAAGGTCTTGATGAAGTTGCCGCACTGCGAGACGCCCGAGGCGATCGTGTTCTTGATCGCGCCGAAGACTGGATTGGCGGTGCCGGCCGAATCTTTCTCGGTGTGGTGGAAGAAGGCGATCATGTCGCGCAGCGCCGCAAAGCCCAGCCCCATCACCTTCGGGT
This sequence comes from Rhodoferax sp., assembly GCA_026224975.1. GTDB lineage: Bacteria > Pseudomonadota > Gammaproteobacteria > Burkholderiales > Burkholderiaceae_C > LMDS01. Next base: position 3,253 of record JAMFRW010000180.1, on the reverse strand, counting down.
CCTTGGCGACGTAGACCAGCTCGTAGAAGTAGCGGCTGTCGAAGCCGTTCTTCAGGCAGACGCTGCCGCCATCGGGCGTGCCAGGGAAGGCGGTGGCCGCATCGCACTTGGCGAACTTCCAGTCGCTCGCCGGAATGAACTGGCGCGCATCGCCTTCGTTGATGCGGCGCGTGAGCGTGTAGCCGGGCAGCGTGTTGTCGAGGCTGGCGGGCGCGTAGGGCACCATGGCGCCGTTGTAGGCGCCTCCCGGCAAGGTGAGCGAATTGGCGGTCGATGCCGCCGGGATCAGCTCGGCGCGGTAGGTGCCGGTGATCGAGCTGCCATCGGCGTTCTTGGCGACCGGCACGGTGAGTGTGACCTTGCCGGTGGCGGCCGGCACGTCGCCCTGCCATGCGGCGCTGAGGAACACATAACCGCGCGAGGCGAAGTACGGGTCGAGCGCGACGATGTTGCCGCGGTTGGGCGCGTCGTAGCGCAACACGCCGCTGGCCTTGCTCATGTCCTTCGGCTTGACCAGCACGAATTCGGAGGTGTACTCGACCTTGCCGTTGGCGTTGAGCGGCGCGAGCGCCAGGTCCTGGATGATCGCGTTCTTGGTGTCGGCCGGATCGACCTCGCCGGTGAAGGTGCCGGTGACGCGCTCATACGCGCCCACGCTGCCGAAGCTGCCGGCCACGTCTTCGGTCTTGGTGATGGCGAGCCTGTAGCCCGCGGGGGTGGCGGCGGGCGGCGTGACGACCGGTGCGGAACCGTCGTTGTCGTCGCATGCCGCCAGCAAGGCGAGGGCGAGGGCGGCTGCCGCGAGGGCGCGAATCTTCATGCTTGTCTCCATTCGTCGATGGTCTTGGTGTGCTGCGACTCTAGGCACGATGGGTTAAGCTGTGAAATCGAAAATCAGAATCGATTGAGCTGGAATGCAGATCAATCTCTCGACGCGCCAACTGCGCGCCTTCATGGCGCTGGTCGGCGAGCGCAACTTCACACGGGCCGCGGCGGCGAGCCATCTCTCGCAACCAGCGTTCAGCGCGCTGATCCGCCAGCTCGAGGAATCGCTCGGTGTCAAGCTTTTCGAGCGCAGCACGCGCTTCGTCGAGCTCACCGCCGAAGGCAGCGACTTCGAGGCGGCCGCACGGCGCGTGCTGGACGAAGTGGGCGTGGCGCTGGCCGGTGTGAGCGACCGGGCGGCGCGGCGTCGCGGTCGCGTTTCGATCGCGCTGCTGCCCTCGCTTGCGGCCGACTGGCTGCCCGGCGTGCTGGCCGGGTTTCATGCGGCGTATCCGGGCATCGAGATGCAGGTGGCCGATGTGCTGTCGGAGCCCTGCATCGATGCGGTGCGCGCCGGCCGTGCCGACTTTGCGCTGGCCGCCACGCGTGCCGACACGCCCGAGCTGCGCGCCGAGCTGTTCTGCAGCGATGGCTTTCACCTCGTCTGCCCGGTTGCTCACCCGCTGGCGAGCCTGCCGAACGTGCGGCCCAGGGATGTGACGGTCTATCCCTTCATCCACCTCTCGCGCACCTCGAGCGTGCGGCAGTACATCGATGCGGCCACGCACCCGCAGCCGCTCGCCTCGGTGCTCGAAGTCGACCAGCTCGCGACCGTGAGCGGCATGGTGCGCGCGGGGCTCGGCATCAGCATCGTGCCGGCGCTCACGCTCTACCAGTTCGCTTCGCCCGAACTGGCGGTCCGCCCCATCAAATGGCCCGGCCTCACGCGGCACATCTACCTGGTGCGGCGGCGCGACCGGGGGCTGTCGATCGCGGCGCAAGGCTTCCATGACTGGGTGCTGGCGCATCCGCCCAAGGCCAGCACTGCAGCGCGGCCGGCCAGGCGCAAGGCTGCGGTGCGCGCCAGCTGACTCAGCGAAACTCACCCCATGACCACACCGCAACTCCACATCGCAGGCGCCGTCGCCACCGTCACGCTGCGCCGCCCGCAAGAGGCCAACCGCCTCGGCCCCGATGACCTGGCCGCGCTCGCCCGCCACATCGCCACGGTGAACGCGACCGAGCCGGTGCTGGTGCTGCAACTACGCGCCAGCGGCAAATACTTTTGCAGTGGCTTCGACATCACCGCGCTCGGCGCTGCAGGCGCGATGGACTTTGCGGGCGTGGTCGATGCACTGGAAGAAGCCCGCCCGGTCACCATCGCCTTGCTGCAAGGTGGTGTTTACGGCGGCGCGACCGACCTGGCGCTGGCCTGTGACTTTCGGCTCGGCGTGCCCGGCATCGACATGTTCATGCCCGCTGCCCGGCTCGGCCTGCACTTCTATGCGCGAGGTCTGGAGCGCTATGTGAGCCGGCTGGGGCTGGACGCGGCCAAGCGCCTCTTCCTCACCGGCGAACGCATCACCGCCGACGAGATGAAGGCCATCGGCTTCCTCACCCAGCTCGTGCCGGCCGATGAACTCGACGACGCTGTTGCGCGTCTCACCGCCACACTCGCCGGCATGGCACCGATCGCGCTGCTGGGCATGAAGAAGCACCTCAACCGCATCGCGCGTGGCTCATTGAACCTGGCCGAGCTGGACGCCGATGTGGCGCGCTCGGCGGCATCGGCCGACTTGCAGGAAGGCCGCGCCGCCTTCGCCGAGAAGCGCGCACCGGCCTTCAGCGGAAGGTGATGGCCCTCAGGGTTGCCTGACGAACTTCTGCGCGCGTTTGCCGGTGTCCACCTCGCCGGCGTAGAGGTTGCCTTGCGAGTCGATCGCCATGTCGTGCACCCAGTGGAACTCGCCGGCATAACGGCCCGGCCGGCCGAGCGTGCCTTGCACCTCGCCGGTTTCGCGCAGCAAGGTCAGCACCTGGTTGTTGCGCCCATCGGCCATGAAGAGCCAGCGCTGTTGGGGGTCGCGTGAGAGCAGCAAATCCCACACCGCGCCGTTGCCCGAGGTGCGCGGCTCGACCGAAAACTCCTTCACATAGCGGCCATCCTTCTGGAACACCTGCACCCGGTTGTTGAGCCGGTCGCACACATACACGAGGCCATCGCGCGCGATGCGCACGCAGTGCACCGGGTTGCCGAACTGCTGCAACTGCGCGGCCGTGGGCGGCTCGGTGCGGCGGGTGTTGGGCTTCTCGGCATCGCTGGGCGGCTTGCCGTAGGCGCCCCAATGGCGTTTGTAGGCGCCGGTCTCGGCATCGAACACGATGACGCGTTTGTTGTAGTAGCCGTCGGCCACATAGACCTCGCCGGCCGTCGCGTCGACTTCTACGCCCGCGGGCTGGCCCAGCCGCGTGAGGTCGGCATTGCCGG
>JAMFRW010000179.1 GCA_026224975.1 Rhodoferax sp. | reverse complement strand
GCGCTTGGCGAGGCGGCCGTGGCCGATTTCGCGGCGCTTGGGCGTGCCGACACGGCCGGTTTCGCCTGTCGCGAACGGAGGCATGTTGTAGTGCAGCATGAAGTGCTCGGTGTACTCGCCGGCGAGTGCATCGATCTTCTGCGAATCGCGGTCGGTGCCGAGCGTGGCAGCCACCAGCGCCTGCGTTTCACCGCGGGTGAACAGCGACGAGCCGTGAGCGCGCGGCAGCACGCCGTTGCGGATTTCGATCTGGCGCACGGTGCGCGTGTCGCGACCGTCGATGCGCGGCTCGCCGGCCAGGATCTGGCTGCGGACGATGCGGGCTTCGATGTCGAACAGCACGTTGTCGAGGCCGACCTTGTCGAAGGCGACCGCTTCGCCTTGCAGCGAGGCAGCGGTGGCAGCCGTCACGGCGCGGGTGGCTTGCGTGCGGGCCTGCTTCGAGCGGATTTGATAAGCCTCGCGCAGCGGGCCTTCGGCGAGTGCCGTGACCTTGGCGATGAAAGGCTCATCCTTGGCGGCGGCCGTCCAGTCCCAGGCCGGCTTGCCAGCGTCACGCACGAGTTCGTGGATCGCGTTGATCGCGATGTTGCTCTGCTCCTGGCCGAACACGATGCCGCCGAGCATGATCTCTTCGGAGAGTTGCTGCGCTTCCGACTCGACCATCAAAACAGCGGTTTCGGTGCCGGCGACGATCAGATCCATCTGCGAGGCAAGCAATTGCGTCTTGCCCGGGTTCAGCACGTATTCGCCGTTGATGTAGCCCACGCGCGCAGCGCCGATCGGGCCGTTGAACGGAATGCCGGAGATGGCGAGCGCTGCGCTCGATCCGATCAGCGCGGCGATGTCGGCCGAGACCTCCGGGTTCAGCGACAGCACGTGCACCACGACCTGGACTTCGTTGTAGAAGCCTTCGGGGAACAGCGGGCGCAGCGGGCGGTCGATCAGGCGCGAGGTCAGCGTTTCGAGTTCGCTCGGGCGGCCTTCACGCTTGAAGAAGCTGCCGGGGATCTTGCCGGCGGCGTAGGTCTTCTCGATGTAGTCGACGGTCAGCGGAAAGAAGTCCTGGCCCGACTTGGCGGTCTTGGAGGCGGCCACGGTGGCGAGGACCACGGTGCCCTCGATGTCCACCAGCACGGCGCCGGAGGCCTGGCGGGCGATTTCACCGGTTTCCAGGCGGACCGTGTGCTGGCCCCACTGGAAGGTCTTGGTCACTTTGTTAAAGATGCTCATAACGGCTCCTTCTTGCTCTTGCTTTGATAGCAGGCCCACACGGGCCTGCCGGGGCCGGAGCACTATCCAGAACACGATGCCATTCCAGTGGACCTCGGCGCGAGATCCCTTGGAATGACACAGCTGCGCTCTGTTTGCGTGACTCCGGAATTGAAAAACGCCTGAGCTAGCGCGCTAACCCAGGCGTTTTTTGCATAACCTTGCTTACTTGCGCAGGCTCAGCTTGGCGATCAGTGCGGTGTAGCGCTCTGCGTCCTTGGACTTCAGGTAGTCCAGCAGCTTGCGGCGGCGGCTCACCATGCGCAACAGGCCACGGCGGCCGTGGTGGTCTTTGGCATGGGTCTTGAAGTGGGGGGTCAGCTCGTT
>JAMFRW010000178.1 GCA_026224975.1 Rhodoferax sp. | reverse complement strand
TGGCATCCCAGTAGGCGTCGATCGTGCCCACATCGCGCCAATACGGCTCTTCGTTCATCCGCGTGTTGACGCAGCTCAGCGAGAACGGGTGGGCCGAGGCCTTGCCGTTGCGCACCGCGCGCGGAATGATGTCCTTGCCGAAGTCATGGCTGGACTCCGGGTCGGCCATGTCACGCTCCAGCTCCTTGTAGAGAAAGCGCGCGTTGAACACATAGATGCCCATGCTGGCGAGCGATCGGTCGGGGTGGCCGGGCATGGGCGGCGGGTCGGCCGGCTTCTCGAGAAAGTCGGTGATGAGGTCGTTCTCGTCGACCGCCATCACACCGAAAGCGCTGGCCTCTTCGCGCGGCACCGAGATGCAGCCGACGGTGCAATCGCGCCCCTTGGCCACATGGTCGGCCAGCATCAGCGCGTAGTTCATCTTGTAGATGTGGTCACCGGCCAGCACCACGATGTAGTCGGCGCGATAGCTCGCGATGATGTCCTGGTTCTGGTAGACCGCATCGGCCGTGCCGCGGTACCAGCTTTCATCATCGGTACGCTGTTGCGCGGGCAGCAGGTCGACGAACTCGTTCATCTCGCTTTTGAGGAAAGCCCAGCCGCGCTGCATGTGCTGCAACAGACTGTGGCTCTTGTATTGCGTGATGACGCCGATGCGGCGAATACCGGAGTTGAGACAGTTCGACAGGGCGAAGTCGATGATGCGGAACTTGCCGCCGAAGTAGACCGCCGGCTTGGCGCGACGGTCGGTCAGGTTCTTCAATCGGCTGCCTCGACCGCCTGCCAACACAAGCGCCACAGTGCGCTTGGGCAGATCGATACTCAGGGCCAGTTCGTTCGGGGTCATCTTCTCGTCTCCTTGGGTCTCACGGCATGTGATGTGGTCAGAAAGCGTAATGCAAAAAATGCGCGTCGCTTAGCATCTGCACCCTCGAAATTGCCTGTACTTTCATTTCGCACGAGCCGCATTCGGCCCTCGATCGGGAGCATAGACCCGGCACCCGGCGCGAAAATTGCGTGTTTGCATTCGTTGACATCTTTCATATTCTCAGGCCATAAAGGACAGCGCGGTGACTCAACCTACAGCCTCTACGTCACTTGCCGTACAACGCGGCATCGAAGACCATCTGCTGAAAACGGTGGGCGTGGCCAACGCCGCGGCCACCCCCACCGATCTGATGCAAGCGGTCTCGCTGGTCGCACGCGAGCAGCTTTCGCAGCGCTGGGTTCGCACCCAGGCCGCGCAGCGCTCCGACAAGGCACGCCGGGTCTACTACCTCTCGATGGAATTCCTGATCGGCCGCACGCTGTCGAACGCGCTGGCCGCACTCGACCTCACCGGCCCCGCGGCCGAGGGCATGGAAGCCCATGCCAAGAAGCTCGAAGACGTGGCCGAACGCGAGCCCGATGCGGCGCTCGGCAACGGCGGCCTGGGGCGACTCGCCGCATGCTTTCTCGACTCGATGGCCACGCTCGGCCTGCCTTCGTTCGGCTACGGCATCCGCTATGAATACGGCATGTTCGCGCAAGACATCGCCAGCGGCTGCCAGCTCGAATACCCCGACCCGTGGCTGGCCGATGGCACACCGTGGGAGTTTCCGCGTGCCGGCATCACCTACCCGGTTCGCTTCGGCGGCTGGGTCGAGCATGCCAACGGCAAGGCGGTGTGGGTGCCGGCTGCCGAGGTCGCGGCCAAGGCCTACGACATGGTCATCCCCGGCCACGGCACCGACAAGGTCAGCACGCTGCGCCTGTGGAAAGCCGTGGCCCCGGCGCACATCGACCTGCACGCCTTCAACACCGGCGACTACGCCCGCGCCGCCACCGTCAAGAACGAGTTCGAGAACATCTCCTGGGTGCTCTACCCGAACGACAGCACGCCCGCCGGCCGCGAGCTGCGCCTGCGGCAGGAGTACTTCTTCGTCGCCGCGTCCATGCAGGACATGTTCGACCGCCACCTCGAAGAACACGGCACGCTGGACAACCTCGCCTACAAGGTGGCGATCCACCTGAACGACACCCATCCGGCCATCGCCGTGGCCGAGCTGATGCGGGTGCTGTGCGACGAGCACGGCATGGACTGGGCCAAGGCCTGGCCCATCTGCCAGAAGACCTTCTCGTACACCAACCACACGCTGATGCCCGAGGCGCTGGAAACCTGGCCGGTCGGGCTGATGCAGCAGGTGTTGCCGCGCCACCTCGAGATCATCCTGCGCATCAACCAGGAGTTTCTCGACTTCGCCGCGCGCCACAAGCCGGGCGACACCGAGTTCCTGCGCCGCCTCTCGCTGATAGACGAAAGCGGTGAGCGCCGCGTGCGAATGGCCCACCTCTCGATCGTCGGCAGCCACATGGTCAACGGTGTTTCGGCCCTGCACTCCGAGCTGCTGGTGCAAACGATCTTCGCCGACTTCGCCTTCCTCTGGCCCGACCGCTTCACCAACATGACCAACGGCGTCACGCCGCGGCGCTGGCTCTCGCAGGCCAACCCCGGTTTGGCGAGCCTGCTCGACCGCACGCTGGGCACTGCATGGCGGCGTGATCTGGACCAGTTGAAGGGCCTGCACGAGCACAAATCGGATACCAAGTTCGTCGACGAATTCATGGCCATCAAGCGCGCCAACAAGCAGCGCCTGGCGAACTACATCGAGCGCGAGGCCGAGGTCAAGGTCAACCCGGCGAGCCTGTTCGATGTGCAGGTCAAGCGCATCCACGAGTACAAGCGCCAGTTGCTCAACGTGCTGCACGCCGTCACGCGCTACCAGGCCATCCTCGCCAACCCCGATGCCGACTGGGTGCCGCGCACCATCATCTTCGCGGGCAAGGCGGCATCGAGCTATGTGATGGCCAAGAACATCATCCGGCTGATCCACGACGTGGGCCTCTCGGTCAACAACGACGACCGCGTGGGCGACAAGCTCAAGGTCGTCTTCGTGCCGAACTACGGCGTGTCCGTCGCCGAAATCATCATGCCGGGCGCCGATCTCTCGGAGCAGATTTCCACCGCCGGCACCGAAGCCTCGGGCACCGGCAACATGAAGCTCGCGCTCAATGGCGCGCTCACGATCGGCACCGACGACGGCGCCAACATCGAGATCCGCCAGAACGTGGGCGACGAGAACATCTTCATCTTCGGCCTGAAGACACCCGAGGTGCAGACGCTGCGCCAGACCGGCTACCAGCCGATGCGCCTCTACGAAGGCAACGCGCAGTTGAAGGCCGTGCTCGACGCCATCGCCGGCGGCCAGTTCTCGCCCGATGAGCCGGGCCGCTACCGCGGGCTGGTCGACTCGTTGCTGTGGGGCGGCGACCACTACCTGCTGCTGGCCGATTACGAGTCTTACGTGGCGACGCAAGCGCGCGTGGACGAGCTCTACCGCCAGCCTGCCGCCTGGGCGGCGTGCGCGGTGGCCAACGTGGCCGGCATGGGCGCGTTCTCGTCGGACCGCACGATCCGCGAATACGCCAAGCAGATCTGGAACATCGATCCGCAGTGATCCAGCGTCGCAAATCAGGCCAACGCGCAGGGCGCCGCGGCAAAGGCACAGCGGCTCGTTCGAACGGGGTGCCTTGCTACCATGGGCCACGCACTTCAACAGGGCCTGCCCATGCTTTTGGATCGTGACGCCGAGCTGATCCTCACCGCCTCCCACGGCGATCCTTTTTCCGTTCTGGGCGTGCATCCCGAGGCCGATGGCGCGCTGTGGTTGCGTGCCATGCTGCCGCATGCCGCGCAGGTGGCGGTGCTCGACGCGACCACCGGCGAGCTGCTGGCGTCGCTTCAACAGCGCCATCCCGACGGCCTCTTCGAAGGCCCGCTCGACGCCGCAAGGCTGGGCGCCGGGCGGCCGAACTACCGGCTGCAGGTGCGCTGGTCGGACGGCAACTCGACCATCGTCGACGACGCCTACCGCTTCCCGCCGGTGCTCGGCGAGATGGACATCTGGCTGATGGGCGAAGGCTCGCACCTGCGGCCCTACGAGGTGCTGGGCGCCACCCAGCGCGTGATGGAAGGCGTGGCCGGCACGAGCTTCGCCGTGTGGGCGCCGAACGCGGCGCAGGTCAGCGTGATCGGCGACTTCAACGGCTGGGATGGCCGGCACCACCCGATGCGGCTGCGGCAGGAATGCGGCGTGTGGGAGATCTTCCTGCCCGCCGTCGGCCACGGCGCCTGCTACAAGTACCAGATCCGCGCACGCGATGGGCAGGTGCTGCCGCTCAAGGCCGATCCGTATGCGATGCAGTCGGAGCTGCGGCCGGCCACGGCCAGCGTGGTCACCCGCATGCCCTCGCTCGCGCCGCCGTCGGAGCAGCGCCAGCGCGCCAACGCGCTCGATGCGCCGATGAGCATCTACGAGGTTCACCTCGGCTCCTGGCGCCGCGAGCCGGGCGAAGCGAACAACGGCCACGGCCGCTTTCTCGATTGGGAGGAACTCGGCAACACGCTCGTGCCCTACGCGGCCGACATGGGCTTCACCCACCTCGAGCTGATGCCGGTCACCGAGCATCCGTTCGACGGTTCCTGGGGCTACCAGCCCATCGGCATGTATTCGCCGACCTCGCGCTTCGGCGATGCGCCCGGGTTCCGTCGCTTCGTCGACCGTTGCCATGAGGCAGGCCTGGGCGTTCTGCTCGACTGGGTGCCTGCGCACTTTCCGACCGATCAGCACGGGCTGGGCTACTTCGACGGCACGCACCTCTATGAGTACGCCGACCCGCGCGAAGGCTTTCACCAGGACTGGAACACGCTGATCTACAACCTCGGCCGCACCGAGGTCAGCAACTTCCTCGTCGCCAATGGCCTCTACTGGCTGGAGCGCTACAACGTCGACGGCCTGCGCGTGGATGCGGTTGCGTCGATGCTCTACCGCGACTACAGCCGCAAGGCCGGCGAGTGGATTCCCAACCAGCACGGCGGGCGCGAGAACCTCGAAGCCATCGCCTTCCTGCGCCGCATGAACGAGGTCGTGGGCGGAGAACGCCCGCAGGCCGTCACCGCGGCCGAGGAGTCGACCTCGTTCCCCGGCGTCTCGCGGCCCACCTATGCCGGCGGCCTGGGCTTTCACTACAAGTGGAACATGGGCTGGATGCACGACACGCTGCAATACATCGCCCGCGATCCCATCCACCGCCGCCATCACCACAACGAGATCACCTTCAGCCTGGTCTACGCCTTCAGCGAGAACTTCGTGCTGCCGATCTCGCACGACGAGGTGGTGCACGGCAAGGGCTCGATGCTCACCAAGATGCCCGGCGACCGCTGGCAGAAGTTCGCCAACCTGCGCGCCTACTACGGCTTCATGTTCGGCCACCCGGGCAAGAAGCTGCTGTTCATGGGCTGCGAGTTCGCGCAGGAACGCGAGTGGAACCACGACCAGAGCCTCGACTGGCACTTGCTGCAAGACCCGATGCACGACGGCGTTCGCAAGATGCTGCGCGACATGAATACTTTCTACCGCGCCACGCCGGCGCTCTACCAGCGCGATTTCGGCGGCGAAGGCTTCGAATGGATCTCGCACGACGATGCCGACAACTCGGTGCTGAGCTTCGTGCGCCATGGCGCCGATGCGAATGCGCTGGTGGTCGTCGTCTGCAACTTCACGCCGGTCGTCCACAAGGGCTATCGCCTGGGTGTGCCGCGGCCGGGCGAGTACCGCGAGCGCATCAACACCGATTCGGCCCACTACGGCGGCAGCGGTGTCGGCACACCATTGGGAGCCGCCAGCACCGATGACCTGCCTTGGAACGGCAAGCCGCACTCGATCGTCATCGACCTTCCACCTCTCGCAACCGTCATGCTCGAATGGAAACTCTGAGTCCCGTCATCGGCTCGATGGCCGCGCTTTTGGCTGCCCCCTCGACCCGGGCCGCACCCGCCTCCGCATCCCTCTTCGTCGAACCCGGCCTGCCCTGGCCGCTGGGCGCCCACTGGGATGGCGAAGGCATCAACTTCGCGGTGTTCTCGGCCAGTGCCCAGTCCATTGACCTGTGCCTCTACGACGAGACCGGCGCCAACGAAGTCGCCCGCGTACGCCTGCCCACGCACACCTCGGATGTGTGGCATGGCTACCTGCGCGGCGCCAGGCCGGGGCTGATCTACGGCCTGCGCGCCCGCGGCCCGTGGCGACCCGAACGCGGCCACCGTTTCAACCCCAACAAGCTGCTGATCGACCCGTATGCGCGCGAGATCGTCGGCCGTTTCGTGTGGGACGAAGACCAGCTCGGCGCCGACCGCGAATACCCGCGCCAGATGGACGAGCGCGACGATGCGCCGCACGCGCTCAAGGCTCGCGTCGTCGACGAGTACGGCGCCAAGGCCTTCGACTGGGGCGACGACAAGCCGCCGGCCACGCCGATCGCGCAGACCATCATCTACGAACTGCACGTCAAAGGCTTCTCGCAGCTCAACGCCAACGTGCCAGCCGAGTTGCGCGGCACCTATGCGGGCCTCGGCCACGAAGCCTCCATCGCGCACTTGAAGCGTCTCGGCGTGACGGCGCTCAGCGTGCTGCCGGTGCACTACCACATCGACGAGGAGCGGCTCGTCAAGATGGGCCTCGTCAACTACTGGGGCTACAACACCATCGGCTTCTTCGCGCCGGATCCGGGCCTGGCGTCCGGCCACGGTGGCGCGTCGGTGCGCGACGAATTCCGCGGCATGGTCAAGGCGCTGCACGCGGCCGGCATCGAGGTGCTGCTCGACGTGGTCTACAACCACACCGCCGAAGGCGATGGCACCGGCCCGTCGATCAGCTTTCGCGGGCTGGACAACTGGAGCTACTACCGCCTCGTGCCGGAGAACAAGGCGACTTTCGAGAACGACACCGGTTGCGGCAACACCGTCGACCTGCGCGCCCCGCGCGTGCTGCAGATGGTGATGGACAGCCTGCGCCATTGGGTGAGCGAGATGCATGTCGACGGCTACCGCTTCGACCTGGCGACCGTGCTTGGCCGCACCAGTGACGGCTTCAACCGCCGCGCCGCGTTCTTCACGGCCATCGCACAAGACCCGGTGTTGTCCCGCGTGAAGATGATTGCGGAGCCCTGGGACCTCGGGCCGGGCGGGTATCAGGTCGGCGGCTTTCCGCACGGCTGGCCCGAGTGGAACGACAAGTTCCGCGACGACATGCGCGCCTTCTGGCTGCGCGCCCCGGCCACGCGCGGTACCTTCGCGCAGCGGCTGTGCGCCTCGTCCGACGTGTACGAAGCGCGGGCTCGCGCGCCGGCCGAATCGATGAACTACGTGATCTCGCACGACGGCTTCACGCTGCGCGATCTGGTGAGCTACGAGAAGAAGCACAACCTCGCCAACGGCGAAAACAACCGCGACGGCACCACGAACAACATCAGCTTCAACTGCGGGGTGGAAGGCCCCAGCGATGACACAGCTGTGCTCACGCTGCGCGCCCGCCTGCAACGCGCCCTGCTCGCGACCACACTGCTCGCGCAAGGCACGCCGATGATCTGCGGCGGCGACGAGCTCGGCCACACACAAGACGGCAACAACAACCCGTACTGCCAGGACAACGCCATCACCTGGATCGACTGGTCGCAGGCCGATGAAGACCTGATCGCCTTCACCGCCCGCGTGATCGCACTTCGCCAGCAAGCCCAGCCGCTGGCCAACCGCTGGTACTCCGGCCTCACCGGCCCGCTCGGCCTGCACGACATCGCCTGGCTCGGCGCCGATGGCGAACCGCTGCAAGGCGATGCCTGGCAAGACGCGACCACCCGCGTGCTGGGTTGCCTGATCGGCACGCCCGGCCGCGCCCATGCGCCGCTGCTGCTGCTGGTCAACGGCGATGCCACCGACAGCAGCTTCGCCCTGCCGTCGGGCGTGTGGCAGGCGCTGCTCGACACCACGCACCCGCGCGGCGAAGGCTCGTTCTACGGCCAGGGCGATGTGCCGTTCGCGCTTGCCGCCAACAGCCTCGTCTTGCTCGCTGCGGCCGGTGCCGACATCCGCCTGTAGTCCCTCCTTCGTCACCTTCCGCGAGCCCCGCGCCCGCCTTCCACACCATGCGTTTTCCTCGCGCGAGCGGCGTGCTGCTGCACCCCACCTCACTGCCCGGCCCGCACGGCTCGGGCGACTTCGGGCCGGGCGCCTACCACTTCGTCGACTGGCTGGTCAGTGCCGGGCAAAAGCTCTGGCAGATCCTGCCCCTCGGCGGCATCGGACCGGGCAATTCACCGTACATGAGCAGCTCGGCCTTCGCCGGCAACGTGCTGCTGATCGACCTCGGCGACCTCGCCACCCGCGGCTGGCTGCAGGCCGAAGACCTGACGCCAGCCGAAGGCCTGCGTGACGACCGCGTGGCCTACGGCGAAGTCGTGCCCTACCGCATGGAGCGTCTCACCCGGGCGGCGGCCAGATTCGCGAGCACGGCGAGCAGCGAAGACCTTTCGGAATTCCGCGCCTTCTGCGTCGCGCAAGCCTCGTGGCTGGGCGACTACGCGCTCTTCATGGCCGTTGGTGAATCCCACGGCTGGGCCGCCTGGAGCGACTGGCCCGCGCCGCTCGCCAAGCGTGAACCGGCCGCGCTCGAAGCCGCGGTGACAGAGCACGCCGAGCGCATCGCCTTCTGGGAGTTCTGCCAGTGGTGCTTTTTCCGCCAATGGCTGGCGCTGAAGGCCTACGCCAACGAACGCGGCGTCGACATCATCGGCGACGCGCCCATCTTCATCGCCCTGCAAAGCGCCGAGGTCTGGGCGCGCCAGGAGCTGTTCGAACTCGACAGCTCCGGCCGCCCCACGGCCGTGGCGGGCGTACCGCCCGATGCCTTCAGCGACACCGGCCAGCACTGGGGCAACCCGCTGTACCGCTGGCGCGCGCACGAGGCCGAAGGCTATGCGTGGTGGGTGGAGCGCATCCGCCGCACCTTCGAACTTGTCGACATCGTCCGCATCGACCACTTCCGCGGCTTTGCGGCGTACTGGGAAATCCCCGCCTTCGAGCGCACCGCCATCAACGGCCACTGGGTGCCCGGCCCCGGCGCCGCGCTCTTCGAAGCCATCGCCCACGCGCTCGGGCCCATGCCCATCATCGCCGAAGACCTGGGCGTCATCACGCCCGACGTGGTGGCGCTGCGCAAGCGCTTCTCCTTCCCCGGCATGGCCATCCTGCAGTTCGCCTTCGGCGGCAGCAGCGCCAACGCCTACCTGCCACACAACCACGACCCCGATTCGGTCGTCTACGCCGGCACCCACGACAACAACACTGCCCGCGGCTGGTGGGACGTGATCGCCCCGCCCGAGCAGACCCACGTGCGCGAATACTTCGGCATCGACGGCCACGACATCGCCTGGGACATGATCCGCGCCACCTGCGCCAGCGTCGCCGACACCGCAGTCCACCAACTGCAAGACATCCTCGGCCTCACTGGCGAATCCCGCATGAACTTCCCCGGCAAGGGCGAAGGCTTCTGGGAATGGCGCTTCACCTGGGGCCAGGTGCAGCCGGAGCACGCGCAGCGGCTGGCGCACTTGTGCATGCTGTATCGGCGGGATGGGACGCCGATGATTTGAGGGAGCGGGTCGAATGCGATGGCGAGAATTCATACCCATCCGGATTGGCAGCTTGCACGGTAGAAGCGTTGTGCGCTAAATTGCAAGTGCCCGTTGCCGACACGGGCCCTGTCGGCTATGCAAAAGGGGAACGGACAATGTCGCGAATTTCTCTATTGAAGCACCGACTACTGGTTGGATTTTCCGCTGTATTTTTTGTCGGCCAAAGCATGGCTGTCAGTGTCATCAGCGGGAAGCTTTGGCGCGTACCAGACGCGGTGGCCCAGAGCGCGGTTCCGGCCAACTTGCCAACGACGACACCGGATGTAACGTTCGATGTCAATTCACCGCTGAACTTCAATTCACCCTCCACGATTCAGTCTTTTCTCGACAGCGGCGGTGCATTCAACATTGTTCAAAATACCGCCGGGACATTGAGTGAACCGATTTCAAACGGCGTTGTCAGCACTCTCATATCGTTTCAAGGAGTCGTCACTGTAGCCAACGGCCAGCAGTTCACGGTGACACAAGACGATGGTTTGACTCTCGTTATCGGTAATGTAAATCTCGGATTCAATTCGGGGCCTACGGCGCCTACAACGGCGACTGTCACGTATACGGGGCCGACAGGCACATTCCCGTTTCAATTGGTATATGGCGAATGCTGTGGAGGCTCCGCCGTCTTGCAAATTGATCTGGCATTTGCGAACGCGCCAATTCCTGAGCCGAATTCGCCAACACTTTTGGTGGCTGGGCTTGTGATGCTTCTCGCTCGGAGAAAAGCGTATTTATCGGTTCGTAATCTGGTCGTCCGGCAGATGACCTGTTTTGGCCTATTGAACAGCTTTTACAGGCCTTGTGCGATAGGTGGCGAGACGCCGATGGCTTGACGTGCGGCGACCGCGCCTATTGACCCGTCTGCTTCTCTGACCGGCGCCTCCAACCTCCCGACCCATCCCCACGGCCTTGACCTTGTCCGGGCTTGTCGGTCCTGCCACCGCCTGTCGGCAGCGGAAACAGCCAAGGTCCGCCGGCCTCCTTGTCCGCCGCCACGAGCGCCATCTGGCCTTCCGGTGACGTGAGGAAATCGGCCACGCGGCGGGCCTGGGCGCGGGCCTCTGCGGTGGCGCGGTGGCGCGGGCCGGGCTCCTGCACGACGAAATAGCGGCGCAGTGCCAGGTCGCCCGTGAGCAGGACGGTCAGGCCCTCGCCACGCATCTTCTCGAACGCGACCGGGATGGCGCCGACCACGACGTAGGCCTTGCGGCGCGACGCGAGTTCGAGCACTTGTTGCGGCGCCGCGGTGTCGTCCAGAAACACCCAGTCGGCAGAAGGTTGGATGCCGGCGCGCTTCCAGACGTTCTGCACCATCTCGTGGCTGCCCGGGTCGCGAAACGCGATGAACGGCGCCTTGGCCGCGGCGATGCGTTCAAAAGCCTGCGCTGCGTCCGCCGCGCCTTTGACATGCGCCGGATCGTCGACGGGGCCGACGATGGCATGCTCGTTGGCGGCCCACACCCGCTGCGCGCCGCCGATGCCCTCGGCCTGCAGTTCGAACGACTCGACGCCGCCGTGGATGAGCAGCAGGTCCGCCGCGCCGCTGCGGAAGTCCGGCACGATGCGGACCTTAGGCGCCGCCGATGCCAGCACCAGCGCCACGCCAGTGGCCTCGGTGATGCGCGGTGCCAGCCGCTCCCACACGCCGCAGAGTTGAATGCCGCCGACCACGGCGACGCGCAGCGCCGCGTCTGCGCGCGCCCGCCCCGCCCAGGCCGGTGCGGCCAGCAGCGCCAGCGACTGCAACGCGCGCCGACGCGATGTGGATAGCGCCACAGGTCTCAGGCGCGGCTGCGGCGACGGCTTGCGGCGACGACACCGCCCAGGCCGAGCAGCATCAACGCCCAGGTCGTGGGCTCCGGCACCGCCATCACAGAGACGACATCGAAGCTCAGGGTCGGCAGGGGCTGGCCTTGCCCGCCGGTGAAGATGATCATGCCGAGCGTGTCGCTGGTGCCCATGAGGTAGAGCGATGCGGCCGTGTTGCCGCCCGACGCGGAGGCCGAGAGGATGTCATTGACGAAGGCGGTGTCGGACCCGAGTGCGAAGCTCAGGTTGACGTAACCCGTGCCCGCGTTGGAGAAGCTTGCGACGCTGAGCAGCGACTGCGTTCCCGACCAAGCCGACAAGGCCGAGGCCGTGGACGCATAGATGGGATTGGCCTGCTTGTCACCGGGCGTGCCCTTGCTCTGGGCCCAGGCGTCGTTGCCCACCCAGTAGATGTCGAAGCTGCCCGCACCTCGGCCGAACCGCGAATTGTTCTGAACGGCATAGGACGACGCGAAGCTCAGCGTGGCGTTGGCGACCGTCCAGGCGCCCGCGCCGTAAGTGCTGTTGAGCAAATCGACCGTCGCGCCCAGGTTGAACTTGAAGGTCTCGTTGGCGGCCGTGACCGTGCCGCCGAAGTTGTTGACGGCCCGGCTGCCCTGCACGCCACCGGCGCCGCCTGCCCAGCCCCAGCCGTCACTGCTGTAGCTCGAGAAGACCATGTCGCTCGTCGATGCGCCCGCACCGCCGGCACCGCCCGAACTCAGGATCGAAATGGATTTGTGATCCAGCACCTGAGCGGCAGCCGAGGCGGTGAAGACGCCGGCGGCGACTGCGGCGGCCAGAGCCGGAAGGAGGCGAGCAAAAGGCTTCGACGTCATGATGGTCCTGTCTTGGAAGTGGGTGATGGGCGCGCCCGGCAATGCAGGGGCTCGGAGCAACTGTCTGGACTGTCTCGGTCGCGAAGTATCCGTGAAAATATAACGTTCTGCATGGGCCCCCGAGCCTTCGCGCGTGCAGGCGATACCCGCAACCAAGGGGGTTGCTAGAGCGCCGGTCACTGGCAGCACGGCGCCGGCCGCGGCGTATTGGTCCGGCGCCGCATGGCGCCCCATGGGCCGCTCGGCTGGCCGGGCGTGGCAGGGCCGACGCCTCCACCGGGTGTGCCGGGTCCACTGCCGACGGTGTAGGTCAGCACCAGATGCGGAAGCAGTTCGGCGTTGAGCGGGGCGCCGTAGCTGTCGAGCGCCTCGCGGCTGATGAAGCGCTTGACGGATTGCGTCTGGCCTTCGTTGCCAGTCAGCATCCAGCCGAGGTTGCTTGCCGGGTTCGCCAGCCAGGCGTTCAGGCTGTCGACCATGCCCGGGTCGCTCCAGGTGTAGGTCAGAGGTGCCTGGTTCGGGCCGAGCGGCCCGACGAAGCTGCTGGCCACCACTGCGGGCAGGAAGTCGCCACCCGGCGTTTGCCACTGGCGACCTGCGGGGTTCGCGGGGCTGGGCCAGCTCGAGAAGAGCCATGTCGCGTCGCCCGGTGCGGCTGCGGTGCCCTGGCCCGAGGTGCCGACGACATCGGAGTTGGACGCGCCGGTGGTCCACGGGCTCGTCACCACGTGCAGCGACAGGAGCTGGTTGTTGCCATTGGGTATCCGGTCCAGCGTCAACGACAACTGGGCTGCGGTGATCACCGCGCCGGCTGGCAGCACGCTGAGGTCGAACTGCAGCAACGCACGGCGGGCACTGCCGGTGGCGTTGGTCCCCGCGAACAAGGTGTAGCCCGCGCCATTGGCGTGGTTGATGAAGTCGACCCCCGACCGGCCGCCATCTCCGCCGAAGAGCGTGGCGTCTTGACTCGTGACGAGGGTGATCTCCGCTGCGCTGGCGAGGGGCACCGCGAGCAATGCAAGACAAAGCGAAGCGAGCGCGTGAGCCGTTCGCACCATGACGCCGCTCACGGAAACCTCGCCACGATCGCAAAGCTGCGGTCGGCGGGCCCGTCGACCCACAGCCATGCCGCGGGCGCTTCGCTCGGCGCAGCCGCCGGCCATGTGCCGAGGGTCACGCTCGTGGCATGCGCGTCGAGTGCTTGCCAGAGGAGTTGACCCGAACCTTGCAAGCCCGCCTGCATGCTGGTGTAGGCCATGTCGGCCGGATTCGCCCAGGTCACCGTGACAGATGCATCCCTGCTCAGCGCCGCGAAGCTCTCGGGCGTCCAGTCCACGAAGCGGGCAAACCAGTCTGCTGCGCGCGCTTGTGCCTGCGCGGCCGGTAGCGGTGGCGCAGGCAGGGTCAGCGTCGTCACGTCGCCCACGACCTGCCCCGCCGCATCGTAGAAGCTGACGGTGTACGCCGCGCCTTGCGGCACGCTGGTGAAATCGATGCAGGCGGCGAGCGTCGCGGCCGTGGCGCAGTCTTCCAGCCAGGTGTGGCCCGTGCCTTGGCCGCTGTCGCCCAGCAGCACGAAGTGGCCGCCTGCATCCAGACCCAACAGCACGCCGGCAAATCTGCCCAGGCTGCCAATCGCACGCAGCGGCGGCAAGCCCGGCCCGGTGACGCCGACGTAGCGCACACCCGCGTCCGCGCTCGGCACCCAGAACGACAAGGAGCGCCGGCTGTCGCCACTCGCAAGCGCGAGGCTGTTGACTGCCGTGACCGACACGTCTCCCATGCGCCGGTCGCCCGCCAGGCGCCAACGGCCGTCGGCATCTTGGCGGAACTCCGACTCGTCGCTGTCCACCTGGTCATAGGTGATTGCATGGCCGAGTGTGTCGAGCACCTGCAGCCGCACGCGCATGCGGCCGCCATCCGCACTGCGGCTCACGATCACCGGGTTGACCAGCCGAACGCCGACGCTGTCTGGCGAGAGCAAGGCCCGAGCCGACAGCATGGCATCCAGGTCCAGCCCGCTGTGCCGGAAAGCGGGGTCGAAGAGCGCGCGAAGCGTGGCATCGTCGGCCGCCGGCACGGTCGTCGCGAACAGTGCGTTCAGCCGGCCAAGCGCCGCATCGATGGCCACCAGTTCGCCGACGGCTCGCGCATAGCTGCCGCTGGGCGGTGCGAGCAGTGGCTCGTGGTCGTCTGGAAGCGTCAGGTCGTCCTGCACCGAGCTTGCGTTGATCACGTCGCTCAGCACCGCCTTCCGTGCGACGGGATCGACGACGACATGCACCACGTCGAGCACCGCATCGAAGTGGGTGTGGTCGGCCGCAAACGGGCTGCGGCGCAGATCGAAGTTCGTCGCGACCGCGAGCTCGGTCATCACCGGTGCGATGCGTTGCGTGACCATGACGCGCGCCTGGTCCAGCAAGGCCGGCGAGAGCCGCGAGAAATCAGGCGCGTCGTAGAAGACCTCGCTGCTGGTGCCGGCGACGTTGGCGACGATCAGGTCGGTGAACGGCGTGACGTTGACCACCGCGCCCAAATCTTCGGCCGTGGCGGCCGAGCCGAGCACCACCCGGTGCCCCGCCACGAAGCCGACCGCGCGCAGCGCCACCGGCAGCGTCAGACCCTTGAGGCCGAGGCGATAGCTGCCATCGGCGCCGATGAGCGCCTGCTTGCGCGAGCCCGTTGCGTCGCGCGCTTCGACGGTGCCGATCATCGGCGCGCCTGCGGCGACCGTGCCCGAGATCGAAACGCTCTCGTCGGTCACCGAGGGCGTGGTGTCCACGCCCCAATCGGAACGGCCGCCGCCACACGCGGCCAGGCACATCAGCAAGGCCACGGCCAGCGAAACTCCCAGGGACGTGGCCAGACGTTCGACAGTCGCCATCAGTAGTTCACCATCAGTTCCACGCCCCACAAGGCGCCGATATCGCGATAGCCGAGCTGCGTCTCGTAGCGCTGATCGAGCACGTTGCGGCCGTAGAGCGAGGCCCGCATCGAGGTCGGCCCGACCCGGAAGCGCCGGCCGATGTTGAAGTCCAGCCGCGAGTAGTAGCCGATGGGGTGGAACTGCTGGTCGATCGCCTTCCAGTTCGAGGCGAATTCGTCCACGGCCGAGAGCGACACCGCGCCCTCCCACGCGCCAGCCCGGGCGTGCACCGTGCCGGCAAAGGTGTTGCGCGGGGAGGTGCGGCCGTAGTCCTCGCTGGTCGTGTCGCCATAGAGCGCCGTCCAGCCCAGCGTGTAGTCGAGCGCCACGTCCGCCCGCCGCCCTTCCCCGCGAGCCAGCAGCTCGAAGCCATCGCGCCGCACGTTGGTCTGGTCCCACAGCGAGGTGGTGAGGCCGTCTTGCCCCCGCACCTCCTGCGCCGGGAACTTGGTGTTGCGGATGCGTGTGCTGAACGCCGTCAGCGCCGGGCGGAAGACTTCCCATCCGGAATACGCCACGCCGAACTCGAACTTGCGCTAGCGCTCGGGGTCGAGCACCTTGTTGCCGACCGCAGGCACCGATTCGACCGCCCCCTGGCCGGCGGCATAGGCGCGCGCGGTGAACTTCCAATCGACCGACGGGTTCCACGCCGCACCGAGCGACACGAAGCGGTCGGCCGGCAAGGTTCGGTTCTGGATCGAAGGCTGCTGGAACAGTACTTCGTAGGCGTAGTAGTGGTCCACGCCCTGCAGGATCTTCTGCTGGTCGCGCCGCGCCGCGATGTCGATCGTCAGCCGGCGGTCGAAGAAACCCTGCTCGGCGGTGGCGAAAAGGCCGGTGATGGTCTCCTTGCGCGCATAACCCTCGAAGTAGCTCGCGCCGGTGGGCGTGTCCCAGCGCATGCGCTGCAGGCCGAAACGCACAAGGCTGTCGTCGACACGGATCGTGTGCTTGAGGTCGATGTTGTCGATGCTGGAGCGGTTGGGAAAGATGCGTGGCGAGATGCCAGGCAGCGCAGTGCCGGCGACCAGCGTGGCCTGCAAGCGGTAGGCCGACACCGTCAAGGTGGTGGTCTGGTGTTCGGTCCACTGTGCGCTGGCGTTGAGTGCCGCGAAGGTGGTGTCGATCGGGCGAAGCTCCCAGCGCTGCAAGGCGAGCGTGCTCTGCCGCGGGTCGGCCGCCTGGATCTGTTGCTGAGTGCTGTCGCCGAACACCGCGGCCTCGACCCGCCACCAACCGTCACCCAGGCCCGCACGCACCATGCCGCTGCTCGATCGCTTCGCCATGAACTCGCCAGCGCGGCCGGCACTGTCGTAGTTGGACGCCAGCGCCGAGATGTAGGACTTGTCGTTCGCCGTGCCCGCGTAGAGCGAGGCCGAATGCGTGTCATAAGACTCCACACGAACCGTGGCCGTGCCCTCGGTGCGCAGCGGGCGCCGCGTGCGGATCACGATGTAGCCATCGTTCGGTGCGCCCGAGGGGCGACCGAAATCGACCATCGGCGCCAGAGTCAAGGCCGTGGCATCGCGCACCACCTCGACCTGCTCGATCGCCGCCACCGGCAGGTTCTGCAGGATGCGGCCACCGTCTTCGGAAGGGACGTAGACACCATCGATGATGTAGGCGAAGTAGAGGTCGCCGCGGATGCGCGTCGAATACGGAACCTTGCGCCCCTGGTAGAGCGAGAGCACGCCCACCGCATGGTTGAGCAGGTCGAAAACATCGAGCGGCTTCAACGCATCGATGTCCTTGGCCGTCAGGGTTTGAACAGCCAGTCGACTGCTGGGCGCCACACGGTAGGGGTTGAGGGCGTTGTCGGGCTGCAGGTCGGGGTACTTGCGTTCCAGCTCTTGTTGACGGCTCCCGACCACTTCGACACGAGGGAGGCGCTGCACCGGCCGTGAGTCTCCCGATGCCTGCTCCGCTTGTCTGGTGGACTCATCCGCCGAAGTGCCGGCAGCAGCGAATGCCGGCGAGGCGCCGAGTGCGACGAGCAGCGACATGCCGGGGCGAAGGTGCTGCCGTGCCAGACCCTGTGCCCATCGGCGTCGGCGGTTCGCGGTCCAGTGGGACAACACGCGGCTCACAGCGGAAACGGCTAGTACATGCGCTGATTTCATGAAGGCCGAAATATACAAGGGAACACATCGCTGCTTGCGAACGCTTGCGAAGCCAACGGCGATGAGATCAGCTACGTCATGGATGGCGCAGCCACATTGATGGTCGCCGGCCAGCCGCCACGCCAGATCGCGGCCGGCGAAGGCTTCCTGATCCCCGCGGGCGTCGTGCACAACGCCAAGAACGACGGCGCGTCGGCGATCAAGCTCGTCGGCGTCTATGTCGTCGAGAAGGGCCAGCCGCTGGCGTCACCAGCATCGGCGCCTGCGCCTGCGCCGTAGGCGCGTCTTCACTCGACAAAAGGAGGCAAAGAGTTGTCTTGACCCGAATCCCACTCAAAGAATCCGGTGGCTGCCAGCACCTGCTCAGCCGCTTGCTTCAAGGCGCGCAGGGCGTTGGACGGCGGCTCGATCAGCGCCAAGGAAAGTAGTCGCGCCACTTCGGGCTCGAACCCGGCGAGTACGGCGAGGCGCTCCTTCGGCCGAGGAAGAAACTGGTTGCGCCGCCAGTACGCATGGTTCGCGACGGCCTCTACTGCCGATGCCAGCGACTGCCGGCCGTCGGCGCTGTCGACGCCCTCGAAGTCCAGCGCATCTTCGACCTGGCATGCTGCCGAATATCTGTCGCGGAGCAAGGCCTCGGCGCTCATGCATGGCCCGCGGCAGAGGACGTCTTTGGCCGTCTCGACAATGCCTGCCATTTGCCCATCGGCATCCACGAGCAAGGTGCCCGTCGCGAGCATGTGGGCCATGACGGGCCGGCCGTGCGCTGCCTCGTCTCGAATGCAATGCGCCAGCCACTCCCGCGAATTGAAGAACAGTTCGACCGGCGTTCCATTGAACCAACGCTGAATCCGGCGGCGCCATGGCTGGGCATGAAGCACCACGATGTCGAGGTCGCTGGACGGGCCAGGGTTGCCACGAACGATGCTGCCGGTGACCACGACACCAAGAGGCTGTGCAATGCCAGCAAGCGACTCGAGCGCTTGTTGCAGCGCGATTCGATGCTTCTCTCGAAGCTGCAGGGTCTCGATTCGATCCGATGCGATCATGTTCGGGTGCCGCTGTTGAGCCAAGTCCAAAAAGAAAGGCGCCCTGAGGCGCCCTTCCTTGTAGAACGCGAAGCCCGAAGGCCCCGCGATTCATTTTCGATCAGCGAACCACAGCGATCTGATCGCGCTTGTCGGCCTTGTAGGTGTACAGCGTCAGGGCGCCGTTCTTGATGTCGCCCTTTTCGTCGAAGGCGATGGTGCCGGTCACGCCTTTGTAGCCTGCCGTCTTGGCGAGCACGGGCAGGTAGACCTTGGGGTCGGACGAGCCGGCCTTGACCATGGCGGCGACGAGCACGTTGGTCGCGTCGTAGACGTACGGGGCGTAGACCTGCACGTCGATGCCGAACTTCTTCTTGTAGTCTTCCTTGAACTTCTCCATGCCGACCTTGGCTTCGCCTTCGACGCCACCGGCTTCGGCACAAACCACCTGACCGTCGGCCATCGCGCCACCGGCCAGCTTGGGCAGTTCGCTCGAGCAGATCCCGTCGCCGCCCATGAACTTGGCAGTGATGCCGAGTTGCTTCATCTGGCGGATCATCGGGCCGGCCACAGCGTCCATGCCGCCGAAGAACACCACGTCGGGTTTCTTCGATTTGATCTGCGTCAGGATGGCGGTGAAGTCGGTCGCCTTGTCGGTGGTGAATTGCGTTTCGGCGACGGTGCCGCCGCTGGCCTTCACAGCCTTGGTGAACTCTTCGGCCACGCCCTGGCCGTAAGCGGTGCGGTCGTCGATGACCGCGATCGACTTGCCCTTGAGTTCCTTGACGGCGTACTTGCCGAGCGTGCTGCCCAGGTGCACGTCATCGGCCACCACGCGGAAGGTGGTCTTGTAGCCCTGGCGGGTGTACTTGGGGTTGGTCGCCGACGGCGAAATCTGCGGAATGCCGGCATCGGAGTAGATCTTGGACGCCGGAATGGTGGTGCCCGAGTTCAAGTGGCCGATCACGCCGACGACCTTGGAGTCGACCAGCTTTTGGGCGACGGCCGTGCCTTGCTTCGGATCGCCGGCATCGTCTTCTGCCAGCAGTTCGAGCTTGACCTTCTTGCCGCCGATCGTCACGCCCTTGGCGTTGAGCTCGTCGATGGCCATGCGGGCACCGTTCTCGTTGTCCTTGCCCAAGTGCGCAATGGCGCCGCTGGTCGGGCCGACGTGGCCGATCTTGACGACCGCGTCTTGTGCGGAGGCAACGTTGGCAAACATCACCACGGCTGCGGCGGCGATCAAATTGAATCTGACTTGCATGCATAACCTCCAGAAGGAAATATGAAAACTAACGTAACAGTTGATATCTCAACGCGGAGCACGATACCCGAAAAAAAACTGCACCTCTACGGGGATTGCCTGGGCCTCAGGAACCGCCTGCAGTTGCAATTCGCCGCTGGATCCGCCGCCGGAATCGGCGCGGCAGACCGGCGAGTGCAGGCACAACGTGCGAGTCAGCGAGTGCGATGACGGGACAATTCCTGAGCCACCGCGCGAGCCACCACATCACGCAAGGTCGATGCCAGCTCCTGCCGGGCGTCGCGCACCAGGCCATCTGTCGCGCGGGCGAGCAACGGCGCGAGCGCTTCGCGCAGGCGGTAGTCGAGCATGAGTTCGACCTGACGCTGGATGTCGGCGAGCACGCGCTGGGTGAGCTGGTCTTCGGTGGG
>JAMFRW010000177.1 GCA_026224975.1 Rhodoferax sp. | reverse complement strand
TTCGACATTGTCATCGCCGCACCGGACGCCATGCGTGTCGTCGGTACGCTGGGTCAGATCCTGGGCCCGCGCGGCCTGATGCCCAACCCCAAGGTCGGCACCGTCACCCCCGACGTCGCCACCGCGGTGAAGAACGCCAAGGCCGAAGAAGCCAAGGCCGCCGGCGCCGACATCGTCGGCATGGAAGACTTGGCCGAGCAGATCAAGGCCGGCGTGATGAACTTCGACGTCGTGATCGCTTCGCCCGACACGATGCGCGTCGTCGGTACGCTGGGCCAGATCCTGGGCCCTCGCGGCCTGATGCCGAACCCGAAGGTCGGCACCGTGACGCCCGACGTGGCCCAAGCCGTTCGCAATGCGAAGGCTGGTCAGGTGCAGTTCCGCGTCGACAAGGCCGGCATCGTGCACGGCACGATCGGCCGCCGCTCGTTCGACACCGACAAGCTGGTCGGCAACCTGCGCGCCCTGATCGAAGCCCTGAACAAGGCCAAGCCGGCGTCGAGCAAGGGTGTGTACCTGCGCAAGGTGGCGGTGTCTTCGTCGATGGGCGTGGGCGCCCGCGTCGAAATCGCGTCGATCAACGCGCAAGCCGTCGCCGCTTAAGGAAAGAAGGATCGGCGCGAGTCTGGCGCCGATCGCATGAGTTTGGTGGGCTGAAGCCCGGCGCAAGCCGGGCCTCAGGTCATCCAAGACCGCTGGTGCGGCCCCCGTGGCCGCTTAATGGACGGCAAGGCAGAGTGAAAACTCTGCCGCGCAACAAGCCAGCGCAGATGGCGGTCCCGCCGAAGAGGAAATCCCGATTTCCGGTTCGGATGGTCGCTGAACCCAAGGGTGCTCGGAGGTCGGCAACGACCGAAGAACACATGATGTGAGGAGTAGACCTTGAGTCTCAACAAAAGCGAGAAGCAGACCGTAGTGACGGATGTGGCAGCCCAGGCGGCGCGCTCACAGACGCTCGCGCTGGCTGAATACCGTGGCCTAACCGTGGCTCATTTGGACGTTCTGCGCAAGCAGGCGCGCGAAAAGGGTGTGTATCTTCATGTCTTGAAGAACACGCTCGCTCGCCGCGCTGTCGCTGGCACACCGTTCGAAGTGGCCTCGGAGAGCATGGTCGGCCCGCTGATCTATGGTTTTTCCGAAGATGC
Organism: Rhodoferax sp.; assembly: GCA_026224975.1. GTDB lineage: Bacteria > Pseudomonadota > Gammaproteobacteria > Burkholderiales > Burkholderiaceae_C > LMDS01. The sequence goes on along the minus strand of JAMFRW010000177.1, from coordinate 1,833 downwards.
CGTCGCCGCGGCCAAAGTCATCGCCGACTTTGCCAAAGGCAACGACAAGCTGGTCATCAAGGGTGGTGCTTACGCAGGCAAGTCGCTGAATGCGGACGGGGTGAAATCCCTGGCTGCCATTCCGTCGAAGGAAGTCCTGCTGGCGCAACTGCTCGGTTTGATGCAGTCCCCGGTCTCGCGTATCGCGCGTGTCCTGGCTGCCATCGCCGAGAAGCGTGCAGAAGCGGCGCCTGCGCCTGCCGAAGCCGCGCCTGCTGCTGCCGAGGCACCTGTTGCCGAAGCGCCAGCGGCCGAAGCCCCCGCCGCTTGAAGATCGCAGATCTTCGCAATCACACACTGAACTGAACTGGAAATCAAAATGGCATTCGATAAAGACGCATTCCTGACCGCACTCGACAGCATGTCGGTGATGGACCTCAACGACCTGGTCAAGGCCATCGAAGAGAAATTCGGCGTGTCCGCCGCTGCGATGTCGGCCCCGGCCGCCGGTGGTGGCGCTGCCGCCGCTGTGGTCGAAGAGCAGACCGAATTCAACGTCATGTTGACCGAAGTCGGCGCCAACAAGGTCTCGGTCATCAAGGCCGTTCGCGAACTGACGGGCCTGGGCCTGAAGGAAGCCAAGGACCTGGTCGATGGCGCGCCGAAGGCCGTCAAGGAAGGCATTGCCAAGGCCGACGCCGAAGCAGCCAAGAAGAAGCTGGAAGACGCAGGCGCCAAGGCCGAACTCAAGTAATCCGGTTTTGCGCGCAGGGCTGGGAGCCGTTTCGGCCCCCAGCCTTTTGTGCTTCATGGGGTTGCCCCGCATTGACGCGGGATGACCCTTCGAAAACAACTGAAAGCATTTACCTCGACAATAGAGGGTTCTTTCAAATGGTTTCGAGATAGCCCTCTGATCCGACTGCAGAGGGCGGGTTTGGTCGGACTCCGGTGCAACGCCGGGGTTGTCCGCCAGCGGTTGGTAGTGGCCAACCACCAAGCTTCGGGCCGCCCTCTTCCTCAAGAGACGGGGCCCGCAAGACAGTCGCCGACGAGAGCAAAGCCCTTCGGCCGGGTAGAGCTTTCTGAGACGGAGTGGGTAACTACATATGGCGCAGCAACAAACCCCCTACACCTATACCGAGCGCAAGCGTATTCGCAAAAGCTTCGGTAAACGCGAGAGTGTCCTCAACGTCCCCTACCTGCTGACGATGCAGAAGGAATCGTACGTTGCCTTCCTTCAGAAGGACGTGCCTCCGCAAAAGCGCAAACCCGAGGGCCTTCAGGCCGCTTTCCTTTCCGCGTTCCCGATTGTTTCGCACAACGGTTTCGTGGAGATGAAATTCATCGAATTCAACATGGCCAAGCCCGCGTTCGACACGCGGGAGTGCCAGCAGCGTGGCCTGACCTACGCGGCCGCCGTGCGCGCCAAGCTGCAAATGATCATCTACGACCGTGAATCGCCGCAAGCGAAGACGGTCAAGGAAATCAAGGAGCAAGAGGTCTACATGGGCGAAGTTCCGCTCATGACCGACTACGGTTCATTCATCGTCAACGGCACCGAGCGCGTGATCGTCTCGCAGCTGCACCGTTCGCCTGGCGTGTTCTTCGAGCACGACAAGGGCAAGACACATTCCAGCGGCAAGCTGCTGTTCTCGGCACGGATCATCCCGTACCGCGGCTCGTGGCTCGATTTCGAATTCGACCCGAAGGACATCCTCTACTTCCGCGTCGACCGTCGCCGCAAGATGCCGGTGACGATCCTGCTCAAGGCCATCGGTCTGAACCCGGAATCGATCCTCGCCAACTTCTTCGTCTTCGACAACTTCCGCCTGATGGATTCGGGCGCGCAGCTCG
>JAMFRW010000176.1 GCA_026224975.1 Rhodoferax sp. | reverse complement strand
GCACCATCGGGTCGCCGATGCCACCGGCCAGTTCGGCCAGCGCAGGGTTGGCGCGCTTCACGTCGGCCGATTGCGCGACCGTGGCGTGCGTGGTCATCGCGCCGATGACGATGTTGCCGCCATCCATCTTGATGCCCTTGAGGTCGGCCACGCCGCCGAGGTCGACCAGCCTTTCGCTGGACGAGAGGCGCAGCTTCATCGCCTGGATCAGGCTCTGGCCACCGGCGAGGTAGCGGGTATCACCCTGGAACGCGGTCTTGAGGGCGGCGCGGTCGGCGGGGCGTTGATAGTCGAAGGTGTACATGTGCTGAGTTCCTTGTTTTCGCTAGACGGTCACACGCACGCTCACGCGACGTTGTTCGCAGCCCGCCACACGCGCTCGGCGGTGGCCGGCATGGCGATGTCGCGCACGCCGAGGGCGTCGGTCAGGGCGTTGATGAAGGCGGGTGGCGAGCCGATGGCGCCGGCTTCGCCGCAGCCCTTCACGCCCAGCGGGTTGTGCGTGCAGGCGGTGACGGTGTGGCCCACGGTGAAGTTGGGCAGGTCGTCGGCGCGCGGCATGGTGTAGTCCATGTACGAGCCGGTCAGCAACTGGCCCGATTCGGTGTCGTACACACAGCCTTCCATCATCGCCTGGCCCAGGCCCTGCGCAATGCCGCCGTGCACCTGGCCGCTCACGATCATCGGGTTGATGATGTTGCCGAAGTCGTCGACTGCGGTGAACTGCGTGACCACCGTCTTGCCGGTTTCACGGTCCACTTCAACCTCGCACACATAGCTGCCCGAGGGGTAGGTGAAGTTGGTCGGGTCGTAGAAGGCGTTTTCGTTCAGGCCGGGTTCGAGCTTGTCGAGCGGGTAGTTGTGCGGCACATAGGCGGTGAGCGCCACCGAGCCGAAGGGCACCTTCTTGTCGGTGCCGGCCACCTTGAATTCACCGTTCTCGAACTCGATGTCGGTATCGGCCGCTTCGAGCAGGTGCGCCGCGATCTTCTTGCCCTTGGCGATGATCTTGTCGACCGCCTTGACGATGGCCGAGCCGCCCACGCTCAAGGAACGGCTCCCGTAGGTGCCCATGCCGAAGGGCACGCGGCCGGTATCGCCGTGCACGATCTCGACGTTGTCGACCGGGATGCCGAGCTTGGCTGCCACCACCTGGGCGAAGGTGGTCTCGTGGCCTTGGCCGTGGCTGTGCGAGCCGGTGAAGACGGTGACGGTGCCGGTGGGGTGCACCCGCACTTCGCCCGCTTCGAACAAGCCCGCGCGCGCACCGAGCGCACCGGCGATGTTGCTCGGCGCCAGGCCGCAGGCCTCGATATAGCAGCTATAGCCCAGCCCACGCAGCTTGCCCTTGGCAGCCGATGCAGCCTTGCGCGCAGGAAAGCCGGCCACATCGGCCATGTCGAGCGCCTTGTCGAGGTGGGCGGCATAGTTTCCGGTGTCATAGGTCAGGCCGACGGGCGTGGCGTACGGGAACTCGGTGATGAAGTTCTGGCGGCGGAGTGCCACCGGGTCCATGCCCAGATCACGCGCGGCCGTTTCGACGATGCGCTCGACCACATAAGTGGCTTCCGGACGGCCGGCACCGCGGTAGGCATCGACCGGTGCGGTGTTGGTGAACACCGCCTTCACCTCGGCGTAGATCGCCGGCGTCTTGTACTGACCGGCGAGCAGCGTGGCGTAGAGGATGGTCGGCACGCTCGACGCGAAGGTCGAGAGATACGCGCCCATGTTGGCGATGGTCTTCACGCGGAGTGCGAGGAAGTTGCCTTGCGCGTCCATCGCCAGCTCGGCGGTGGTGGCGTGGTCGCGGCCGTGTGCATCGGTCAGGAAGGATTCGCTGCGTTCGGCCGTCCACTTGATGGGCCGGTTGACGCGCTTGCCGGCCCAGATCAGCGCGGTTTCTTCCGGGTACAGGAAGATCTTGGAGCCGAAGCCGCCGCCCACGTCGGGCGCGATCACGCGGACCTTCGATTCGGGCAGGCCCAGCACGAAGGCGCACATCAGCAGGCGTTCGACGTGCGGGTTCTGGTTGGCCACGTACAGCGTGTAGCTGTCGTCGTGGCGGGTGTATTGCGCATTGGCGGCGCGCGGCTCCATCGCGTTCGGGATCAGCCGGTTGTTGACGAACTCCAGCTTGCTGACCTTGGCGGCAACGGCAAAGGCGGCATCCACCGCCTCCTTGCTGCCATGGCCCCAGTCGTAGCAGACGTTGTTCGGCACGTCGTCGTGCACCGAGGCGCCGATGGTCTCGGCCTGCGTGATGTCGATCACCGGCGTGAGCGGCTCGTAGTCGACCTCGATCAACTCGGCGGCGTCTTTCGCCTGCAGATAAGTCTCGGCGATGACGAGCGCCACCTGATCGCCCACATGGCGCACCTTGCCCTGCGCCAGCACCGGGTGAGGTGGCTCCTTCATCGGGGAACCATCCTTGCTGTG
>JAMFRW010000175.1 GCA_026224975.1 Rhodoferax sp. | reverse complement strand
GTTCTGGATCACGTTGATCAGGTCATACACCACGCGGCGTTCGCAGCCCATGATCAGGTCGAGGTTGCGCAGGCCCACGTCGAAGTCGATCACGGCCGTCTTGTGGCCGCGCAGCGCGAGGCCGGAGGCGAAACTGGCGCTGGTGGTGGTCTTGCCCACGCCTCCCTTGCCGGAGGTGACCACGATGATTTTGGCCATGAATGGCAATCCTTTTCGAATGTGTTGGAGGTGTCAGGTGAGCGGCTCGAACACGAGCCGTTCGCCGTCGAGCCTGATCTGCGCCGGCTTGCCCACCACATCGGCGGGCAGCGGGTTTTCGGTGGTGCGGTAGGTGCCTGCGATGGCCACGAGTTCGGGCTCCATGCAGGTGCTGAAGATGCGCGCCGCGGTGTTGCCCTTGGCGCCGGCCACGGCCTTGCCGCGCAGCGGGCCGTAGACATGGATGTTGCCGTCGGCCAGCACCTCGGCACCGAAGTTGACGGCAGCCAGCACGATCAGGTCGCCGCCCTTGGCATAGACCTGCTGGCCCGAGCGCAGCGGTTTGTAGATGGTGATGGTGCCGTTGGGCAGATCGGGCTCGATGGGCGGGGCGGGCGGCGCGGGCTTGGGTTCGGCGGCCAACGTGGGCGGGACCGCGGTGGTGGCGCTTGTGGTTCCTGCCGGAGCCGCAACGGCCACTGGCGCCGGCTCGGTTGACACGGGTGCAGGCGCCGGCTCCGTGTCGGCGAACTTGGGCACCGGCGCTTCGGCCTTCGCGTCACCCCGCTTGCGGCGCGGTGACGCGGCCGGCAGCGGCTCATCCGCTGTTTCGCCCAACCCCGCGGCCAGCGCGGCGGCCTTGTGCGCCTCGCTGCCGCCGCGCACCGCGACCGGCAGCAGCTTGTGGCGGCGCAGCAGGGCGGCGATCTCGGCGAAATCGAGGGTGGCGGCCGGGTCGGGCAGGTGCGCCAGGTCGATCACCACCGGATCGTGGTTGAACACATCGGGCGTCTCGCCGAACTGGCTTTGCATGGCCGCACCCAGGGCTTTCGGGTCGCTGGTTCGCAGCACCAGCGCGAGCGCACTCAGCGAAGCACTCTTCAAATCGAACGGGGTGGGATCGGTCACGCGCGCGGCAAGGGCCATGAAACGGCAGCCTCAGCAAAAGGGGCCGAGTTTACAGGCGCGTCCCCCGTGCTCTGCAGCTTGCGGGAGGTGATGACGCTGCGGCCATGTCACCCGTGCCGGGTGTCGGGCGGCTTTACAACCTGTGGCGCAGAGAGTGCTCGTTTCACGGGAAAACGAGCATCGGCGCGGCCTGCGGACCATCGGTACATTTTGTGCTAACGGATAGTGTTTTTGGTGACCAATAGAACAATGAAGCTGCGGAGACTCCTGCCCTCGATCTGCGCCGTCGCGGCGCTTTGCGTGGCGACTGCCGCCATGGCCGGCCCCGTCGGTGCCACCGATGCGCCCGAAGCGCCGCCCGTCAAGCTGCAGGACCCGGCCGACCTCGAAGGTCTGGCCTTGCCCAACGGCCTTTCCGGTGACGCCTCCAAGCCGACCACCATCGACACCGCGGCCAGCGCCACGCGTGCGGCCCGGCAGGCGCGGCTCGCAGCGTTCATCGCCGAGCGTGAAGCCCAGGCCGCGGCCCGCGCGGCAGCGGGTGGGGGTGGCGATGGCGGTCGCAACGCCGGGCCGGAATCCCGCCAGCCGGGAGCGGCCAAGCCGCAGGCCGATGGCGGGTCGATCTTCGACAGCCCTGCGGCCGATCTCGACAAATCCGCCGCGGCCGAGAAGGAGAACGCCGGCAAGGTGCCGGAGCGCGTCAGCTACACCGGCCCGGCCGGTGATGGCCGCAGCAACTACGATTCGGGTGGCCCGCAGCGCGGCCTTTCGGATTCCATGAGCCCCGAGCAGCGCAACCTGGCGCGCGAGGCGATCAATTACGTCAAGGGCTTGCTGGCTGACCCGTTGACCTGGTTCCTGCTGATACCCCTCGGCCTCGGCGTGGCGGCGCTCGCCGTCATGGCGCGACGCGGCTGACCTGCGGCTTGGCGCTGTCGGCCGGCAGCGGCAGCGCCACCTCCTCGACCAACTCCAAGTCACGCCCTGCCGCCACCCAGGCATCGATGCCGCCCGCCAGCGGCCGCACCTGCGTGAAGCCGCGCTGCAGCAGCCGGCGCGCGGCCATCACCGCCGAGGCGTCGTTCGGGCAGGCGCAGTAGACGACCACCAGCGCCTCGCGCGCATGGCGCTCCAGCGCCTCGGGCACCGTCTCGCCAGGTGCGGCGATGGCGCCGGGGATGCGGCCTTCGGCGGAGCTCAGCACCGAGCGCACATCCACGATCATCGGCCGCTCGCCGGCATCGACCAGCTCGGCCAGCGACGCGACCGACATGCGGTCCATGCGCAACTGCAGCTCCACCTGGCGCCGCTGCCACCACTTGGCGGCGATGAAGGCCAGGCCTGCCAGCGCCACCAGCCCCAGGCCCCACCGCCCGAGCGCGGCCAGCGTGTTCATGATGTCTTCGATCGCGTTGGCAAACAGCCAGCCGAGTGCCAGCCCCACGCCGGCCCAGAGCGCCGCGCCGATCGCATCGAACAGCAGGAACGAGCCGCGGGGAATGCGCATCGCACCGGCCAGCGCCGTGGCCACCGAGGCGAAGCCCGGGATGAACTTGGCGAGCATCAGCGAAGGCGCCCCCCAGCGCGTGAAGATCGATTCGGTCTGGCGCACGCAGCTGTCTGGCGAGAGCGAAATCTGGCACAAGAGCCGCAGCACGCGCCGGCCCTGCCACTTTCCGGCCAGGTACCAGACGGTGTCGGCGATCAGGCAAGCGGCCACCGCCGTGCCCAGCAGCGCCACCACATTGACCTCGCCACGTGCCGCCAGCGCGCCCGTCACCATCAGCACCGGGTAGGCCGGCAGCGGCACGCCGAGCTGCTCGACCAGCACGTTGACGAAGAGCACCAGCAAGCCGTATTCGGCGATCAGACGGAGCAGCAGTTCCACGGCGGTCGAGGCGGGTTCGAAGTGGGTGATGGAGGTGACGAGCCGTGAGTGTCGCCGGTAATGCGCTGGCCTGCGCGGGTCCGTCGCATGGTTCATCGGCAACCGCCTCGGCACGCTGCTGACAGACCCGCCCGCGCCCTGCCGGCTTTGCAGGATTCCTGTAAGGTAACGCCTACAGCGTGCCGGCCCATCGGCCGACGCCCTCTCCATCACCTTCCTCCGAAAGCCACCCCATGACCGCCTTGAACATCAACGGCAAGACTGTGCAGGTCGATGTCGATCCCTCCACCCCGCTGCTCTGGGCCTTGCGAGACGACCTCGGCATGACCGGGACCAAGTTCGGCTGTGGCATCGCAGCTTGCGGAGCTTGCACCGTGCATGTGAACGGCCAGGCCACACGCTCCTGCATCACGCCGATTTCGGCTGCGGCCGGCCAGAAGATCACGACCATCGAAGCCATCGGCAACGACAAGGTCGGCAAGGCCGTGCAAGACGCCTGGGTCAAGCTCGACGTGGCGCAATGCGGCTACTGCCAGAGCGGGCAGATCATGAGCGCGAGCGGCCTGTTGCGCGGCAACAAGAAGCCGAGCGATGCCGACATCGACGCCGCCATGGCCGGCAACATCTGCCGCTGTGGCACCTACCAGCGCATCCGCGCTGCGATCCACGAAGCCGCGAAGACCCTGGCCTGAGGAGCAACAGATCATGAACCACGCCATGAACCACGCCCTCATCGCCAAGCGCCTCGCCGGCGCCTCCGAAGAATCCACATCCAACGCTCGCACTCGCTTCGATCGCCGCGGCTTCCTGAAGCTCACCGCGCTCGCCGGCGGCGGCCTGGCCGTCACCTGGACCGCGACTATGGCCTTCGCGGCAGAAGGCGATGCCGCGCCGCCGGCCAAGCCACCGGCCGACCCGAGCGCCTTCGTCAAGATCAACCCCGACAACACCGTCGAGATCCGCGTCAACCGGCTCGATTTCGGCCAGGGCGCACTCACCGCGCTGCCGATGCTTGTCGCCGAAGAACTCGATGTCGATTGGTCGCAGGTCAAGGCCAGCCTCGCACCCGCCGGTGATGCCTACAAGGACCCGGTGTTCGGCATCCAGATGACGGGCGGTTCGAGCGCCGTCGCCAACTCCTGGGTGCAGCACCGCGAGATCGGCGCCGCCACCCGCATGATGCTGGTCGCCGCGGCGGCCGAGCAATGGAAGGTCGACCCTTCGGCCTGCACCACCGGTGCCGGCATGGTGCGCTCAGGAAGCAAGAAAGCCACTTACGCCTCGCTCGCCGCCGCAGCCGCCAAGCAGCCGGTGCCCGCCAAGGTAGTGCTCAAGCCGGCCAGCGAATTCAAGATCATCGGCAAGGGCCAGCGCCGCATCGATGCAGTTGCCTCGGCCACCGGCAAGAAGGGCTACGGGCTCGATGTGCGCGTGCCCGGCATGAAGGTCGCCGTGCTGATGCGCGCGCCGCTCTTCGGCGGGCAGGTGGAGAGCTTCGACGCGAGCAAGGCCAAGGCGATCAAGGGCGTGCTCGACGTGATCCAGGTGACAACCGACCGCGGCGGCAGCGGCCTGGCCGTGATCGCCGATGGCTACTGGCCGGCCAAGCAGGGCCGCGACGCGCTGGAGGTCAAGTGGAAGGCCGGCGTGGGCGGCAGCGTCAGCACCGCAGCGCAGATGGTGCAGTACCGCGACGAGGCCAAGGCACCCAAGCTGACCGTTCTGCCGGGCGATGCAACGGCGCTGGCCGCGGCTGGCAACGCGCCGAAGAAGATCAGCGCCGAGTACTGGTTCCCCTACCTCGCGCATGCGCCGATGGAGCCACTCAACGCCACCTTCGATTTGAAAGCCGACAAGGCGACGGTGTGGACCGGCTCGCAGTTCCAGACCATCGATCAGGCGGCGATCGCGCAGACGCTGGGCATGAAGCCCGAGCAGGTCACGCTCAACACCATGCCGGCGGGCGGCGGCTTCGGCCGGCGCGCGGTGCCGACCTCGGACTACCTGCGTGAAGGTGCGGCCATCGCGAAGGCCTGGGGTGCCAAGCAAGGGGCCAAGGCCGCACCTCTGAAGGTGATGTGGAGCCGCGAAGACGACATCAAGGGCGGCTACTACCGGCCGGCACATTTGCACCGCGTCGATGTGGCGCTCGATGCGCAGGGCAAGGTCACAAGCTGGGACCATGTGATCGTCGGTCAGTCGATTCTGAAGGGCACGCCGTTCGAGGCCTTCCTCGTCAAGAACGGCATCGATTCCACGATGACCGAAGGCGTGGCCGAGAACGACTACGGCTTTCCGATGCGCCTGCGCGTGACCCATGCAGACCTCGCCGTGCCGGTGCTCTGGTGGCGATCGGTCGGCCACACCCACACCGGCTACGTGATGGAAACAATGGTCGACGAAGTCGCGCGCAGCGCAGGGCAAGACCCGGTCGCCTGGCGGCTCGCCAACCTCGACGCGAAGAAGCACGCGCGGCACATCGCGGCATTGAAGCTCGCGGTCGAGCAGAGCGGCTACGGCAAGCCGCTGCCGGCCGGCCATGCCTGGGGCGTGGCGGTGCACGAGTCGTTCGGCTCGGTGGTGGCTTATGTGGTCGATGTGTCGATGGTCGAAGGCGCGCCCAAGGTGCATGCGGTGACGGCGGGCGTTCACGCCAACCAGGTCGTGAACCCGACGGCCTCGATCGCGCAGATCCAGGGCGGCGTGGTCTTCGGCCTGGGCATGACGCTGCCGGGCTTCGAGATCACGCTGAAAGACGGCGTGGTCGAACAAAGCCAGTTCAGCGACTACCCGCCGCCGCGCATCACCAACGTACCGACTGTTGCGGTGCACTTCGTGCCGAGCAACGACCCGCCGACCGGCCTCGGCGAGCCCGGCGTGCCGGCTATTGCGCCGGCCGTGGCGAACGCGGTGGCGGCCTTGACCGGGCAGCGCATGCGCAAGCTGCCGTTCGAATTCAAGACCGCTTGAGCCGGAGGCAGAACCAGAGCGTCGGGGCGCGTCAGCCGCTGCGCGGCACGCGCCCCATCACCGGGTACTGCGGATCGGTGTAGCCGGGGGTCGAGGCATGGCCGGCGGCCACGAGTGAATCGGCAAAGGCTTCGTCTTCGGCGCTGAAGGGCAGGCCGAAGGCGGCGAGGTATTCCTGCCATTGCACGAGCGTCTTCGGCCCGCCGATCAAACCGTTCACGAGCTTGTTGTTCCAGACCCAGCCGAGGGCGAACTGGCTCGGTGTGAGGCCGCGGCTGCGAGCGTACTCGGCGAGCTTTTGCGCGAGTGCGAGCGACTCGGCGCGAAACTCCGTCTGCATGATGCGGGTGTCGTTTCGCGAGGCGCGGGAGCCTTCGGGCGGCGGTGCGTCCACGCGGTACTTGCCGCTCAGCACGCCGCGCGCGAGCGGGCTGTAGGCCACCACGCCGACGCCGTAGTGCGCGCAGCAGGGCAGTAGCTCGGTCTCGATCGCGCGGGTCATCGCGTTATAGGGCGGCTGGCAGACGATGGGCGGCGCGATGCCGATGGCGCGGCACATCTCGGAGATGCGCGCCACGCGCCAGGCGCGAAAGTTCGACACGCCGAAGTGATGCACCTTGCCGCGCTCGATCAGGTGCGCGAGCGCGAGCACGGTTTCTTCGAGCGGCGTGGAGGCGTCTTCCTTGTGCAGGTAGAGGATGTCGATCCAGTCGGTGCCGAGCCGCGCCAGGCTCGCGTCGACGGCCAGCATCATGTGGCGGCGCGAGAGGCCGCGGTCGTTCGGTCCCGGCCCGCTGGGGTTGGCGAGCTTGGTGGCGAGCACCCAATGCTCGCGGTCGGCGCGGATCAACTGGCCGGTGATGCGCTCCGACGCGCCGCCGGCATACACATCGGCGGTGTCGATCGCGTTGACGCCGGCCTCGCGCGAGGCGGCCACGATGTTCGCCGCTTCGGCTGCATCGGTCTGGTCGCCGAACATCATGGTGCCCAGCCACAGCGGCGAGACCTTGAGGCCGCTCGCGCCGAGCGGGTGATAGGGCATGGTGGGCGTGGCGGTGGACATCGTGGTGCTCCGGAGAAGGTGCGGCTGGGGGTGGGGAATCACGTAACGAAAAGCAAGGGTAAAGCCTGCTCCGCAATTGTCGGCGGCTGGGTATCTTCCGTCCGCAAGCGACCTGGCCGCCCCAGCGAGAAGAAGGAGTTCAACATCGTCTCGATCGTCCATCAGGCCCAGCCTGTCGATCTGCTGCGCGTCGATGGCGTGACGGTCCGCTTCGGCGGCATCACGGCGCTCGACAAGGTCTCGTTCGTCGTGCCTGCCGGCAACATCGTCGGCCTCATCGGGCCCAACGGCGCCGGCAAGACGACGCTCTTCAATTGCCTCTCGCGGCTCTACACCTTCGACGAGGGGCGCATCTTCTTCGAAGGCCGGCCGCTCGTGAACACGCCGGCGCACGGCATCGCCTCGCTCGGCATCGGCCGCACCTTCCAGAACCTGGCGCTCTTTCGCACGATGACGGTGCGCCAGAACATCATGCTCGGCGGCCATTGCCGCACCCGCAGCGGTTTCTTCGCCAACGCACTGCGCCTGCCCGGCGTGCGGCGCGAAGAAGACGAACTCGAAGCGCATGCCGACCGGCTGGTGACATTGCTGGACTTGAGCAGCGTGGCCGACACCCGCGTCATGGACCTGCCCTTCGGCACGCAAAAGCGCGTGGAACTCGGCCGCGCGCTGGCGAGCCAGCCCAAGCTGCTGCTGCTCGACGAGCCGGCCGGCGGCCTGAACCACGAAGAGGTCGGCGTGCTGATGGCGCTGCTGCGCGAAGTGCGCGAGCGGCTGAAGCTCACGATGCTGCTGGTGGAGCACCACATGAACCTCGTGATGCGGGTCTCCGACAAGGTGGTGGCGCTCGACTTCGGCCGCATCATCGCCGACGGCACACCGGCCGAAGTGCAGGGCAATGCGGAGGTGATCCGCGCCTACCTCGGCGCCGAATCCGTAGGCTCCGAATTCAGCGCCGGTACTGCGGCCCCGGTCACTCACCATGCTGGAGCGGCGCACTGATGGCGGCCCTGCTCGAAGTGCGCGGGCTGCATGCCCAGTACGGCGCCACGCGCGTGTTGCACGGCATGGATTTCACGGTGGAAGAGGGCGGCATCACCACCATCCTCGGCGCCAACGGTGCCGGCAAGACGACCACGCTGCGGGCCGTCTGCGGCATGGTCAAGACACAGGGCGAGGCGACCTTTGCCGGCACGCGCATCGATGGCAAGGCCACCGAGAGCATCGTGCGCCTCGGCGTGGCGCATGTGCCGGATGGGCGCGGCACCTTCGTCAACCTGAGCGTCGAAGAGAACCTGCGGCTCGGCGCCTACACGCGCAGCGACAAGGCCGACGTGGTGAACGATTTCGAGCGCATGTACGGCTACTTTCCTCGGCTCAAGGAGCGGCGGCGCCAGCAGGCCGGCACGCTCTCGGGCGGTGAGCAGCAGATGCTCGCGGTCTCTCGCGCGCTGATGCTGCGACCGCGTTTGCTGCTGCTCGACGAGCCTTCGTTCGGCCTCGCGCCGCGCATCGTGCAGGAGCTGTTCGAGATCTTCCGCGCCATCAACAAGACCGACCGCGTGAGCATGCTGGTGGTGGAGCAGAACGCGGCGCTCGCGCTGCGGCTGGCCGACCACGCCTACCTTCTGGAGACCGGCCGCGTGGTGATCTCGGGCACGTCGGACGCGATCCGCAACGACGAGTCGGTGCGGCGTTCGTACCTCGGCTATTGAGTCGCTACTCATGAACGTGCTGCTCCACCAAATCCTCTCCGGCCTCGCCACCGGCGGCATCTACGCCAGCATGGCGCTGGCCCTCGTGATGATCTACCAGGCCACGCACCTGGTGAACTTCGCGCAGGGCGAACTCGCCATGTTCTCGACCTACATCGCCTGGAGTCTGATGCAGGCCGGCCTGCCGTACTGGGCGGCGTTTTTCATCACCGTGGCGGCGGCCTTCGTGCTCGGCGTCATCATCGAGCGGGTGGTGGTGCAGCCGGTGGAGAACGCGCCCATCCTCTCGGTGGTGATCGTCTTCATCGGGCTGCTGGTGATCATCAACAGCATGGCCGGCTGGATCTTCTCGTACACCATCAAGCCGTTTCCCAGCCCGTTCCCGAACGAGCCGCTGTTCGGCAACTCGTATGTGTCGTCACACGAGCTGGGGTCCATCGGCGTTACGCTGGTGGTGCTGGCGCTGATCTTCGCGTTCTTCCGCTTCACGCCGCTCGGCCTCGCGATGCGCGCTGCGGCGCAGAACCCGGTGTCGAGCCGGCTGGTGGGCATACGCGTCGGCTGGATGCTGGCGCTCGGCTGGGGTCTGGCGGCTGCTATCGGCGCGGTGGCCGGGATCATGGTGGCGCCCACGGTTTTCCTGGAGCCCAACATGATGTCGGGCATCCTGCTCTACGCCTTTGCGGCAGCGCTGCTGGGCGGCATCGACAGCCCCGGTGGTGCGGTGCTCGGCGGCTTCATCGTCGGCGTGTTGGAGAACGTGGTGGGCTCCATCCTCGGCACCGAACTCAAGCTCACCGTCGCGCTCGTCTTGATCGTCGGCGTGCTGGTGATCCGGCCTTCGGGCCTGTTCGGCAAAGTCCATGTGACGCGGGTCTGAGCGATGGCCACTTCTTCCACACCGCTCGTTCCATCGACCACTGCAGCCGTGGGCACTGCCGCCCGCAGGCCGGCGATCAGCAAGCCGCAACTCATCGGCCTCGTGTTGGCGCTGGCAATCGCTTGCGCGCTGCCCTTCATGGTCAGCAACTACCGTGTCTTCCAGCTCACGCTGACGCTGGTCTATGCGATCGCGCTGCTCGGCCTGAACATGCTGACTGGCTACAACGGCCAGATCTCGCTCGGCCACGGCGCGTTCTATGCGATCGGCGCGTATGTGGCCGCGATCCTGATGGACAAGTTCGGCGTGCCTTATTGGCTCACCGTGCCGGCGGCAGGTGCTGTTTGCCTCGTCGCCGGCTTTCTGTTCGGCCTGCCGGCACTCCGCCTCGAAGGCCTGTACCTGGCGCTCGCCACCTTCGCGCTCGGCGTGGCCATGCCGCAGATCCTCAAGTACAAGCACTTCGAGCACTGGACTGGCGGCGCGCAAGGCATCGTCATCGTCAAACCGGAAGCGCCGGAATGGAGCGGCCTCACGCAAGACCAGTGGCTGTACTTCGTGGTGCTGGTGTGCCTCGTGGCGCTGTTCGTGATCGGCTGGAACGTGCTGCGCGGGCGCATGGGCCGCGCGATGGTGGCCATTCGCGATCAGCCGATCGCGGCGCAGGCGATGGGTGTGAACACGGCGATGGTGAAGTCGGCGACCTTCGGGTTGTCGGCCATGTACACCGGCATCTCGGGCGCGCTCGGGGCGATCGTGATCCAGTTCGTGGCGCCCGATTCGTTCAACATCTTTCTCTCGATCACGCTGGTGGTGGGCGTGGTGATCGGTGGGCTCGCCTCGATCCCGGGCGCGATCTTCGGGGCCATCTTCATCCAGTTCATTCCCAACATCGCCGACCAGATCTCGAAGGCCGCGCCGTGGGCGATCTACGGCGTCTTCCTGATCGTGTTCATGTATGTGATGCCGTCGGGTGTGGCGGGTTTTGTGCGCCTTGTCGTGGCGCGATTTGTGTCGAAGACATCGAAGGAGACCTCATGACTTTCAAACCGAATCGCCGCACCTTCAATGCGGCCCTGGCGGGCACGGCCGCCGTGATCGCGCTGCCGGCGCTGGCGCAAAAGAAGTACGGGCCGGGCGCGTCCGACACCGAGATCAAGCTCGGCCAGACCATGCCATACAGCGGCCCGGCCTCGGCCTACGGCACCATCGGCAAGCTGCACATGGCCTACTTCAAGATGATCAACGAGGCCGGTGGCATCAACGGCCGCAAGGTCACGCTGATCAGCCTGGACGACGGCTACAGCCCGCCCAAGACGGTGGAGCAGGTGCGCCGCCTGGTCGAGCAGGACGAGGTGCTCGCGCTCTTCCAGACGCTGGGCACGCCGAGCAATTCGGCGATCCACAAGTACGTCAACGCGAAGAAGGTGCCGCACCTGCTGCTCTCGACGGGCGCGACCAAGTGGGCGGATCCCAAGAACTATCCGTGGACGTTGGGCTTCAACCTGAGCTACCAGGCCGAAGGCTCGATCTACGCCAAGTACCTGCTGAAGAACAAGCCGGGCGCGAAGATCGCGATCCTCTACCAGAACGACGACTACGGCAAAGACGTGCTGAAGGGCGTGAAAGACGGACTGGGCGCGGCCGGCGCGAAGATGATCGTGGCCGAAGCGACCTACGAGGTCACCGACCCGACCGTCGATTCGCAGATCCTCACGCTGCAAGGCTCCGGCGCCGACACCTTCATCAACATCACCACCCCCAAGTTCTCGGCGCAGGCCATCCGCAAGGCCTTCGATTCGGGTTGGAAGCCGCTGCACATCGTCAACAACGTGGGCGCTTCGGTTGGCTCGGTGCTCACGCCTGCTGGGCTGGACAAGTCGGTCGGCCTGCTCACGCTGCAGTACTACAAGGACCCGAACGACCCGCAGTGGAAGGACGACCCGGCGATGCTGGAATGGCGCGCCTTCATGGGCCGCTACTACCGGGAGGGCGACCCGAAGGATGCTTCCAATCTCTACGGTTATCTGACTGCACAGACCATGGTGCAGATCCTGAAACAGTGCGGCAACGACCTCACCCGCGAGAACGTCATGCGGCAGGCGGCCAACATCAAGAACCTGAAGCTGCCGCTGCTGCTGACGGGGATGTCATTGAATACGTCGCCCACCGATTTCTTCATCATCAAGCAGGGGCAGTTGGCGAAGTTCACGGGGACGCAGTGGGCGACGTTCGGGGACTTGCTGAGCATGTCGGATTGATTCGGTTGGTTTCGTGTCCCGTCGTCGTGGTGTGGCCTAGCGCGGGCGCGGCAGGGGGTGCCCGGCGGGGGCTCATGCTGTGGCGGTCGGCGGGTACGCCGACT
>JAMFRW010000174.1 GCA_026224975.1 Rhodoferax sp. | reverse complement strand
GGCGTGGGCGCTTCGAAGACCGGCAAGGCGGTGCAGGCCGCCTGGCTCGCCATCGGCGTGCCGCAGTGCGGCTACTGCCAGGCCGGGCAGATCATGAGCGCCACCGCGCTGCTCCAGCAAAACCCCAAGCCAAGTGACACCGACATCGAAAATGCCATGAGCGGCAACCTCTGCCGCTGCGGGACCTACACGCGCATCCGCACGGCGATCAAATCCGCGGCCGGCATGGAAGGGGGCACGGCATGAAGATTCCCTACGCTGACTTCGCCGCCTCCGCAGGGGCCAAGGCCTCGGCCCCTGCGCGTGCCGGCACCAGCCGCCGCTCCTTCCTCAAGGCCGTGCCGCTGACCGGCCTCGTGCTCTACGTGGGCCTCCCGACCAGTGGCTTCGCGGCCGACGAGCCGCAGAAGTACGGTGGCGACGGCATGCCCCACGGCATCCAGGACAGCCCGAAGATCTTCGTCTCGATCGCACCCGATGGCATGGTGAGCATCGTCGTCAACCGCTCCGAGATGGGCCAGGGCGTGCGCACCAGCCTGCCCAAGATCGTGGCCGATGAACTCGAAGCCGACTGGAAACGCGTGAAGGTCGTGCAAGCGCCTGGCGACGAAGCCCGGTACGGCAACCAGGACACCGATGGTTCGCGCAGCACGCGCCACTGGTTCGACCCGATGCGCCGCTGCGGCGCCAGCGCCCGCACCATGCTCGAGCAGGCCGCCGCCGCCAAATGGAAGGTGCCGGTCGATCAGGTTCAAGCGAAGAACCATGAGGTCGTGCACACGCCTTCGGGCCGCAAGCTGGGCTACGGTGCGCTCGCGCTCGCCGCCGCCAAGCTCGATGTGCCGGCCGCCAGCTCCCTCAAGCTGAAGGACCCGAGCCAATATCGCTACATCGGCAAGACCGATACCTTCCTCACCGATGGCAAGGCCATCGTCACCGGCACCACGCAGTACGGCATCGACACCCGCCTGCCCGGCATGGTGTACGCGGTGATCGCGCGGCCACCGGTGCTCGGCGGCAAGGTCAAGAGCTTCGATGCGGCCGAGGCGCTCAAGGTGCCCGGCGTCATCAAGGTCTTCGCGATGGACGGCACGCCACCGCCTTCGGAGTTCCAGCCCATCGGCGGCATCGTCGTGGTCGGCAAGGACACCTGGGCCGCCATCAAGGGCCGCAGCCTGCTCAAGATCGAGTGGGATGACGGGGCGCACGGCAGCTACGACTCCGACAACTACCGCAAGGAGCTGGAAGCGGCGGTGCTCAAGACCGGCGGCAAGGAAGTGCGCAACGAAGGCGATGCCTACGCCGCACTCACCAAGGCCGCCAAGCGCATCGAAGCCAATTACTACGTGCCGCACTATGCGCACGCCACGATGGAGGCACCGGCCGCGACGGCGCGCATCAGCGGCGGCAAGTGCGAGATCTGGGCTGCGAGCCAGTCACCACAGGCTGCACGAGACCGCGTGGCCAAGCGGCTGAACCTGGCGCCCGAGAAGGTCACCGTCAACGTCACGCTGCTGGGCGGCGGCTTCGGCCGCAAGTCCAAGGCCGACTTCGTGGTGGAAGCGGCGCTCGTCTCGCAAGCGATGGACGGCAAGCCGGTCAAGCTCACCTGGACGCGTGAAGACGACCTGCACCACGACTACTTTCACGCCGTCTCGGCACAGCACATGGAAGCCGGGTTCGATGCCAACGGTAAGGTCACCGCCTGGCTGCACCGCACGTCCGAGCCGACCATCGTCTCGATCTTTGCGCCCGACCCGAAGCAGCTCGCCGGCTTCGAACTCGGCCTGGGGTTGACGGGCATGCCGTATGCCATTCCGAACGTGCGCATCGAGAACCCGGAGGCCACGGCGCATGCGCGCATCGGCTGGCTGCGCTCGGTCAACAACATCCAGCATGCGTTCGCGTCGCAGTCGTTCATCGCCGAGATGGCGCAGGCGCAAGGCAAGGACCACCGCGATTTCCTGCTGGAGCTGCTCGGGCCCGACCGCATGATCGACCCGACCAAGATCAGCGAACCCTGGAACCACGGCGAATCGCCCGAGCGTTACCCCATCAACACCGGCCGCCTGCGCCGCGTGATCGAGCGGGCGACGCAAGAGGCGCAGTGGGGCCGCAAGCTGCCCGCCGGCCAAGGCCTGGGGCTGGCCGCGCACTACAGCTTCGTCACCTATGTGGCAGCGGTGATCGAGGTCTCGGTCAGCACCAAGGGTGAGATCGTGATCCCGCGCATCGATGTGGCGGTCGATTGCGGGCCGCAGGTCAACCCCGACCGCATCCGCTCGCAGATCGAGGGTGCCTGCATCATGGGGTTGAGCCAGGCGCTGGTGAGCGAGGTGACGTTCAAGAACGGCCGCGTGCAGCAGGACAACTTCCACCAGTTCGAGATCGCGCGGCTCAACATGGCGCCGAAGAAGATCGTGGTGCACCTGATGCCATCGAGTGGCTTCGACATGCCTCTCGGCGGTGTGGGCGAACCGGGCGTGCCGGTCATCGCGCCGGCGCTGGCCAATGCGATCCAGGCGGCGGTGGGCAAGCGCATTCGGCAACTGCCGATGCGCGATCAGCTCTCGTCGCCGGCTTGAGCGGACGCCAAGCGCAGCGCTAGAAGGACGATACCGAGCAGAGGCCGGCGCGTCCGCTCCCAAAGAGCGAACGTGACCGGTCCGCCGCGCGCCCCGCCTCCCTGGCCGGGCGCCGCCGCCGTTGGGGACACACCGATGAACATCAGCGAATCCGGTTCGCACGCCGCGGCCATCTGGCGCGTCGTCGAACAGAACCCGGTCGACACCAGCCCGACAGAAGCGATGAAAGACGACTGGCTTCGACAATCCTGGCAGCGCTCGGTTCGCAAGCACCCGCTCGACCCCGGCCGCAGCCGCGGCCGGCGGGTGCTGACGGCGGCAGAGCTGAGCGAAACCTCCGACCGCATGGGCGAGTTTCTCGATGTGGCCAAGCCGCACATCGATGACCTCGACCGCCATGTATCGTCGGCCAACTACTGCGTGCTGCTGACAGACGCCTACGGTTCGACCATCGACTACCGCAAGGGCCACGACGCCGACGACCGCTTCGGCAATGCCGGCGTGCGCGTGGGCATCTGCTGGTCGGAAGAGGAAGAAGGCACCTGCGGCATCGGCACGACCATCATCGACCAGAAGCCGACCCTCGTGCACAAGGCCGAGCACTTTCGCGCCGACAACACCGCGCTGAGTTGCAGCGCGGCGCCGGTCTTCAATGTGGAGGACGAGTTGATCGCGGTGCTCAACGCCTCCACGCTCTACTCGCCCTACAACCGCGACAGCCAGGCCCTCGTCTTCCACTTCGTGAACGAGAAGGCGCTGCAGATCGAGAACGCCTACGCCGAGCGCTCGCTGCAACGGCATTGGCGGCTCTCAGTCAGTCCGCGCATCGACAACCGTTCGCCCGAGACCGACTGGCTGCTGGCCTTCAACGAATCGGGCGAACTGGTCGGCTCCAACCGGCCGGCGCGGCAGCACCTGCTGGGCAACCTGGGGCGCTTGCCGGTGTCGATCGAAGACCTGTTCGGCTGCAGCGTGGAGACGCTGTTCGCCAATGCGCATGCGGCCCCCGGGCTGGCGCTGCCTTTGCGCGTGGCCTCCACCGGGCGGCTGCTCTACGGCGTGCTGCGCGCCCCGGTGCGGCCGCGACCGACCTTGCAGAGCACGCTGCTGGCATCGGCTGCGGTGGCCGCCCCGGGCGCCGAAGCAAGAGCGCACCCGGCCTTCGACCACCTGGCCATCGCCGACCCGCGCCTTCAAGACATCGTGGCCACCGCCTGCCGGCTGGTCAATGCCGAGATCCCGCTGATGCTGCTCGGCGAAACCGGCACCGGCAAGGAGGCCTTCGCCAAGGCCCTGCATGCGCACAGCGGGCGCCGCGAGCGCGCCTTCGTGGCGCTCAACTGCGCAGCCATTCCCGAAACGTTGATCGAGAGCGAACTTTTCGGCTACCGCGACGGCGCCTTCACCGGCGCCAGGGCCCGCGGCGCCAAGGGCAAGATCCTGCAGGCCGATGGCGGCACGCTGTTCCTCGACGAGATCGGCGACATGCCGCTGCTGCTGCAAAGCCGATTGCTGCGCGTGCTGGCCGAAGGCGAGGTGCTGGCACTCGGCGCCGAAGAGCCCTGCCATGTGAACCTGCATGTGGTCTGCGCCACGCACCAGGCCTTGGACGAGCTGATGCGCGCCGGGCGCTTTCGTGAAGACTTGTACTACCGGCTGAGCGGCGCCGTCTTCCAGCTGCCGCCGCTGCGCGACCGTGCCGACATCGCCGAGGTCATCCGTCGCGTGCTCCACGAAGAAGGCACTGCCGTCGGCCGGCCGTGGATCGAGATCGAGCGCGAAGCCTTCGAACTGCTCGAGGCCCACCCCTGGCCCGGCAACATCCGCCAGTTGCGGCATGCACTGCGTTATGCGTGCACGGTGACGGATGCGCAGCGGCTCTCGTTGAAGTGCTTCCCGCCGGACATCGCGTTGCGGGCACGTCTGCCAGTTGCAGTGGCGCCGACTATCGCAGCGCGCATGGAGCCGCCCAGCCCGCCGGACACCGTGCTGCGCGAGCGCATGCTGTCCGCGCTCAAGCACCACCATTGGCATGTGACGCCAGCCGCGCAGCAACTCGGCGTGCCGCGTTCGACCTTCTATCGCCACATGAAGCGGCTCGAGATCGTGCCGCCGAATCTCACAGACTGACTGGTCAGTGCACCGTGCCGTCGCGCCAGTCGACGGCGCCGAAGTTGTCGGCCCCGAGCAGCGTGTAGTAGACGCCGACCGTGCCCAACGTCTGTTGCCGGTCACCCACCGTCGGGTAGTTGGCGCTGCGGTGCGACCACACGTACTTGACGCCGATCGCATGGTGGCCCGCGAGGCGCCAGGTGAAGGCGGTGTCCACGCGCGAGATGTCGTCACGCCCCGCCGAGCGGTTGGCGATGCGGCCGAGGAAATACTTCTGTGCCGACACATCGAGCGAGGCGCGGTCACCGCCGATCAGCCGCAACGCCATGCTCAGGCGCGGCGCCACGCCGTAGTGGTAGTCGGTGTCGATGGCCACACCGCGTGCCGTGCTCGCCGCCGAGTAGCCCAGCCCGGCGAGCCCGGTGCCTTGCAATGCGAAGCGGTCCGAGAGCCACCATTGCGCCGTCGTGCCGAGCGAGACCGCGGTCGTCGAGATGTGAAATATCTGCGGCGCCACATAGTCGTAGCTGCCATAGATCCCGAGCAGGCCGCGCACGTTGTCTCCAGCCGAATATGGCGCCCCGAACAGCAGGCCACGCGTGGCGAGGTTCTCCACACCGTTGGCGCTCGACAAGACGGCCGCGAAAGAGAAGTAGTCGAACGGCCGGTCGTAGGTGTAGCCGGGCTGGCCGGGCACGCCGTAGTCGAGCGCGTAGTCGATCTCGCCGACGTTCTGCTTGGGTGCTTCGGCCGTGCCGGCAGCGTCGCGCGTCACGTGGTTGATGCCGACCCGCAAGCGGCTGTAGTAGATCGGGTCGTGGTCGTCGAAAGCGCCATCGAAGCGCGAGCCGTACAGCAGCCGGTTGAACCCGAGTGCCGGTGAAATGGCCGCCGCGCCGATCTCGCGCCAATAGGTCGAGATGGGCCCCTTGCCGTTGAGCACCAGGTGCGCCATGCGAAACAGCGGCTCACCCAGAAAGCTGCCCGATATGCCGCTCGCCACCTGATCATTGCGCGAAGGCGGCGTCTTCTCGCCGGTGATTTCCCACCACGCGCTGCCGACGAAGGTGTAGGCCGACGCTTCCCAATAACTCAAACCCGCCGAACGCGCCGCGCCGTGGTACAGCGAGCCCTGGTACGGGTGCGCGAACTGGTTGACCTTGAACGGGTCGTTGTCGATCACCCAAGGCCCGCGCAGGTTGCGCCGGATCGACCGCCAGCTCACGTCGTAGTCGGAGCTGCTGCTGAACTGGCGGTTGACATTGCTGAGCACCAGATCGAAGCCGATGATCTCGGCGGCGGGGATCAGGTAGCTCTTGTCGGGGGTGACTTTCAGGCCGGGGCCGGCCTCCGTCGACACGACTGGCGGCAAGGGCATCGCTTGCGCAAACGCAGCGTGCAAGGCCAGCAACAGCGGCAATGACGCGACCTGCGGCACCCAGGACACGTGCCTCCAAGGTTTCGTTCGAGAGAGATGAAGCGGTGTGTGGGCCATCGCTGCATGCTGCGCGGCGGGCGCGGCGTTGTCTGTCGGGCGCACGCTATGGGCGTGGTCGGACGTTGCCGACACGCGGCGCTTCAGTGGTCGTCAGTTCCCCTTCTCGTCCCTCCGAGCTCCGTCAGATCGGCCGCAGCAACTGCTGGTACAGCAGGTTGGCCCGGCTCAAGTGCGCATGCATCGCCTCGGCCGCGCCGCTCGCGTCGCGCGCGGCGATCGCGTCGACGATGCGTTCGTGCTCTGCCAGCGTCAGTTCCTCGGCGCCCGGCGCACGAACCAGCGACTGGTAGTGCTCGCCGGCCCAGCGGAACATCGCTTCGACGATCGAAGGAAAGATCGGGTTGCTGCTGATGCCGGCGATCTCGCGGTGGAAGGCCATGTCGAGTTCGATGAAGCGCTCGGGGTCGGCCACGCTGGCGCGGTGCCGCACGACGGCCAGGCGCAGCCGCGCCACGTCTTCTTCGGTGGCGCGCTCGGCGGCCATGCGGGCGGTGCCGGTCTCCAGGAACAGCCGCACTTCCTTCAGGTGTTCCAGCGTGCCGGGTTGCGAGCGCAGCAGGTGCATCGCGCCACCTGCGATCTGCGCCATCAGGCGATCGGCCGTGGGCACGACCACGCGGGCGCGCTCGCCGTGGATGATCTCGACGATGCCCGAGCGTTCGAGTGCCTGCAGCGCTTCGCGCACCGCCGGCCGGCCCACGCCGTATTCCTCCATCAGCTCGCGCTCCGACGGCAGTTGCGCATTGGGCGGGATGGCGCCGGAGCGGATACGCGCCATCAGGCGGTCGTGCACTTCCTGGTAGATCTTGCGGCGCTGGATGGTCTCGCTCACAGCCGGTTCCTTGATGCCGCAAGGCTGCGGCGGTAACTTGGTGTGATGACCTTATCACGAGACGATTCCAGGCCCGGTGTGCGAAGGACTTATCCGCACTAACCCTGATTGGCAGCGCTAGCCGGTGCTGGTCTACTCATCACACCAGCTCATGACATCACAGGAGACAACGTGGACACTTCATCCGCGCAGGCCATCGAAAGGTCGGCCATTCGCAAGGTTTCGTTCCGGCTCGTGCCCTTCGTGGCGTTGATGTTCTTCATCAACTTTCTCGACCGCACCGCCATCTCTTTCGCCGGCCCCAATGGGCTCACCAAGGACCTGGGGCTGACGGCCGCGCAGTTCGGCTTTGCGGCCGGGGTGTTCTTCATCGGCTACATCCTGCTGGAGATCCCGAGCAACCTGGCGCTGCACAAGTTCGGCGCGCGGCGCTGGATGGCGCGCATCATGGTGACCTGGGGCATCGTCGCGCTGCTGTTCACCTGGGTGCGCAGCGTCGAGGGCCTCTACTGGCTGCGCTTCCTGCTGGGCGTGGCCGAGGCCGGGTTCTTTCCGGGCGCGATCCTGTTCCTGAGCCTCTGGGTGCCGGCCAAGCACCGCAGCCACATCCTCGGCCTCTTCTACCTGGCGCAACCGCTGACGATCGTGATCGGCGCGCCTGTGGCCGCGCTGCTGATCGGCGCGAACGGCGCCTTCGGCCTGGAAGGCTGGCGCATCATGTTCTTCGGCGTGGCCGTGCCGGCCGTGATCGTGGGCATCGTGGCCTGGTTCTACCTGGCCGACAAACCCAGCGACGCCAAATGGCTCACCGCCGAGGAGCAGAAGTGGCTCACCACCGAACTCGCCAAGGAAGACAGCGCCAAGACCGATGCGCACGGTCGCCACGCCGGCAAGGCGCTGATGGACCCACGCGTCTGGACCTTCGCGCTGATCTACTTCGGCCTGGTCTACGGGCTCTACGCGCTGGCGTTCTTCTTGCCGACCATCATCGGCGGCTTCGAAGCGCAGTTCGGCAGCAAGTTCAATGTGTTCCAGAAGGGGCTGATCACCGCCATCCCCTACCTGCCCGCAGCGTTTGCGCTGTTCTTCTGGAGCCGCCATGCCACGAAGCACGGCGTGCAGAACTGGCATGTGGGCATCCCGGCGGCCATCGGCGCCATCAGCATTCCTTGCGCGCTCTACATGCACTCACCGGCGGCCACGGTGGCGGTGGTGGCCGTCACGGCCTGCTCGATCTTCGCGGCACTGCCCAACTTCTGGGCGCTGCCAGCGCGCTTCCTGACCGGCGCCGGCGCAGCCGCCGGCATCGCGCTGATCAACACGCTGGGCAACGTGGCCGGCTTTGCGGCGCCGTACATCACCGGTGCGGTCAAGGACGCCACCGGCTCCTACCAGGCGCCGATGTTCGTGGTCGGCGGCTTCATGGCCTTGTCGGCGGGGCTGGTGATGACGATCGCCGCAGCGCGGTCGAAGCCGGCGGCTGCGACGACCGCTTTCGCTTACCAGCCCACGCCTCGCGCGAAATGAGTCTTCGTCTTTCAACCCTTTTTTGGAGCACCTCACCATGAACGAAAAAATCGCACTCTTCGGCGCCGGCGGCAAGATGGGCGTTCGCCTGTCGAAGAACCTGCAGAACTCCGGCTACCGCGTAAGCCACATCGAGCCCGGCGCCTTCGGCCGCCAGCGTTTGAAGGACGAACTCGGCATCGAATGCGTGGATGTGGATGCCGCGCTCGACAACGTGGATGTGGTCATCCTCGCCGTGCCCGATACGCTCATCGGCAAGCTCTCGCACGAGATCTCGCCCAAGCTGCGCGCCGGCACCATGGTGATGACGCTGGACGCAGCCGCGCCTTTCGCCGGCCACCTGCCCGATCGCAAGGACCTGACCTACTTCGTGGCGCACCCCTGCCACCCGACCATCTTCAACGACGAGACCACTCAAGAAGCGCGGCGCGACTTCTTCGGCGGCGGCGCGGCCAAGCAGTCGATCACCAGCGCGCTGATGCAAGGGCCGGACGAAGCCTTCGATTTGGGCGAAGCGGTCGCCAAGGTCATCTACGCGCCCATCCTGCGCTCCTACCGCTTGACGGTGGACCAGATGGCGATCCTGGAACCCGGCCTCTCTGAAACCGTGTGCGCGACGCTGCTCGATGTCATGCGCGAAGCGATGGACGAAACCGTCAAGCGCGGCGTGCCCGAACAATGCGCTCGCGACTTCCTGCTGGGCCACATGAACATCCTGGCCGCGGTGATCTTCAAGGAGATTCCGGGTGCCTTCTCCGATGCCTGCAACAAGGCCATCACCTTCGGCAAGCCGCGGCTGATGCGCGACGATTGGCTCAAGGTCTTCGACCGCGACGAGATCGCCGAGAGCATTCGCCGCATCACTTGAACGAGCTCGCTTGAGGGGAAACAAAATGGGCGAACGCATCCACGCCACCTACTGGTTGGAGACCGGTGACGACCCGGCCCGCGCGGCCGAGGTGATCGCCGGTGAACAGTCGAGCGGCACCTTCGTGGCACTCGCCACCGAAACGCCGGAACTCAAGGCGCGCGCCGGCGCGCGCGTGGAGCGGCTGGAGGTCATCGACACCTCTCGCACGCCCAGCCTGCCGACGCCGAAGCAGGCCAGCGTCTACACACGCTGCGTGCTCGAGCTCTCGTGGCCGATCGAGAACCTGGGCGCGTGTTTGCCGACGCTGATGGCGACCATCGCCGGCAACCTCTACGAGCTGCGCGCGGTCACCGGCCTGCGCTTGATCGACCTGCAACTGCCACCCTCGTTCGCCGCGGCCTACCCCGGCCCGGCCTTCGGCATCGCCGGCACGCGGCGGCTCGCCGGCGTGGCACACGGACCGCTGATCGGCACCATCATCAAGCCGAGCGTGGGGCTCTCGGCCGACGAAACAGCCGAGCAGGTGCGCGCGCTGATCGCAGGCGGCATCGATTTCATCAAGGACGACGAGTTGCAGGCCGATGGCCCCAACTGCCCGTTCGAAAATCGCGTGCGCGCCGTCATGCGCGTGGTCAACGATGCGGCAGACCGCACCGGCAAGAAGGCCATGGTCGCCTTCAACCTGACGGGTGACCTCGACAAGATGCGCCGCCGCCACGACCTGGTGCTGGCCCAGGGCGGCACCTGCGTGATGGCCTGCCTCAACTCGGTCGGCCTGGTCGGCCTGCTCGAACTGCGCCGCCATTCGCAACTGCCGATCCACGCGCACCGGGCAGGCTGGGGCTACCTTTCGCGCTCACCGGCGCTCGGTTTCGACTTCGCGCCACTGCAAAAAATCTGGCGCCTGGCGGGCGCCGACCACCTGCACGTCAACGGCCTGCGCAACAAGTTCAGCGAGCCCGATGCCAGCGTGATCGCCGCGGCGCGCTCGGTGCTGGCGCCCGTGATGGCCAGCGCCGAGCTGCCCGCCATGCCCGTCTTCAGCTCCGGCCAGACCGGCCTGCAAGCCCACGACACCTACGCCGCACTCGGCCGCGCCGACCTCATCCACGCGGCGGGCGGCGGCATCTTCGGCCACCCTCGCGGCGTGCCCGCGGGCGTGGAAGCGCTGCGCGCCTCATGGCAGGCGGCGATGGAAGGCATTCCCCTCGCGCAGCAGGCGCAGCGCGTGCCGGCGTTGGCCGAGGCGCTGGAGTTCTGGCGATGACATCGGCCGCGCGATCCGGTCGTCACTGGCCCGACGGCCCGCTGCTCGCTTACTACGGCGACGACTTCACCGGCTCCACCGACGCGATGGAAGCGATGACGGCCGCGGGCGTGCCGACCGTGCTCTTCCTCGATGTGCCCGACGCGGCGATGCGCGCGCGCTTTCCAGAAGCGCGCTGCGTCGGCATCGCCGGCTCGTCGCGCGGCCGAAACCCCGAATGGATGAGCGCCGAACTGCCACGCGTCTTCGAAGCGCTGGCCGCGCTCGGCGCGCCCATCCTGCACTACAAGGTCTGCTCGACCTTCGATTCGTCGCCCGCCACCGGCAGCATCGGACGCGCGATCGACATCGGAATTCAGCACATGCCAGGCCGCTGGTCGCCCATCGTCGTCGGCGCGCCGCGCTTGCGTCGTTATCAGGTGTTCGGCAACCTGTTTGCGGCGGTCGATGGTGTGGGTCACCGGCTCGATCGGCACCCGACCATGTCGCGCCATCCGGTCACGCCGATGGATGAATCGGACTTGCGATTGCACCTCGCGAAGCAGACAACGCGGCGCATCGAACTGATCGACATGCTGCAACTGCGCGCGGGCCTGGCCGCGGAGCGTGTCGCTGCATTGCAAGGCGATGACGTGCCGGCTGTGTTCATCGATGTGCTCGATGCGGAAACGCTCGCCGAGGCCGGGCGGTTGATTTGGGAGCAGCGTGGTGACGGTCTCTTCAGCGCATCTTCATCGGGCCTGCAATATGCACTTGCGGCGCATTGGCGCGAGCTGGGATTGTTGCCGGCGGAGCCATCGCTGCCGGTTGCCAAGCCCGTCGACGTGATCGCCGTCGTCAGCGGCAGTTGCTC